>JARLIH010000156.1 GCA_031291845.1 Isosphaeraceae bacterium | reverse complement strand
GGCGTGGGTCTTCCAGATATCGCACGGCGTTGCCCCTTCAACAATGAATGAAGGGACATTAACGCGAGCGATCAACGAACGCCACGAAATCCCGACCAAAAGGAGGGGATTTTCAACGCGACTTTTGTCGCACGTGTCCAATAAAGCCGGTTATCGATTATCGTCGGACATAAACCGCTGAAGTATTTGCCCTTGCGTGCGAGAGCGTGCTATAACATCGAGTATGGCAAAGAAACGCAATCTACCCAAGAAGCCATCGCCCAAGACGCCTGCAACGCGGTCCAAAACCGGCGGGCTAACGGCGACCGACTCCAGCGTCAATACACTTTACCATCAAGTCCGCGAGATCCTCACCACGGCTAGGAATCGTGCCTGGCAGGCGGTCAACACCACTATGGTCGAGGCGTATTGGGAAGTCGGCCGCGTCATCGTCGAAGACGAGCAAGCGGGGAGGGGACGGGCCGACTATGGCAAACGCGTTGTTGATGGTCTCTCCGAACGGCTCTCGGCTGAGTTTGGAAAGGGGTTCGATCGGTCCAACCTCTTCCACATGCGCGCGTTTTTCCTGGCCTACCCGAAAGTCGACGCAATGCGTCGACAATTATCCTGGACCCACTACCGGCTCTTACTTCGGGTCGACAACCCCGACGCGCGGGCGTTCTACGAGGCCGAGGCGGTCAACGCACGCTGGTCGACGCGCGAACTGGAGCGCCAGATCAACTCGCTCCTCTTCGATCGCCTGGCCCTCAGTCGTGACAAGGCAGGGGTAATGGCGCTGGCCCAGAAAGGGCACGAGATCACACAGCCCTCCGACTTGGTGAAAGACCCGCTGGTTCTCGAGTTCACAGGGCTCCGCCAGGACGAGCGGTTCCGCGAATCCGACCTGGAGCGAGCTTTGATTGCCAAGCTCCAACAGTTTCTGCTCGAACTTGGCAAAGGCTTCGCCTTCATGGGACGCCAGCAGCGGGTCACAGTCGACGGCGAACATTTCTTCATCGATCTTGTCTTTTACAACCGGCTCACGCACTCCTTCGTCCTGCTGGATCTGAAGGTTGGGAAGCTGACGCATCAGGATCTCGGCCAGATGCAGATGTACGTCAACTACTACCAGCGCGAGCTGACGGCCCCGGACGAGAACCCGCCGATCGGGATCATCCTTTGCACGGACAAGAGCGAGGCGGTAGTCCGGTACGCGCTGCCCGAGGGGAACACGCAGATCTTCGCGTCGCGGTACAAGCTGCACTTGCCGACGGAGGCGGAGTTGGCGGCCGAGTTGCAGCGAGAGCGACAAGAGATCGAGCTGACCAAGACCTTGACGTCCGAGTTGGACTCCCCGGAATAACAGCGCGCCACTCCCAACGCATCGGTTGACGTCCGTTCACTATTCGCTACGCCCTTTCGGGTTGCCCCCTGTCAGTTGACGGGCGGTCGTCTGTAGGTCATAAAGGACGTTATGTCATGGAAACGATGAAGGAGATGCCAGCATGTGTTAAGTTGTCCGCTTTCTGGCACAGCTTCTTGGGAGCTATCTGGCACCATCGCCTGGCTTTGGCTTACGGCTCTTCTGAGGTGGCCGTCTAAGGTCGTCCACCAGCCTCGAACGGCTCGACCGTCTGACCATTGAGAAACTCTCGACTCACCACCTGCATGTTCTCATTCAGTTCGGCGATCTGTCGCCCCATGCCAATGAGCTGCTCCACACAGTGGACGTTGTCCATCTGAAACGTTTTTGGAGGCACCAAGTAATCGATGCGGTGGAATTGGCCTCGACGCAACAGGCAAACCGCCATATTCACAGATGACTGCGCTTGTCCAAACATGAATGTGTCAATCAACTGCGGCGCCCAGCCGATAAGGCCACGCGGTCGGTCGGGGTTGCCGATCCGGTAGGGATAGCTGGTCGTGCTAATGCTCAGGAGCCTCACTTGCTCGGGGGCCTTGTCCAGGAACCCCAAGGCTTCCACCAGCCCGACCATCGCCGGGCAATTCGCCCACAATCCACCGTCGACGAAGGTGCCGCGACCGGGGATGGTGTGGGCCGGGAAGTAGGTCGGCGCCGCGGAGGTAGCCAGGGCCGCGTCCACCGCCGGCAGGTCTGCATGGTTCAGGTAGCCAGTGTGGTGGGGTGTCTTGAACACATAGACTTTCCCCGTGTTGACGTCGTAGGAAGGGACGACCAGCCTCGTCTTCGCTTGCCCCAGGGGACGGTCCCCGACGACTTTCTGGATGGTGGCGCGAAGGGCTTCGTTGGAGTATTTCGGGCGCAGGAAGTTTTTGACCCTGCCGAGGTACTTCCGGAAACCAACCCGCTTGGGGAAGATCGCCAACCCCTCGTTGCGATAGAACCGGCAGATCTCCTCAGCCGAGGCTCCCAGCGCCAGGCCGATGGCGATGATCCCACCGGTCGATGTCCCGGTAATAAGATCGAAGTGATCTACAATCCGTTTTCCAGTCGATCGCTCGAAGGTCGCGAGCACCGACGCCGGGAACGCACCCATGATGCCGCCGCCGTCTAGGCTGAGGATTCGGAAGGTCTGCGTTCGGCTTGCTCCACTGGGCAGAGTCATCGATGTTCTCAATAGCGAAAATGTTAGACAACTAGCGATCTGTACTGAGACCCATGGTCAAGCCACTGCTGAGCGTTTGCAAGAAGGAGCCGGTCTGTTCCATCGTAACGCTCCCAACTGGGACTACTTCACGGAGACGGCCGCTTTGGGGGGGCATTCTTCACACCACGGTCTATGGTCGAGATTGGTGATTCCTGATTATCCGTCATGTCAGATTTCTCGATCGAATTCTGGTTGCGCCGGTCCGGTCCTAACCGCCGGTCCACCGACGCAACCCTGTACTTCGTCGATATTGCGTCTGCCACCGACTCGACGAGACCTATCGCGGAGGTCGCCGACTCCTCCGCCCCCAACCCTTGCGCCCGGACCCATACGAGTTCGACGGCTTCCCGCAAGGCAGCGCCTGGATCGTAATCGTTACCCCGCTCGTCATGTAATATGAAGTCATAAACTTTAGAATACAATATATCTGTGAGTTTTCCTCTAATCCTCGGCCCGAGCGTGACGTTGTCGAACTTCCCGTAGCCCGTAGCCTTTTCGAACGCCAGCCAGAAGCGCCGCCTCAGACGCCGGGCGCTATTCCTCGGATCCCGCCGGTCCCTCTTCTTTCGAGCATCCCTGTCCTTCCTCTTCTCGCGATAGTAAAAATCTTTCCCGAACGCATTCAGTAGGTTGACGAATCCGGTCAACATGCATTGGGAAAAGTCAATTATCTGGAATTTGTCAAGCCCGACGAACACTGAGTTCGCGGGCGTCGGGTCTAGACAGACGGGGATCACCCGTCCCGGCGGGGTCTTGGACGAGAAGAGGGCAACCTCATGGCGGACCCAATCGGACGCCGCCGAATACCGGGAGACGACCACTACGAGCGTGTCGGACATGGCAATCACGCCCTCAATTTCCCGGCGGAACTCCAGGCCGGGGGCCAAGTCCGACTCGCACCGCCATACACCGACCCCGCTGTACTTCAAGACGGCTTCGATTAAATTGACTAAATTTGTATCCTGTAAACTATATGATAGGAACACTGAATTATTATGTTCATTCATGTTTTTGGTATCCGAGCAACTTAAGCACTTCGAGCACTTCGCTCCATGTTGGGAACAGTCGTCCACTTCTCCGTCTGTAATCCATCATGGCATTCATGAACTCGGCCTCCGCCTCCGAGCAGACGCCGCCTGACTGCCCGGTGACCACTCCCGCCGCATCTCCCTCTGTGCCAGGAGATGCGGCGCAAAGAGAATCGGAAAGGTTTTCCTCGATGGATTTTGGAGATCCATATGTGGTAACCTGATAATACCCTAGAGAGTCGATTACCTCGAGGACGTCCGCGTGGCTGGGGAACGCCTTGCCCGACCGCACCTTAAACCGCTGCATCGCGTTCATGATCTCAAGCTCGTCATCTGTGTAGTTAATCTCGAAAGTACAAGGGTCAATCCGACGGCGGCGCTGTTTTTTGGGCCGTCGTTCCGGCTTTTGCTCGGATGGTACGGGTTCGTTCGCTTCTCCCTCAGGATTGTCGGCGCGTTGGTCTCGCCCTTCACGACGGTCGTGGAACAGGGTGGCGGCGGGAAAGGCGGCGGCGGGAAAGGAGTCGAAATGAAAGTGCGTGCGGAGGGACCGTCCTCGGGCATTTACCTCCATACATGGGTCGGCGATCAGGTCGGCCTGGGCGGGTTCGCCCGGCCCGCTGGATGAGAGGCCGTCCGCCGTCCCGTCGCGTCCGCCTGTCTCGTCCAGCAAGGCCATGAGCTTGGTCAACGCCTGGTTCTCCAGTTGGCGGACCTGCTCCCGGGTCAGACCGAGGCTCTCGCCGACCTCTCGGAGGGTCATCTGAAGGCGCGAGCGGAGGGACTGTCCTCGGGCATTTACCTCCATACGTGGGTCGGCGATCAGGTCGGCCTGGGCGGGTTCGCCCGGCCCGCTGGATGAGAGGCCGTCCGCCGTCCCGTCGCGTCCGCCAGTCTCGTCCAGCAAGGCCATGAGCTTGGTCAACGCCTGGTTCTCCAGTTGGCGGACCTGCTCCCGGGTCAGACCGAGGCTCTCGCCGACCTCTCGGAGGGTCATCGGGTTGTAGGAGTCCAAGCCGAACCGCATGCGGATGACCATGGCTTCGCGATCGTCGAGCGAGCCGATGTGCTCGGATATTCGGTCGAGGTCTTCCGATTCGATCAATTGCTCCTCGGACGCCTTGCTGCGATCGTCAGTGACGACGTCGTCGAGCACCGGTCCCTTGTCTGAAGGAGTTTCGTTGTGCGGCGAGAGGTTGTTGACCCGGATCGCCTCTGCGACGATACCGATCTTCCGCTTCGAGAGGCGCATGGCCTTGCCGATCTCGTCTGGCGTGGGCGTCCGGCCGAGCCGCTCGGCGAGCATGGCCTGCGCCCGCTTCCACTTCGAGAGCAGGCTGACCATGTACGCCGGCAGCCGTATCGGCTTGCCGTTGTTCATTATGGCGCGACGTATCGACTGCTTGACCCAATAGCTGGCGTAAGTGCTGAACCGCGTCTCCATCGTGCCGTCGTATCCCTCGACGGCCCGCATGAGCCCCAGGTTACCCTCCTCGATTAGATCCTCCAGGCAGAGTCCCTTGCCCAGGTAGCCGCGGGCGATATTCACCACCAGGCGGAGGTTGGCCTTGACCATGTGGTCGCGGGCATATGGGTCACCCTGGGCGACCCGCTCGGCCAGCTCGCGCTCTTCATCAGCCGAGAGCACCGGGACGCCGTCAATTTCCTGCAGGTAGACTTGCAGAAGCGATCGACCGTCATCACTCGGCTGGGTCGGTTGGTGCATCATCGGTTCCACTTCGGGTCTCGTTTGGGCTTGACCGCCCGATCCAGCTCGGGGCGATGGCTCAGTTCACCGGAAAAACCCGCCCTGAGTTCATCCCAATGGGGTATCCTAAGGAAGGTCATACACAGCTTCTGACAGTGCGTCGTTGCTGGCAGGAGCCTCCTCGGGCACGATGATCGAAATCGTCTCGTTCAATTGGTCATTACAAACCGCTCGACGTACGGGGCGGTCGGGGGCGATGCCTGGATTTCCCGCATCAGTTCCGCGTCTTCGAACCAGATATTGACGAGCCCGTGCTGCCTGATGATCCCTTGAAGGTCAACACTCAGCCCGACATCGATCGAATGAACTGTCGTGTCCATGAATCGAAGGCCCTGTGATGGATGCCAAACTCGCCGTGCCGGGCTGCGGCTGGTCACCCTCAATACGATTAGATACCGGTTCGGTTCCCGATCTCATTAGAAACGCGGAGATCAAGGCGGTTGGTGAGCCGGAAGTTCCTGGGCCGGTTGCACCTCCTGACGCCGACAGCTGCCTCGATCCACTCGCAGAGATCATCGCCCTTCCCTGCCGAAGGCGTACTCCGTCGCCGTCGTTCAGATCGAGATCCGCTCCACAATATTCCGCGTGACCTTCTTTCGCCGCCGGTCGTAGAGCCGCGTGGTCCGCGGGTCGGCGTGTCCGGCCAGGTGCTGCACGTCCTCCAGCGGGACATTCTGCTCCAGCAGGTCGGTGACCGTCGCCACGCGGAAGGAGTGGGGCGAGAACTGCCCCGGCAGCCCCGCGGCCTTCAGCCGGCGCTTCATCATCCGGCAGATGTCGATGCCGCTCATCGCCTTGGCGGTCAGCTTCTTCGTCCGGCGGAACGCCGGACGGAAGAGAGAGCCCTCGGTGATCTTGGCGGCCTCGATGTAGGCCAGCAGCAGCCGCTCCAGGTCGTGCCGGACGGGGATCTCGCGGGCCTTGCCGCCCTTCTCGGAGAACCGCAGGGAATATTGCGTCCCGTCGTGCCGGAGGCTGTTCATGGTTAGCTTGGCCACGGCGCCAACCCGGGCGGCCGTGTAGATCAGGACGGCGAGGATGGCCCGGTCCCGGAGGCCGACGAGTTCCGAGGCGTCGATCGACTTAAGGAGGTCGCGGGCCTGCTTGGTGCCGATCTCAGGAGTTTTGCCCTCGACGGTCGAGTAGCGTTCGGCCCGTACGCTTGCGGCCGGGTTTAGTATGATGACGTGCCGGACCACCAGTAGGTCGAAGAACTTCCTCAGCGCAGCCAGGCGGAGCTTCTTGGTCGGGGTCGCGAGCTGGAGGTCGCCCAGGTAGTCGCCGACGTGGCCGGGGGTGATGCGGACGAGCGGGATCTGCCGGTCAGGGCGGTCGCACCAGGCGAGGAAGTCGCGCACGGCGTGGGCGTAGTTCCGGCGGGTGTAGGCGTTGGCGAGCTGGCCCTTGAAGAACTCGTCCCAGGCGAACTCGGCCCCGGCGCCCGCGGCGGTGACGATCGCCGGCGGCGGCCCGGCATGGTCGTCGGCCCGGCGGCGTCGGGCGAGCGTCCGGTCGTGTCCCGGGTGCCGGATGATCTCGGTCGAATCGCTCATCTTGGATAAGTCCCCTGCTCCATTTTTTACAGCACACAATGTCCTTTGTCTATCATTAATTCGACCAGGGCAGGGGGGCGCCTCCAACCCCGTCCGGGATCGACTCGACCGGTCGCCGACGGCCCGATGCTAGGTGGCGCCGATTACCAGGACCTCCCGCGCCGCCTCGACGACCTCACGCGTCACCGTCGCCAGCCCGTTGAGCGCCAGGATCCGCGCCACCTGCGTCAGCAGCCGATTCAGTAGCCGGAAGTTACCCCCGGTGATCCGGATGATCGTCGCCACCGCTTCGGCGTCGGCCAGCAGGTCCTCGGGCAGCGCCACCCCGGGCGGACGCCAGCCCGCCAGCAGAGCGCGGACCTCCGGCGCCCCCAGCGGCCGGAACTCATGCACGAACCCGATCCGCGAGTACAGCTGGGCGTACCGCGCCAGTCGTCGCTCCAGCCCGGGCATGCCGATCAGCACCAGGCCGAGCCCGCAGCCGTCGAAGATCGCGCGGAGCTGCTCCAGGCCCGACGTCTTGACCCAATCTACCTCGTCGACGAGGAGCAGATCGGTCGGGTTGCGGGCCCCTCGGTCCCGATCCGCACGATCGAGGATGGTCTCGGAGACTGCGGCCTTGGCCCGTCGGAGGCGCTCCGATGGGCCGGAGAACCAGTCGTGATCGATGAGGAGGTGGTCTCTCTCCTCCTCGAGCCTCCGCTGCGCCGCGGCGATCCCTGGCTCCGCCTCGGTGCGGATAGCCTGGCGGACCAGCTGATGCATCCTCCGGAACAGTCGAGCGATGTCGTCCTCGATCTGCCGCGGGGAGTTCACCACCGTTGCGGTGTACAGGACGCACCCATTGCCCGGCACGTCATCGGACCGGAAGTCTCCGAAGTCGGCATACGGGTTGGTTGCCTCGACCCGGTCCCAGTCGGCGTAGCGGCGGGCCGAGAGAGTTTTACCCACCCCGGCCGGTCCGTAGCAGAGCCCGATGTAGCGATCGCGGCGACAGGCGTCGCAGAACTCGCGGAACCGGCGGTATTCCCGCGTCTCGACGAAGGCCACGCCCGTCGCGTCAGTCATCGGCGTACCGCTTGAGCGTCCTCCCAGGCCGTTGGGGTTCCGGGGGGCTCTCCGGGGCGTCGTCCGGTGTCCCATCGGTCACGCACCCGCGGCGGGCCTCCAGCAGGGAATCCACAACCTTACGTCGATCCTGGATCGTCCGGCGCAGCTCGCGACGATGTCGTTCCCGGGCCCGGATGACCTCACGCAACGGGACCGTCTCGCCGGCCAGCTCCTGGCAGATCGCCCGGCAGACGAATCGGCCCTCGTGGAAGACCCGGACCTCCGTGACGTCCCGCGGGTCGTACCGCAGTAGAACATCCTCCCCCACGTAGGCCGCCAGCATCGTGTCGATGTACCGCAGCCCCGAGAACCGGATGCCGTCGCGGTGGACCCGCCGCGTCTTGGGAACCGTCAGCAGCAGCAGGTCGAGCTGCTCCAGCGACTCGGGCAGCCGCGGCAGGAACCCGCCAGCGACCCACCGCTCGTGCGGCTTGAACCCGGTCGTCGTGTGGTGCTCGTTGTGGTACTCGTCGACCAGGAACCGCTCCAGCTCGACGGCCAGCCCGGCCAGTGTCAGCTCCGCTTTCGGGTCGGCTCCGGCGGGCGCGTAGCCGGGCAGCCGCGGGAGGAGAACCTGGGAGACGCTCTCGAAGAACCGCTCGATCTTCCCCCGGCCGCGGGGCCGCCCGGCCATTGAGTTGATCAGGCGAATCTTGAGGTCGGCGGCGACCTGCTCGAGGTGATGGGACGTGAAGTCGCTGCCGTGGTCAGAATAGAGGACCTCGGGGATTCCGCAAACCTGCCAGCCAGGTCGGCCCTTGCGCCAGATTGCCTGTCTCAAGGCCAGGGCCGTCTGGATCGCCGAGGGGCTGCCGAAGAACAACGTATACCCCGCCACGGCACGGCTGTAGTCGTCGAGGATGACGGTCAGCCACGGCTTCTCGGCGCCCCCCTGCCCGTCTTTCAGTACGATGTCGAGTTCCGTATGGTCGGCCTGCCAGACGGCGTTGGGGCCGGTCGCCTCGTGACGGTGGACCAGGTCGAAGGTCTCGGCATAGGCCTTCGTCCCCTCGTGGGCCAGGGTCACCAAGGCCGGATCGAGGTCGCGGACCAGGTGATAGACGGCGTCGTATCCCGGCGGAGACTCCCCGAGCTGCTCGGCGAGGGTGATGGCCTGGCGATGGATGGACGCCGCGGACAGCGGCGGTTTCATCAGGGCCAGGCCCTCGATGGCCTGGCGCAGTGTGTCGGAGAGACGTCGCTTGCCTCGGTCGCTTCGCCCCTTGCGGGCCAGCCCGACCAGTCCTTCGCGGCGGTATTGGGAGACCCAGCGTCGGGCCGTGCGGAGGGCGAGACCTCGGTCGCGGGCCACACGGGCCAAGGAGACCCCCTCCTCCAGAGAGGGGCGCAGGAGTTGGAACCGCTCGAGGGCTCGATTACGCTCGGTCTCCGAGAGTCCGCTGAGCGGAGGCTGTGTCATCGCCCGAAAGGGTCCTCTGGCAACGTGGCGACGACCCAACCAGGACGCCGATGGACGACCCTTTCATCGGCTGACCGTGCCGGATAGCTCCAAAGAAACCGTGCCGGAAAGCGGACAACTTAACAAGCATGGATGCGGAAGCGGGGATTCTCTGGAACCGGGCCGAGAAGGCGACTGGCGAGCGTGCTTAAATGGGGAGCCGGTGGCTGATGGAGCGATACCCGATGATCTTTGAGTGGGGCGACCGGAGTGGGCGTGGACAAGGTCGGGTCGTAGTTCACAATCAGTCGGTAAAGTCGCGGGAGGATTTTGACTGCGAGGGACGCCGTTTCGCCGTAAAACACGTCAGACGTATCGCTAAGGCCGTCGAAAATGGCCAGTTGAAAGGCGAGATCGGCAGTATCGAATGGTGGGTGAAACACCATGCCGAATGAGATCGTGCGGAGTGGGGCGGATCGCCCCGTCACCGTCCCGGCGATCGTCGCCGACCTGGGCAACGGTGCGGCCCGCCGCTTCCTCGAATTCTTCACCGCCAACATCCGCAACAAGAACACGCGGTCCGCCTATGCCCATGCGGTCGCCCGCTTCCTCACCTGGTGCGACGACCGCAAGCTCTCGCTCCGTGCCATCGAGCCGCTGCACGTCGCCGCCTACATCGAAAGCCACCCTGGCTCCGACCCCACCAAAAAACAGCACCTGGCCGCCATCCGGATGCTGTTCGACTGGCTCGTCACCGGCCAGGTCGTGCCCACCAACCCGGCCAGCTCGGTGCGTGGCCCCAAGCACGTCGTCAGGAAAGGCAAGACCCCCGTGCTCGCGGCCGACGACGCCCGCACCCTGCTAGACAGCATCGTGCCCGCCGAGGCCACCGCCAGCCTGATCGCCCTCCGTGACCGGGCTCTGATCGCCGTGATGGTCTACAGCTTCGCCCGCGTCTCCGCCGTCGTCGGCATGGCCGTCGAGGACTACTATCAAAACGGCAAACGCTGCTGGCTCCGCCTGCACGAGAAGGGGGGGAAGTTCCACGAGGTGCCCGCCCATCACAACGCCGAGGCGTACCTGGACGCCTACCTGCACGCGGCCGGAATCGCCGAGCAGCGGAAAACCCCCCTCTTCCGCTCCATCCCCCGCCGCGGCGGCGAGGCCACCGAATTACCCCTCGACCGCCGCAACGCCTGGGACATGGTGAAACGGCGTGCGAAGGCCGCCGGGTTATCGGATCGGCTGTGCAACCATTCGTTCCGGGCCACCGGCATCACCGCCTACCTGGAGAACGGCGGCACGCTGGAGCACGCCCAGCAGATCGCAGCTCACGAGTCACCGAAGACAACCAAGCTCTACGACCGCACCGCCGATCAGATCACGCTCGACGAGATCGAGCGGATTGTGATTTGATATTAACCATCATCCGCTAATAAGCGACAAATATGCCGTATTCCTATAGCACATTTGTCGCTCACGGCAATTATCGCCATCAGCCAATGTAAATATTCACAGTATGAATATTCAAATTTGCATTCACTTTCACGCTCCAACCGCCGAATGCCTCTGCACTCACTGCCTGTCCCGTGCTTTTGTCCTTCACAGCCACTCGCACTGGCGACTGAGCGTCGGCATTCACAGCCGCGATGCTGCCGAAGAGATCGATCGGGACCAACGTCGAATTGAAGTAGTCCAGAGGATTGGAAGACGAAATCGCGGGCACGCTCGACGGCGGCTTCTCCGTCACCACGAAAATCATTTGCACCGAATAATTTTGTGTCTCGTAAGACTTCTGAAGCGTCCATTGTTTGGACCCGTCATCGGCCGCAGTTGATGAGTGCGGCACAGCGAGGGGCCTGAACACTGGTATGTTGATAGCCAACGTGCTCGCGGGAATTGAGATCGGGTCGTCGTTGTTCGGCGGAAAAAGGATCAGCGTGTTCCAATCAACGGAAAGCGTCCCACTTTTTTGCAACACTGGCGTCGCCATTGCCAAATCTCCCGTACCCATGACGCAGATGCCTGTCAGTTGCGATGTTGCATTGACAGGACCAATACTTTCTCAATCAAGATGTGTATCAGCAAGCGAAATTTTCCAAAAATCATCGGCGACGTGGAAATAAAGGGGATTATTTCCCGTTACCCCGAGGCCCGGTCGAAACGATGGCGTCCATGCACGCATTGCTAGGCACGCCCGACTATATCTTTGTCTGACAAGCTCATCGCTCCCTGTTATACCGAGGGCTCGCTGCGCCGATTCGGACCTGACAACTCGGAGGCGTTTCAATCGGCGACGATCATGGAGGAGTCCGATGGCCAAGAAGCGTCCCACCACCCCGAAATCCAACCGCCCGGCCAGGAAGGCCACCGACTTGTTGCCCCAAGGCTATGCCGAGCTTTTAGCCCAGCTCAAGGAACGCATTCGCTCGGCCCAACTTCGTGCCTTCGTCGCCGTCAACCGGGAACTGATCGAACTCTACTGGCACATCGGCCGGTCCGTCGCCGACTGCCAGAAAACCGAGGGGTGGGGCAAGGCGGTCATTGACCACCTGGGTGACGACCTTCAGAAGGCATTTCCCGGAATGACCGGCTTCTCACGCACCAATGTCTATCGCATGCGGGCGTTCTACCTCGCCTATCAGCGCGCTGGGCAAATCGTCCCGCAGCCTGTGGGACAAATTAGCGAATCCGGCCTGCCGCTGGCCGTCGCAGGCATTCCCTGGGGGCACAATATCGTCCTGGTCGAGCAGAGCAACGACCTTCGTGAGCGGCTTTGGTACGCTCGCGCCACCGTCGAGAACGGCTGGAGCCGAAGCGTCCTCGTCCACTGGATCGAGAGCGGCCTTTACAAACGCCAGGGCAAGGCACAGACCAACTTCGAGAAGACTCTTCCCGCCTTTCAATCCGACCTCGCCCGTGAGACGCTAAAAGACCCTTACAGCTTCGAGTTCCTGACCGTCGCCGCTGACGTCGCGGAACAAGAACTCGAACGTGGCCTCGTTGCCCATCGACATCAGCATCCGCGCGAGCGGCAGCAACGGCTCGGAAACCCGCTGGGAGGTCATTACAGCAAGAAGAACGGCCAGCCGGGCCCGCGTGCCTACAAGCTCGGCACGCTGATCATCAATCGCCGGATCGAGGAAGCCCGCCGGTCGGTCGCCCGCGTGCTCAAACTCGGCAGCCTCAGCTCGCTACCTGGACGGGAATCTGAGCAACTAATGTTGTTTCGCTGAACACGTCCACCTCATCATAAATTGCCTTCACCTTTTCGAAGCGGACTTGCTTGACGACGACGTGTTGCGGCCAAATGCCGGGTGATTGAACGAGATGCAGATTCAAAAGAAGAATCCGATGGTTGATCCCCTGCGGCACCTTCTCGGTGAGGAAGACATTGACGCCAGGATTCGGGACTTGAACGTCGCCGATGACGTGCAGGGTCGGAGGACCGGGCGGCATGAGGTCAACCCACGCGAACCACCCAGTCGCTTTATCCTTACTCTCCAAGATGACGACGCCCCCATTCAAGGGTTGTTCGGCCATAGCAGATTTCCTCCGGTTTGGTTTTCCACACGCTGCACGAAGTAGCTATCCATAACACCAGTCTTAACAAGGCTAAGCTCTAAAGCAACAATAAAAATTTCCCCGTCAAGCAAAATTCAGTGTACTACAACCATTGATTGTTATTTGACCAAACGCGGTTATTTTGCCGCTATCAGCAACCACAGGACGCGTGCATGCATGGCCGCGCCGATCATAGAAACGAAAACAGCCGCCCGGTCCGGGCGGCTGCATAAGCTCATGAGAACGTCCGTTACCCGTTATCCGAAGTCGCGGATGGGCGGGTGATGAAAGCCGCTTGCCAGAACCCCGCAAATGGCGTAGCATCAAATTCAGTGCAAATTTAATGCGAGGAGCAATCGCGATGCTGGATGTAAACCGGGACATTAATTCACTGTCGAATTTCAAACGGAACACGTCCGAATTCCTGGCCCAGCTCAAACAGACCGGGCATCCCGTCGTGCTCACCATCAACGGCAAGGCGGAGCTGGTCGTGCAGGATACCGCGTCCTACCAGCGGCTGATCGAGCTGGCCGAGAAGGCCGAGCGGATGGAGATCCTGCGGGCCTCGGTCGAAGAGATGAAAGCCGGTAAGGGCATCCCGGCCGAGGACGTGCTGGCCGAGATGAGGAAAATCCTCGCTGAGAAGCAAGTCCCGTGACGTACCGCGTCGTCTTCACGCCCACGGCGAGAGCCGATGCCATCGACGCCTTCCGCTGGATTGCCGACCGTTCACCGAACGCCGCAGCACGCTGGTATGTGGGTCTCGAAAAAGCCATTGCTAAGCTCAGCACCTTCCCCGAACGCCATCCCATCGCCGAGGAAGACTCCGAGCAGCTCGGCATCGCCCTCAGGCAGATGGCCTACGGACGACGACGCGGGGCTTACCGCGTCCTCTTCTCCATCCAGGCGGACACCGTTTACCTGCACTACGTCCGGCACAGCGCCCGTGGCCCGATTGAGCCGGGAGAATCACGATGAAAGCCCTCGCCGTCCCGGCGGTCATCGCCGACGCTGGCGTCGAGACGTCGCGGCTCGCCGACCAAAACCTGACAGGGCATAGCCGTTTCTCCCTGGCCAGCTAGGCAATTTGGTTTGGACTGGTTGCATCTAGTCTAAAACGCACGGAGAGCGATCCATGGAAACCGTCGGTTCCTTTGAAGCCAAAATCCACCTGCCCCAGCTCGTGGAGCGGGTCGCCAAGGGTGAGGAATTCACCATCACCAAGCACGGTAAGCCCGTCGCCCGGCTCGTGCCCGCCGGGGCGATCAAACCCCGTCTCGACGTGCGGAAGGTCATCGCCGAGCTGAAAGCGTTCAGCAAGGGAAACACGCTCGGCAAAGGTGTCACGATCCGCGAGCTGATCGACGAGGGACGACGGTTTTAATCGAAGCACACAGAAAGGATTCGCGATGGAGGAAACCACGGACGGTTTCGTGCTGGATTGCTCGGTGGCGATGGCCTGATGCTTCGACGACGAAGCCACCCCCTATACCGATGGCGTCCGTGACCAGCTCGCCAACGTGCGGGCGGTCGTTCCCATGCTCTGGTCGCTGGAAGTCGCCAACGTCTGCCTTGTCAGCGAACGACGCAAGCGGCTGGACGAGGCCAGGACCCTCCGCTTTCTCAACTTGCTGGGTAGCCTGCCGATCGGTATCGATGACGAAACGGCCGCACGGGCGTGGTTGGACACAATCCACCCGGCCCGCGCCCATAACCTCTCAGCCTACGATGCTGCCTACCTGGAGCTGGCGATTCGCCGTGGCTTGCCACTAGCCTGCCTCGATAGCAGGCTCAAGACTGCTGCTGAGGCGGTCGGCGTCGTACTTTACGAGGTGCCGTGACGGCTGGCGCGTCCGGGCCCGCCGGGCCACTAGCAGAAAACATGAGACTTCTCGCTGATCTCCGCCGCGACTCGCGGTTTCGGCTCGAACGGTTGAGCAGGGACGGTGTTGGGTGCCATGCCCACGTCTTCGTGGGCATGCGCCCCTCCGCCGGCTCGGCCCACGACGCATGCCCACGAAGACGTGGGCATGGCACCCAGACGCCCCGCTTCGCCTGAGGGATAACCGGTGGAGATCAGCGAGGAGTGTCGAAAGATCCGCCTGTTCGCATCGGCTCGTAGGCCGGCTGAACGGAGAGGATCTCGTCGCCCCTCCGGTCGGCTGCGCCGGAGTGCCGGAAGGAGGTTGGCGGGGAGGTGCGCTGGGGTGGAAGTCCGAGTCCGTGACCCTACAATCCAGGATGTGGGACCCGCGGCGGCCGGTAATCCGACGCTGCCGGGCGGATATTCCCGGCGGGAGGAGGGGGATGCAACAGGAAGAACAACCACACGGCGAGGTCTTCGACCCGCTCGACCGGCACAAGGTCATCCCCTTCGAGGCGGCGGCAACCAGCGACGGGCTGGGCTGGTCGGGAATCCAGGCGGAGCGCTACATCCTCCCGCACGTTGGCGAGATCGACGCGCCGGCCCTGACCCATCACACGCTCGTTCTCTTCATCCGGACGCCGGACGAATTGGACCTGCGGTATGACGGGGTGGACCGGCAAACACCCCCCCCGGCCGGATCGATCGCGCTGATGCCGGCCGGCAGCCCGGCCCGTTGGCGCTGGCGCGGACGCAAGGACTCGCTGCACGTCCACCTCGATCCGGGGCTGATCTCCCGCGTCGCCGCCGAGACGTTCGAGCTCGACCCCGCGCGGCTGGCGGTGCCACCGCTCGACGGCCTGATCCTCCCCCAGGTCCAGTCCGCGATGCAGGCGGTCGACGCCGAGCTGGCCGCGGGCGGCGGAGGGGCGCGGCTCGCCGCCGAGTCACTGGCGAACGTCTTGGCCGTCCACCTCATCCGCCACGTCTTGGCACCACGCGCTGACGCGCGTGCCAGGGACGGTATGCTCCCCCCGGGGAGGCTCCGTGCCGTCGTCGACTTCGTCGAGGCACACCTCGGCGGCGACCCGACCCTGGAGCAGATGGCCGCCGTCGCCCGTCTCAGCCCCTATCACTTCGCCCGGCAGTTCAAGGCGGCCACGGGCTTGCCGCCGCACCAGTACGTCATCGCCCGCCGCGTCGAACGGGCCAAGCGGCTATTGCACGAAGGCGAGTTGTGCTTGGCGAGGGTCGCGGCGCAGGCCGGCTTCTCGGACCAGAGCCACCTCTCCCGCTACTTTCGGCGCTTCATCGGCGTCACCCCGGGCCAGTTCCGCAGACCCGCAAGATTTGACTAACGGCCGCAAGACCCTTCAAGAGATTCGCGATCGCTCCCCTTACCATTCCCCCGGATGGCGTGAGACGGCCCCCATCCGCATGCGCCCGACCGGGCCGCGAACCACTGGCGTGGGCCGTCGAAAAGGGGAACTCGATCATGAGCGAGCGACAGCATGGACCGCAACCGGTCGAGGCGGGAGACGAACGCCGCGACTCCGCGCGGCAGCGGGCGACGGACGAGGACCAGCGAAGAACCGACGTGGTGCCGACGCCGGCGCCGGCCTGGGCCGCCACCCTGGGCCGCTACACCCAGTGGGCCATCGCCGACATCGGCGGCGGGCCCCGGCCGTGGAAGCTCGCCTGGGTGATCGACTTCCAGAAGACCGGGACGTTCCCGTTCCTGGGCCTCCTGATCGCCTGGTACCACAACACCAGCACCGCCGCATGGATCTACCTGGCGATGCACGGCAGCTACGGCCTGGTCTGGATGATCAAGGACCTGGCCTTCCCCGACCCGAGCTGGCAGCGGCGCATCACCATTCTTGCGGGCCTGAACGTCTTCTTCGGCGTGCTGGCCTGGTACTGGGTGTTCGGCTGGCTCCTGATCTCGGGCGCCGCGCGCTCGAGCTACCCGCTGCCGGGCTATGCCTGGTTCAGCCTCTGCGTCAGCCTGTGCATCCTGGGCTGCGTCATCATGATCGCCGCCGACGCCCAGAAGTATTTCACCCTCCGCATCCAGAAGGGGCTGATTACCGACGGGATGCATCGCTACATCCGCCACCCGAACTACCTGGGCGAGATGATGATCTACGGCAGCTTCGCGATGATGGTCTGGCACTGGCTGCCGGTCGTGGTGCTCGCGATCATCTGGGTCGGGCTGTTCGCGGTCAACATGATCAACAAAGAGGCCCGCATGTCGCGCCACCCCGGATGGGCGGAGTACAAGCGATCCACGTGGTGGCTGCTGCCCCCAATCCTGTAGAAGGCCGCGTCGGCAAGACGGTCCGAAACCCCGGCCTCGTCGCCCGGTTAAGCCCGGGATGATCAATCCCTGGCGAGTATCGCCACTCACATCGCCCGCCTCCTGACGGAGGTGGTCTGACCGCTGCTCAAGGGGGGCCACAAGGACGCGGCTCTGACTGAGCACCGTGCCCGGCCCTCGACCAGTGGGGAAGCGGCGTCGGCCGCGGACCTACGGCCCGGACGTGATCGACCTGGCCAAGCGGGCCGGCCGGCGTGACGGACATCGTGGGAGCCGTCGCCGACCGCTTCCGCCTGGAGATCACGTTCCGCGAGTGCAAGAAGATTGTCCGGGCGGGTCCGTAGCGGATGCGGTTCGGGTGGGCGAACGTGGGCACGGCACCGGTTGCCGCTTACTCGTCCCGGATTGCCATCAGTTCCGCGAGGAGCTCCTGGTCGTTGTCGCTGATGCGCAGGATGTGCTGTTGATCCTCTTCGGACAACGTGCCGCCGTGCTGGAGCAGGATGCGGAGCGTGCCCAACTGCCAACTGTGAATGGCGCATCCCACCGCGTTGTATTCATAGAGGGTTTCGTTGGCGGCTTCAGGCTCACGCGCCAGCATCTGGCGCGTCCCTGCCTCGTCGCCGCAGGCCACGTGGCAACACAGGTGCGCAACGGCCCCATGAGCGATTAAGTACGCAATCAGTTCGTCGCTGCATTGCTGCGACGTGCGGTGCAGCGCCGCGATGCCGACCGCATCCGACCGATTGACATCGGCCCCGCGCTCGACCAATCGCTTCACCGCCCCGAGGCGGTTGTTGCGGGCCGCGTGGAACAGCGCGGTTCTCCCTCGATCGTCCACCCGGTCAATCAGCGTGCCGTCCCGATCCAGGATCGACCCGATCCGATCCGTCCGCCCCATCGCCGCGGCCGTAAACAGGTCGATCTCCGCGTTGTGGTCGAGCAGCCGTTGAATGATGTCTTCGGCCGGTTCGGACTTCCACGGCCCGCCGTGGCACGCTTCCATCAGAGCCGTCCTGCCACGGTGATCGCGCGCGTTCACGTCGGCACCAGAGCGCAGGAGAATGTCGACGACGTCGAGGTGCCCCGCCATCGCCGCAAAGTGCAAAGCGGTCATACCATCCCGGGTGGTCGCCCGCGCCAAATCAGGATTTCCCTTCAGCAGGGCATCGGCATCGGTCGCCCTGTCCAGGTACGCGCAGGCGAAAATATCGACCACCGCTCCATGCTCCAACAGAAAGTCGATGGCCTGCCGGTTGCGATACAGCGCGGCGGTGTAAAGCGGCGGAAGGCCCGACTCGTTGGGCTGATTGACCGATTCCGGGTCTTGAGCCACCGCCTCGTGCATGGCCTGCGGATTGTCGCCGGTCACAAGCTCATGCATGCTCTTCATGGACCAGCCTCCCTCTTAGCGCGGGGTGTGCTGAACGCTCTCGACGATGCGTCATCCTGTCACATCCTGTTCATCCTGTCCAAAAAACAGAATCAGCCGACAGGATGGACAGGATCAGAGGGAGAGGAAAGGCGGTGGGCAGTGCCCACCTTTGGCGCTGACACGGCCGGCGAGCCGAGTCCCGCAACGAGCAAACGAACGGCCCAGGCAACGGCCTCGTGCCCGGTTGTGACCGGCACGTCCGCGCGCGGTAGTTGATACTCCCAACTCGGGTCGCGCCCGAGACCCGAGGACAAAGGGGGTGAGGTCGGCGTTCCAGAGATCAAGCCACTCCCGGAATTAGGGAGAAATGCAGGCTTTGGCTATGGTTGTTCGCGCTCGAAGGAGGTGCCGCAGGGCAGCCGAAAATGGTGCAGCCGGCGCAAGCCTGCCGGATTCAGTGCGTGACTTCTATCTCAATCATTCGCTCTCGTCTCCAACGTCGAAGGGACCGGGCAGGCCCTCCGGGTCCCCGTGCGAGCGGCCTGACGCGGCCGCTGTATCTGACCTGGCTTCCGACGAGCGGTTTCAAGCGCGAGGCCTTCCCCCCTCTCCCGCGCTTTTTGTCGCAAGCCGGGCACTCAATTCGCACAAGCGACAACCTTCGCGATGGGCCGCTCCAATTCACATCCTTTGAAAAGCAAGGCAGGGGGTGGGGGGGGGGGGGGGGGGGG
>JARLIH010000155.1 GCA_031291845.1 Isosphaeraceae bacterium | reverse complement strand
CGTGGTCGACCCGCCCTGGCGGTGCGCCACGCCCGTCGCAGCCTCCGGGCGTGCCACCCAGATCGGTCCTCAGTTGACTTTGCAGTCGTCCTGGCGCTGCGAAGCCGCAATCACAGGTAAGCGAGCCTACGTGAATGCGGCCGTCAAACGCGTTGCGCACACGCAACCAAATGGGCGGCACGCCCCCCGCGTAAGGGAGCGCACTGCATCGCCCGTGCTCAATCCTCGCTAACTTTCAGGTGGCTACGGAAGTTGTTCGGCCGCGCTCAGCTCACGGCCGCCATGGCGTGGTCGGCTGAATGGTGGCCGTTCTCCGAGTGTTGGCCGTGTTCCTGGCCGATGACGAGCCGGGACCGCGCGGCGGCGGCGGCGAGGGTCTTGCCGAAGGCGCTGGAAACCGCCTCGTGGTGTGCGGCCCAGACGTCGTCGCCGAGTTCGTCGCGGTCTTCGACCAGGCTGAGCAGGTGAGCGAACGCATGGTCCCCCTCGGCCAGGCGTTCGGCCTCGGACGGCAGGGAGATCCAGGGGGAGTCGGCGATTTGCTGGTGGAGGCCGCGGGCCAAGTTCTGGCACTCGCGCAAGGCTACGTGGTCCGGGTCGCTGGTGTGTGCCAGCACGAGCACGCGCTGGAGGACGGCGTGGCTGCGGCGGCGGATCTCGTCGGAGCGGGACTGGCGGATCTCGGCCTCGGCGACATCGTCGAGCAGGGCCGCGAGGCTATGCAAGCTGTTGAGGGCCTCGGGTGGGGGGCACTCGATATGGAGCGACTCGGCGAGCTGACGCGACCGGTCGCGGAGGCTTTCCAGGTCCTGCCGGCTGACTTCGATCTCTTCGATCAGCGTCTGGTCCGGCGGCGTCCCGGGCTTGTGCAATTCGCGGGCGGCGCGGAGCAGGCGGTCGCCGAGGTCGGAGAAGACGTCGGCGAGGACCGCGATTTCTTGTGAGAGGGCGTTGCTGCTCAGAGTCATGGGAGGCGGCTCCTGGTGGTCGCGGAGTTGGGCCGTCCGGCCGTCACGGGCTGCCGGCGACCACACGCGGGCGGATACAGTTCGGGAGACGACCCGCGCGTGCGTTCACATCTTAAGTATGGGACATATTCCGGAGAAGCCGGCGGCCAAATGCCCCGGAATCATGCCCGCGCGTTTCAGGTGGCCGGACCCGCGACGATCTTCGACCGGGCGGCTGCGACGGACAACGGCTTGCCCAACTCGGTCTGCACCAGCTCGAGCGCGTTGGCCCACTCATCGTCGTTCAGGCCGGTTTCCGCGTCAGCCAGCGCGAGCAGCGCGTTATAAGGGTGGTTGCCGTCGGCCAGGGCGAAAGCCTCGGCTGGCAGGTCCGCGGGATGGGCGGCTTCGATGGACTCGCGCAGTCCTCGCGCGGCTTCCTGACACTCGCGAAGGGGAGGGAAGTCCTTCGGATCGGCGTAAACGAGCCGGGCGACCTGCTCCAGAGTCGCCAATGCCTGCCGTCGCGCCTGGCCGGTGCGCGAGCGTTCCAACTCGTAACGTTCGAGCTCGACCAGCAGCTCTCTCAAGTCCTGCAAACTGTCCGCGGGTTTTGACTCGGCGTTCCCCATGCCGAGGCCGAGCGCGAACTGCAAGACCTCACCGCGCAACGAGGCGAATCGGCTTCGGCCGTCGCGCAAGGCCTCGAGAAGCGTCTCGGCGGGGAGTATGCCCCCGTCTTTCAGATGCCCGACTGCGCTGTGGAGCTCGCCCCCGAGTCCAGCGAACTGCTCGGCCAACTCTTCGATGGCGAGCGCGAATTCCGCGCGGCTGCGTCCCGTGGTGGCGGCCGGTTCCGGCTCGACGTGGGCGCGCGTTGGCGCAGCGGGATTGGGCTCGTCTTCGACTTCTGGGACGGCAACCGGCTCCGTTGCAGCGTGCACCCCGTCCACCGCGGCGCCATCGGTTTCGACCGGAGCTTCGGCGGCTGGCGACCCGACGGCCGAAACCTCGACCGATTCCGCGGTTGCCTGGGTGACGGGCGCGGAGCCGGACTCCGACGGAGTTTCCTCCTGGGGAGCAGCCTCCTGGTCGGCGGTCTCGAGACTCGCGGCCGAGTCCCAGGCCTTCTTGGCCTGAAGGAGCTGGTCGAGGCTGTTTTGACTGACGATCGATTTCGGGTGGCGCTCGCCCAGGATCTCACAACGAATGACGAGGGCCTGACGAAGCAGCGGCTCCGCCGAGTCGAGGTCACCCCGAGCCCACAGGAGGCCGGCAAGGCTGCTGAGGCAAGTTGCGTAGTCGGGGTGTCGTTCACCCAGCGTTACGCGCCGAATGTCGAGGGCTTCCCGGAGGAGCGGCTCGGCCTCGGTCGGGTCGCCGTGCATGATCAGGAGAAGCGCCAGTTGTATGAGAGCGGAGGCGTAATCCGGGTGCGCCGTTCCGACGGAATCCCGGACTTCGACAAGGCGCTGGCGCGCGTTGGCGACGGCGTTCTGCTGGCCGCGCTTTGCCACCGGTGCGGAGACGTCGTGACTCAAGCGCTCTTATCCCTTCTCTCGAGTGAACGTCCATAAGAGGCGGCCGGCACGGGCGCCCTATTTCGAGTCTAGCACAAATCGCGGGCGCATGTGCGTCGTTCCCTGCCAACATCCTTCCCTGCAACTTCCAGGCTACAGGAACGCGCGCGATCTCGGAAAGGGAAAAAAATTGGGCCGCGTTGTTTTTGGGTGAACGCGGGTCCATCTCAAAACTCGCGCCGAAGTGCTCGCCGGGCACGGGCCCTGGCCGATGGCGAACGGTCATCTGGGCCGCGCGGCTTCGCTTCCATCGATCAGGCCATCGCCGTCGGCGTCCAGCCGCCGGAAGTCGGAGGCCGTTCCGAGAAACTCACGGGGAGACAGGTCGCCGTCGTGGTTCACGTCCATCTTCAGAAACCACGCAGGGGTGTGAACCGTGGGCCCAGCTCCGTTCCGCTCTTCGTCAAACGGGTTATTGCCGACTCGGATCAGGAGGGCAGGCTGGGCGTGGTCAATGGTGAGTCGAAAATGTTGGGGGATTTCGTTCTGGGCGAGTTGACCGTCCGAGTCCAGGTCCCAGTCCGCGAGCCGGCCCAGCGCGGTGCGCAGCTCACGTGCGCCCAGGCGGCGGTCGCGGTTCGTGTCGAGCGCGTCAAACAACGCATGGCCCTGGTCGGTGACCATCAACGCGACCCGGCTCTGCGCCAGCTCGAGCTGCTCATCGACGAACCCAAGCAACTCGGCTTCCGTCAGCTTCCCGTCCGCATCGCGGTCCATCAGGTCGAAGTTGTTATTGAAGACGCCGTTGCGCGCGGACTCTTGTTTGTTGATCGCCTTGCTGCCGTCGGCATCCGCTGCGGCGAACTGGTTCTTGTAGAACTCTCTGAGGTCGAAGCCCGGCCTCCTTGACGGCGGTCCCGGGCAAAACTCGACCTGGATATGGTCGTCACACAGGTCGAACTTTCCCGGCGACGGCCGGCGCAGCCCTTGGGCCAGGAACGGTGTCGCGACCTGCGGGGATGACGGCTCGATCGTCGTCTTCCCTTTCGCGTCGGTCGCCACCGTGATCGTCACTTCCAGGTGCGGAGCAGGGTCGTCGAGGAACCGCGCGAGCTCCTCGGCGTCGAGCGCGCCGTCGGCGTCGGCGTCCGCGCGCAGGAACGTTGTGTCGTCGAGACCGATCTCAAAGCGCGCGAGCTTGCGGTCCTTCTCCCGCGGGTTCTCGCGGCTGCCGATGTCGTAGCGTTTGATGAGGCGCGACGCGAGCCGCGCGCGGGGCTCGCCGGCGACCGCGAGTACCAGGGGAACGCTCTCGGGGTCGAACGGTCCGGGTTGCGGAACCCCTTCGCCAAAAAACGGGCTGCGGTACGCCTTCAGCTCGGAGGCGCGGATCATCTCGTCGTCGTCCTCGTCGTGCGCAGCGAGCGCGTCGGCGGCCGCTTCGAGCTCCGGCTGAGAAAGCTTCCGATCTCCGTCCCGGTCGAGTCGTTCAAAGAGGTTCTCGGAGCCATCGTTCTGCTTCGGAAGGCCCTGGAGCACGAGCGCTGGGACGAGCGATCGCAGTTCTCGGGCGAGCTCGTCGGGGTCGCGAGTGGCGGCGAGGCTCTCGGGCTTCAAAGTCGGCGTGGCGGGCATTGCGCCTCGGCGGTTCGGGACGAGCCCCGACTCACTCCTCATCCGCTCGAGCCAACCCCCGCGGTTCAGCTCCTGGGGTGTGACGATGCCGTTGTTGTCCGCGTCCAGGTTGCGGAACAGGTGCGCCATCGTCTCCCGCCACTTCTCCTGGTGGGATTGATCGCCGATCCGCACGCGCAGGCGCAGGAACAAAGGGCGATCGTCGTGCAAGTAGACCAGTTCCCGGACTTCGCCGGCGGTTTCCGCGACCGCTGGTGGAGCGGCGTCCCCTTCAGCTCGGGGGGCCAGAAGGAGAAGGGTGACGAGGAGCGCGGTCATGCCAGGAGCTCCGCGATCGGCTTCGCCTTCGGGTCAACGATCCGGATCGGCCGGCCGACATCCGACATGTTTTGCTTGCGGGGGTCGATCCCGAGCGCCTGGCAGACGGTGGCCAGGAAGTCGGGGACGGTGACCGCGCGTTCCTCCACCTTGGATCCGTCGGCGCTCGTGCGGCCGACGAACTGCCCCCCCTTGATGCCGCCGCCGGACAGAACGGTGGTCCAGGCGTTCGGGAAATGATCGCGGCCCCCTTGCGGGTTGATCTTCGGCGTGCGGCCGAATTCGCCCATCCAGACGACCAGCGTCGAGTCGAGCAACCCATGCGCGCGGAGGTCCCGCAACAAGGTGGACCAGGCGGAGTCGAGCACCTCGCTGAGCCGGCGTACGGACTCGAAGTTGCGCTGGTGGGTGTCCCAGTCCAGTCCGCCCGGCTGGCCCGGGATGCCGGAGAGGGTGACCTCGACGAAGGGGACGCCTTGCTGGACCAACCGGCGCGCGAGGAGGCAGCCCTGGCCGAAGGAGGACCGTCCGTACGCGTCGCGCAGCCGCGGGTCTTCGCGTTCGAGGTCAAACGCCCGCACGGCCGGCGAGCGCATCATCCGGACCGCCCGCGCGTAGGCCGTGCGGTGCGTGACCGCGGAGACGCCGGCGTGCCTCGACACGAACTCCCCTTCGAGGCCGTCCAGCAGGGCGAGCCGTGCGTCGGCCTGCGCCAGGCTGACTCCCTCCGGCCGCTCCAGGTCGTCGACCTTCAGGTTTGGCCCATATCCTTGGGTGCCCGCTTGCAGCGAGGCGATGTCGATCTCGCCCACCACCAGGGGAGCGTACTGGGGACCGAGAAAGCCGGGTGCGTAGGCCCCGGGGCTGACGAACCGGTAGGGGGCAATGCTGACGAAACCGGGAAGCTCGCCGTCGTCGGGCTCGAGCTCCTTGGCCACGAGCGAGCCGAGCGTGGGGTACTGGATGGGGCCCTGCGGCAGGTAGCCCGTACGCAGGTTGAACGTCGCGCGGCCGTGGTCTCCTTCTTTCGTGCTCATGGAACGGATGACCGCGACGTCGTTCATCTCGCGAGCGAGTTTCGGCAGGTGCTCGCTGATCTTCACGCCGGCGGCGGCGGTGTCGATGGCCTTGAACGGGCCGCCGTTCTCGTGGCCCGGCTTGAGGTCGAAGGTGTCCATCTGAGACGGCCCGCCCGACATCCAGAGCAAAATACAAGCCCGGCGCCGGGCGGGGTTGGCCGGCCCCGGGGGCCCCCACCCCCCCCCCCCCCCCCCCCAAACAATCCCCGTGTTTTATGGGGGCGCCG
>JARLIH010000154.1 GCA_031291845.1 Isosphaeraceae bacterium | reverse complement strand
CGGCTCACCCTGGGCGCGGGGGGCATCGCCCTGGCGGGCTCGACCCCAGCCAAGCTTGCCGGAGACTGTGTGCAACCCAAACGAAAACCGCTCGAACGAGTCAAGCCTGTATTCTGTAACGATTTGTGTGGGCTCCCCAGAAGCGGGGAGCCGCACTCGTCGCGCTGTGGCTCAGTGGCGTATTGCCCAGGACGCGTTGATACCGTTCTCGCCCGGAAAACACCAGCCGAATTCGGGCTGGTGTGATTATTGGCGGTCGGTCATAGTCGCCTCCGCTCCGTGCAAGCGCCCGCTCGTGGATTTAGAGGGCCTGGGTAGGCTGAACGGCGGCTCTTGTGCGGTTTCGGGGCCGCGGGTGTCGATACTCTCCTGGGATCATGCTCCGGCGGTCCTGCCCCCTGCATGAATGCGAATGACGGAGCGATCGAGCGTGCGGGCCGATTCGGTTCGCGAATGACATGAGGCGGTCGATTCAGTTGTCTGAGAGCCTGAAACGGCAGCAGCACGGTGTACGCGTGCTCTTGCTGATCGCGTTCACCGGCGCGCTTTACGCGGGCCTGGCTGTGCGAGCGGAAGTCACGTCGTCGGAATCGCTGCGTGCGATCGAGTCGGCCCAGGCGATTCGAAGCGGGGACGGTGGGCACTTCTCGGCCCGCGCCGGCAACGCTTCGCTCCACGCGCTGGCAATCCTGGCAGCGCACACGGTTGTCCCCGGAAGTGGGCCTGAACGCTGGGAAGGGGCTGCGCAAGTCGTTTCGGTACTGGCGGGGATGCTGCTCGCGGTCCCGGTCTATCTCGTCGCCGTCGAATTGTTTGAGTCGAGCACGGCATGGCTCGGAACGGCCCTCTTCCTCGCCAGCCCATTGATGGGTTACGTGGTCGCGAACCTTCTGAGCGACAGCGTTTTCCTTCTCTTCTGGACGTGGGGGCTCTGGTCGGCGATTCGGTTCCTGAGGGACGGGCGTTGGATCTGGCTGCCGCTGTTCGTGGCCTCGGCAACCGGCGCGGCGTCACTCCGGCTGGATGGCGGATTGCTGGCGCTCTGCTTCTGGGCCGTCGTGGGGATCATGCCCTGGGGCTGGGCCGCACCGGTCGAGCGTTGCGCTTCGTGGCCGGTGTTTTGTCTGCTGAGCATCCTGCTGGTGGCCTTGGTCTCGCCCGTCCCCGGCGCGAGCGGTCAGAACACGGCCGAACTCACCCATTTGCCCGTCGTCGAGGTTGAAACCGCCACGGCAACCGGGCCGAGCATCCAGACCCTTTCCTTTCACCGAGACGAGACCCCCTGGGAATTTTGGCGCCGCTCGATCGTCCGGATGCTCAAAGTGATGCGGAACGCCGTTTCTCTCCGGCTGTTGCCGCTGGCCTTGCTGGGGCTCGTGTTGGCGTGGTCGGGTGCGGCCCAAGCCCGCGTTTGGCTGTTGCTGTGCATGTTGGTGGTCGGCGGGCTCGGGCTCTTGATCGAGCGCAGGGCGAGCGTGGGCGATTGCTCGATGCGCGACGCGGTCGTTCCCGGCCTGCTGCTGGTCCTCGCCGCGGGGCACGGACTGGGCTGGCTTGCGCGGCGAGTTCGCGTGGAGGGTCTGCCGTTCGACAAGGCGCGGGTCGCATACCACCCGGGCCCCTTGCTCTGGCTCGTCGTCCTGGGGGTCGTCGTGGTGGTCCCGAACTTCCGGTCCATCACGCCGGCCGATCCGCGGGGAAGCTTCGGTCCGTACCGGAACGCCGCCGCGTGGTTGGGCGCGCACGGCGTGCCCCGCACCGAGATCAGCGACTTGACCGGCTGGACGACATTCCAGATGGCCGGCGGAGCGACGGTGCGACCCTCCTCGACGATCTCCAAGGAGACGCCACGGCCGCGTTGGCTGGTCGTCCGCCAAGGGCAGGTGTTGGGGCACTCGGCCGAGCATGCTGCGCTGGTCGCCGTGGTCGGGGACCGAACACCCGTAGCGCGTTTTCCGGCCTCCCGCCAGGGGCTGGGGTTGGAGGTTCGGATCTACAACCTCGACTCCCAAAGCGCCCCTCCTGTCCCCCCCTTGCACGCGGTCGGGAAAAAAAACCGCACCGTGGCTGATTTGCGCTTGATTTCGGACGAAAAACAAAGCAATGTTAAACACTAGGGTCGGATTTGCTTGAGGGCTGCGGCTCTCCTTCCAGGGGGGCTTCGGCGGCCGGCCTTGTTTGCGTCATCACCTGCCCACTCGCGCCGCGCTCATAGGGCCGACCAGGCTTATTTGACAGCCTGGAGCCCGGGAGGGGGGCGTGGGCTCTCTCTCACCGCAGAGCCGCTTTCGTCATGCGCATCACACTCGCCGTCGGCCTGTCGATTGTGCTCGGGACGAGCGTCCGGCTTTCACTCGCGGCGGAGCCGCCCGGTCCGGTGCGTCTCGAGGTGCTGCCGGGCCGGGTTCAACTGACCGGGCCGGAAGCTTCCCAGCGATTGGTCGTGCTGGGGGTGCTTGCCGACGGAACCTTCCGGGACGTCACGGGTGCGGCCGGCTTCCGCTCTCGGGCGGAGACCAAGGCGCGCGTTGACGAACGCGGGGTCGTGCGGCCGGTGGCGGACGGCACCGCGGAGATCGATGTGACCGTAGGAACGGCAACGGCGGCGGTGCCTGTCGAAGTTCGAGGGGCGCGGGCGGACCGGCGCGTCAGCTTTCGGAACGAGATCGTGCCGGTGCTAACGAAACTGGGATGCAATCAAGGCGCCTGCCACGGCTCGCAGCACGGCAAGGGGGGCTTCAAGCTCTCATTGCTGGGCTTCGAGCCCGAACCGGATTACACCGCGATCGTCAAGAGCGCGGAGGGGCGCAGGGTGACCCCGTTTGCTCCGGAGGAAAGCCTGCTGCTGCTCAAGGCTACCCTCGCCGTCGCTCACGGCGGGGGTAAGAAGATGGATCCGGACTCGCCGGAATATCGACTCCTGAGGCTCTGGCTCGAGGAAGGGGCGCCTCCGCCCGTAAAGGACGACCCGACCGTGACCGCGGTGGCGGTCCTCCCGTCGCGCCGAGTTCTGGAACCGGACGAGTCGCAGCATCTCGTGGTCCTCGCCACGTACACGGACGGCACGGTGCGCGACGTGACCGACCAGGCCAAGTACGACACGCTCAACGAGGGCGTTGCCAAGGTCGACGGCAAGGGCCTCACCCGGACCGCCGGCCAGGGCGAGACCAACATCATGGTCCGCTACCAGGGCCACGCGGCCATGGCGCGCTTCAGCGTCCCCTATGCCCGAGAAAAGCCCTTTGACTTCCCCGCGCAGAACGTCGTGGATGAAAAGGCCGCGGCCAAGTGGCGCTCGCTGGGGCTCGTGCCGTCCGGCCTGTGCACCGACTCGGAATTCATCCGTCGCGCCATGCTCGACCTGATCGGCACCGTTCCCTCGCCGGGCGAGGTCGAGGATTTCGTGGCCGACACCAGGCCCCGCAAGCGTGCGCTCCTGGTCGATCGCATCCTGGACCGTCCCGAGTACGTCGACTACTGGTCGCTTAAGTGGGGTGACTTGCTCCGCGTCAGCACCGACAAGCTCGGTGCCCAGGGGATGCTGGCGTTCAACCTCTGGCTGCGCAACGCGTTCCGGGCCAATATGCCCGTCGCCAGGATGGTCGAGGAGCTGGTCACCGCGCAGGGGTCGATCTACACCAATGGGCCGGCGAACTACTTCCGGGTCGCCAACAACCCCGACGACCTGGCCGAGACGACGGCCCAGGTCTTCATGGGGGTCCGGCTCCAGTGTGCCAAGTGCCACCACCACCCGTTCGAGGCGTACGGCCAGGACGATTATTACGGGCTGGCCGCTTACTTCGCGCGCATCCGGACGAAAGGGAGCCAGGAGTTCGGCCTCTTCGGCAACGAGCAGGTGATTTACGTCGCCGACGGGGGTGAAGTGCGCCAGCCGCGCAGCGGCAAGCAGATGAAGCCGACGCCGCTGAACGACGGGCCCGCCGACGACCCCGTCGACCGCCGCCGCGCCTTGGCCCGGTGGCTGACCGGCCCGAAGAACCCTTGGCTGGCGCGGAACGTCGTGAACCGCTACTGGGGCTACTTGATGGGCAAGGGGCTCGTGAACCCGATCGACGACCTCCGGGAAACGAACCCGGCGTCGAACCCGGAACTGCTCGACGCCCTGTCCGGCGAGTTTGTCAAAGCGGGCTTCGACCTCAAGGCCCTGCTTCGGCTCCTCTGCAATAGCCGCACATATCAACTCACCTCGTTGCCCACGCCGGACAACCGGCTCGACGACACGTACTTCACTCACTACCGGATCAAGCGGCTCACGGCCGAGCAGTTGCTGGATGCGATCAACGAGGCGACGGGCACCTTCGAGAAGTTCCAGGGCCAGCCGCTGGGCGTGCGCGCGATCCGGTTGCCCGACACGAACTATCCGTCGTACTTCCTCGACACGTTTGGCCGCCCGTTGCGTGCGATCGCGTGCGAGTGCGAGCGCACGGCCGACCCGACCCTCGGCCAGGCGTTGCATCTCATGAACGGGGATCTCGTCAACCGCAAGGTCTCCGACCCGGCCGGCCGGCTGGCCAGGTGGCTCAAGGACCCGAAGCTGACCGACGAATCGCTGATCCAGGACCTCTACGGCGTGACGTTCAACCGAACCGCGACCGCGGAAGAGGTGGCCGCCGCGAGGACGCTGATCGCCGAGGCGCCGAGCCGTACCCTCGGGGCCCAGGACCTGTTCTGGGGCCTGCTGAACTCCAAAGAGTTTCTCTTCAACCACTGACCGACCGCTTGCGCCCGAGACGCTGCCCATGCCCTCCCTCCTGCTGCGAGCCCGGCCCACCGCGACAACCTGGCCGTTGGCCGTTCTCTGGCTGCTGGCCTCGGCGCACGTGGTCCGGGGCCAGTCGTCCGACGACCTGCCGACCTACGAGCGCGACATCAAACCGCTGTTTGCCCAGCGCTGCACGGTGTGCCATAGTGCAAAAAAGGTCGACAACGCGGAAATCTCCGGCGGACTGGCGCTGGACTCGTACGATGCCACCGTCGGCGGAACGAAGGCCCACAAGGTCATCACCCCGGGCAAGGCCGACTCGAGTGAGCTGGTCCGCCGTCTTAACGATGCGGACGAAGACCGCCGGATGCCGTTGCAAGACAAGCCGCTGACCGAGCCGCAACGCCGGCTCGTCGAGCGCTGGGTTGCGGTCGGCGCCCCGCGCGGAGCTGCGCCTGCGGTCGCGACCGTAGCGACGAAGCCGGACGCCCGCCGCGTCATTCGCTCGCTCGACGTCGTACTGCCGGTCGAAACCAAGGTTCCCGCGGGCGTGGCCGGACTGAAGGCCGGAGGGTCCGCGCAGCTCGCTCTCAAGGTCGGTCCGCTCCCCTCGATCACGTCGCTTGCGTTTCGCGGTGACGGACGCGTTCTGGCCGTGGGGACCAACGGCAGCGTCGTGCTCTGGGACCTGGCCGACGGGCGCCCGGCCCTCACGCTCAACGACATCCCGGGCCCCGTGCACGCGCTCGCGTTCAGCCGCGACGGCAAGCGCCTGGCCGTCGGGGCGGGGTTGCCCGCGCGCTCGGGCCTGGTGCGCGTCTACTCCGTGCCGGACGGAACGCTCCTCCACGACTTCGACGGGCACGGCGACGTCGTGTTCGGCCTGGCGTTCCGTCCCAACGGAGCCCAGCTCGCCTCGGCCTCGCTCGATACCACGGTCCGGTTCTGGAACCTCGCGATCGGGCGGGCGGACGGCGTCTTCCGGGGTCATTCCGACTTTGTGTACGACGTCGCGTACACGCCCGACGGCCAGTGGCTCTTGAGCGCGAGCAAGGACCGCACGGTCAAGCGCATCAACACCACGACCTTCAAAGAAAAACAGACCTACAGCGACCACGACGACGACGTGCTGTCCGTCGCCCTTCAGCCCGGGGGCGTGAAGTTCGTATCGGCCGGGAACGAGCCGCAGCTGCGCTGGTGGCCCGTGGCGGCCGAGAAGCCGGACCTGCGCAGCAACGCCCACGGCGGCCCGGTCCACCAGCTCGTCTTCAGCGCCAACGGGAAGCGGCTCGTCTCGGCGAGCGGCGACGGCACCGTTCGCCTGTGGGACGGCGTCACGGGGACGCCCCAGCGCACGCTCGCCGGCCCGTCCGACTGGCAGTACGCGGTCGCGATCAGCGACGACGGCAAGGTCGCGGCGGCCGGCGGCTGGGACGGCCTCGTCCGGGTCTGGGACGCTGACAGCGGTCAGCTTCGGGCCACGCTGATCCAGCCTCCGACGCTCGACGGCCGAGGGACCGAGTGGCTGGCGCTCGCCCCCGCCGGCTATGTCACGCTCTCCGACCCGCTCGCCGGGATCGCCCGCTGGAAGGTTGGCGGAGTCGACGTGGCGGGCGACGCCCTGCTCCCTGTCTTCGGCCGTGCCGATGAGCTCGGCCACGCCCTGCGGGGTGAAGCCGTTGGGGCGCCCAGTTTCCCGCAGCCGAAAAAGCTTTGAGCCCAGAGGACGCCCCTTCTCACTGGAGTTCGCGCATGCCCTGCTCCCGGCTGATCGCACCGACGCTCGGTTTCTTCCTGTTCGCCGTACCCGCCGTTGCGCAGACGTCCTACCCGATGCTCACGCGCATCGAGCCGGCCGCGGCCCAGCGCGGTCAGTCAGTGGAAATCACGATCGCCGGTGGCGGCAGCTTCGAAGGCGCTTCGCAACTCCTTTGCCAGGGACCGGGACTGTCCGGAGAGATCCTGTCGGTCGAGAAACCCCCGCCCGCCCCGGCGAAGGGCAAGCGCGTCCGGCGCCCGCTCGCCACGGTCAAGGCTCGCCTCCACGTGTCGGCCAACGCCCCGCTCGGTCCCCGGGAGGTGCGGGTCGCCACGCTCCAGGGCGTCTCATCGGTCGGTCTGGTCATGGTCGTGAACGACCCTGTGGTCGCCGAGTCCGATGATAAAGCCAACGATCAAGCGCCCCAGGCCCAGGCCATCCCGTTGCCCAGCGCCATCGCGGGCACGATCGGCAAGCCCGAGGACGTCGACTGGTACTCGTTCACCGTAAAAGCGGGGCAGCGCGTCACCTTCAGCGTCTGGGCGAACCGGCTGGAGAACAAGATCCACGACCTCCAGGCGCACTTCGACCCGATCCTTTCGGTCTACAACGCGCAGGGCCGCGAGCTGGCGGTGGACGATAACCACGACTTCGCCGACCCCATGCTCTCGTACGAGTTCAAAGAGGCGGGCACCGCGTACATCCAAATCCGCGACACGACTTATGCTGGGAACCCGAACTGGACCTACGTGCTCCAGGCGACTGCCGGGCCGTATGCGACCTCCGTGTTCCCGATGGCCGTGAACCCCGGGGCGATATCGAGCCTCCACGCCCAGGGGTTCAACTTCGATCTGTCGCAAACCATGACTCTTGATGTCCCCAAGGACGTTCCGACCGGTTCCTGGCTCACGTCACTGCCGACCGCGCAAGGATCGACGCTCGCGTTGCCGCTGGTCGTCACGAAGTTCCCGGTCGTGACCGAAACTGGGGACGCTCCCAGCCTGGTCGCGAAGGCGCAAAAGGTCGCGTTCCCCGCTGCGATCTCTGGGCGACTTGGAGAACCGAACGACGCGGATGTCTTCCAGTTCGAGGCCAAGAAAGGAACGGTCTACGCGTTCGAGGTCATCGCCCGGCGTGCCGGCGCGGCGACGGATCCGGTGCTCAAGGTGGTCAATGACAAGGACGCTTTGCAAGCGCAGGCCGACGACACGTTCGGGAAAGACCCTCGGCTCGAATGGACCGCGCCGGCCGACGGCGTGTTCGGTCTCCAGGTGAGCGACCTGCACAGTCGAGGCGGCGACGGGTTCGGCTATGTGCTCGCGGCCGAGGTTGCCGAGCCGGACTTTCTCGTGACGTGCGACCCCGACAAGATCAACGTCGGCCCTGGCGGCCGCGTTCCGGTGTTTGTCCAGGTCACCCGTCGCACGGGGTTCAGCGGCCCGGTGACGCTCCTGTGGGATGGCCTTCCTCAGGGCGTCTCCGCCAGCCCGCTCACGGTCCCGGCGAACATGACCGAGGGGGTGATGGTCGTCTCGGCAGCAGCCGACGCCAAGCCGGCCGCAGGATTCGTCGCACTTCGCGGCAAAGGGGACGCGCCCAAGGGGCCGATCGTCCGGACGGTGAGCCCCAAACAAGAGATCTACTTTCCGGGCGGTGGGCGGGGGTTCTGGCCCGTGGAGACGTTTGCGATCGGAGTGACGGACCCGTCCGACATCACCGTCGAGGCCAAGCCGCACGCGATCACCCTTGCGCCGGGGTCGACGGCGACGATTGATATCAAAGTCACACGGGACGCCGACTACAAGCAGGGGGTGAACCTGGCCGTAATCCTCCAGCACCTGGGCGGGATTCACGGCAACCCGCTGCCGCCGGGCGTGGTCATCAAGGAAGCGGGCAGCAAGACCCTCCTCGGGCCGACCGAGACCGTGGGCAAGGTGATCCTGGAAGCCAAGCCCGATGCGCAGCCTTGTGACAAGGTGCCGATTTGCGTCATGGGGCACGTGTCGATCAACTTCGTGGTCAAGACGGCCTACGCGAGTGAGCCGATCTTGATTACCGTTCCGGCCAAAGGCGGAGCCCCGGCGAAGTAAGGTGATCGTTGCGGTTCGCTCGCGGTCGAGCCGCGTCCCGGCTAGACTGAGACGGAGGCGAGCAGACGAGCCGCTACGCGTCTCGGCCGCCTCGTGGGCGGACGGCCATGGACAATCGGGGCGAATCGTCGAGTGAGTGGCACGACCCCCGGGGTCGGGGTTTTCGAGACCGCGCGAGCGTCGCCGACGTGCTCGCGCTGATCGACCGCCGTGTGAGCGAGCTCGAATCGGAGACGCTGCCGCTGGGTGAGGCCTACGGGCGGATCCTTGCCGAGCCGGCCGTGGCCGGTTCGCCGGTGCCTCCGTTCGATCGGGCGGCGATGGACGGCTACGCGGTCCGCGGCGAAGAGACCTTCGGCGCATCGTCCTACAACCCGATCGCGTTCCGCTGCGCGGGCGAAGCGTTTCCGGGACGCCGTTGTCGCGTGCCGGTGATCCCTGGTGACGTCGTCGCCATCGCAACCGGCGCTGCCTTGCCCGCGGGCGCCGATGCCGTCGTGAAGCACGAGGCCACCCAGCGCACCGGCGACGTGGTGCTCGTGACCGAGCCCACGCCCCCCGGCCGGCATGTCGGCCGCGCGGGCGAAGACATCACGGCCGGCACTCTCATTCTGCCGCGTAGCCGCATGCTTCGCCCGCAGGACGTGGGCGTATTGAGCGCTGTCGGCGCCGCCAGGGTCGCCGTCGTCCGCCGTCCGCGTGTGACCGTGCTCGTGACGGGCGACGAGCTGCTCCCTGCCGGCTCACCCGCCGTAGGCGACCGCATTCCGGACATGAACGGTGTGATGCTCGCCGCGCTTATTCACCGCGACGGCGGAACCCCTGCGGTCGTCGGCCCGTTGCCCGACGATCGCGATCGCCTCGAACGCGCGCTCCTTCAAGCGGTTGAGAATGCCGACGCCGTCCTCGTATCGGGCGGCAGCTCGACCGGCCCCGAGGACTACGCCCCCGGCCTGGTGCGCGCCTGCGGAGAGCTGGCCGTCCACGGCGTCGCCCTACGACCCGCGAGCCCATCGGGGTTCGGCTTCATCCGAGGCAAACCGGTCGTATTATTGCCGGGGAACCCCGTGAGTTGTCTCTGCGCCTACGATTTCTTCGCCGGTCGCGCAATCCGGCGCCTGGGGGGGCGACGTCCCGACTTGCCCTATCGAGCGATATCGCTTCCCCTCGCCCGAAAGCTCGTCTCGGTTGTGGGACGGCTTGACTATGCCCGGGTTCGGGTCGTTGACTCGCAGGTCGAACCGCTGGCGATCAGCGGGGCGTCGATTCTGTCGAGCACGACCCGGGCGGATGGGTTTGTGCTAGTCCCCAGCGAACTCGAAGGATACGCGGCGGGCTCGATGGTGAGCGTTTGGCTGTATGATGAATAGGATCTCACTGCAGAGTTCGCAGAGAACGCGGAGAGACTGCCAAGAGAGAAAGAGGCATTAAGAATGACAATACGGATTAGTTTGGTTTAAATGATCCTCGGTCTTTCTTCCGCGTTCTCTGCGGTGAAATTCTTTCCGTGAGTACAGCGTGGCTCGTGAGCAAGAACAGTTCCTGGAGGTCGTCGACCGGGACACGGCCGAGCGTCGCTGGTGGGACCTGCTACGTCCACACGTCTTGCCTCTTGAGACCGCGCCTTTGGAAGATGCGTTTGGGCGGGTCCTGGCCGACGATGTTTTCGCCGACGTGGACGTTCCAGCCTTCGATCGTTCGAACGTCGATGGATACGCCGCGCGGGCCGAGGATACCTATGGCGCTTCGGAGGAAGGTGCTCGTACGCTTCGACTCAATTCCGAGGAGGTCGCGACGGGGTTCGTCCCTCGGTTGACCGTAGCCCCGGGAACGGCGACTCCCATCGCGACCGGCGGCATGGTGCCGCGCGGCGCCGATGCCGTGGTGATGGTGGAGCACGCCGAGATCTGGGACGAGGAGCTGGCGGTTCGCCGTCCGGTGGCCCCAGGGGCCGGGATCACCTTCGCCGGAACGGACATGGCGCGAGGGGAACTTGTCCTCCGGAAAGGAACGGCGCTCACCTCGCGCGAGACGGGCGTGCTGGCCGCGATCGGTCGGGACGCGGTTCCGGTCGTGCGCCGGCCGCGAGTCGCGATCGTGTCGACGGGGGACGAGATCGTCGCCCCGGGTGAGCCGATGAGGCCGGCCGGGGTCTACGACGCGAACGCGACGTTGCTGGCCGACGCCGTGAGAGAACTGGGCGGCGACCCGTTGCGGCTCGGAGTCGTGCCCGACGACGAAAATGCGCTCGCACATGTCCTCGACCGCGCGCTGGCCTGTGACCTCGTGCTCGTCAGCGGCGGGACCAGCAAGGGGGCGGGCGACGTGTCTTACCGCGTGCTCGCGAAACGCACGCCGGGGATCGTCGTGCACGGCGTCGCGCTCAAGCCGGGCAAGCCGATTTGCCTGGGTGCCGTGGGCGCGGTTCCCGTTGCGATCCTGCCGGGATTTCCGACCTCGGCGATTTTCACGTTTCACGAGCTGGTTGCGCCGTTGATCTTGTGCCTGGCCGGGAGACAGGCGGAGCCACGCGATACCCTCAAGGCGCGGATGCCGGCGCGGGTCAATAGCGAGGTTGGGCGGACCGAGTTCCTGCTGGTGAACCTCGTGCGGGGCCCCGAGGGGCTCGCGGCTTACCCGCTTGGAAAAGGTTCGGGCTCGGTGACGACGTTCAGCCGCGCGGATGGGTTCGTGGTGATTCCAAGGACGCGTGAATATGTCGAAGCAGAGGAGGCCGTCGACGTGTTCCCGCTGGCGAGGGGCGCGAGTCCCGCCGACCTGGTCGCGATTGGCTCACACTGCGTTGGGCTCGACATGCTGCTCGGGTTACTCGGCGAGCAAGGCTACCGCGCGAAGACGCTCTGGGTCGGCTCGCAGGGGGGCCTTGTCGCGGCCGGTCGCGGCGAGTGTGACATTGCCGGAGTGCACCTCCTCGACGGCCGGACGGGGACGTACAACCGGCCCTTCTTGCCGCCGGGTGTGCGGTTGCTCGAGGGATACGGCCGGCTCCAGGGAGTCGTCCACCGCCGCGGCGATCGCCAGTTCGAGGGTCGGACTCTGGCCGAAGCGCTCGCCGTGGCCGCCGAAGACTCGCGCTGTTTGATGGTGAACCGCAACCGCGGCAGCGGCACCCGGGTGTTGATCGACGAGCTCCTGAGCGGAAAAAGGCCGCACGGATACGCCGTGGAGGCCCGCTCTCACAACGCGGTGGCCGCGTCCGTCGTACAGGGGAGGGCGGACTGGGGTGTCGCCATTGCCCCGGTGGCGAAGGCGTACGGGTTGGGATTCTTGCCCCTCCGCGACGAACGTTACGATTTCGCGATACCCGAGTCACGGTGGGACCGGCCGGCGGTTACCGCTTTTCGCGCTTTGCTGGCGCAGGGTGAGACACGCGCAAAGCTGGTCGCGATGGGCTTCCGCCCTGGCACGGGCGAATCGGCGGGAGACGAAACATGAGCCTGGGCGCAGTGGTCCTCTGCGGCGGCCGGAGTCAGCGCATGGGGAGGCCGAAGGCGTGGCTCCCCTTCGGCCCGGAAGTGCTCCTTCAACGCGTCGTTCGAATCCTGGGAACAATCGTCGACTCCGTGGTCGTTGTCGCCGCGCCCGGACAGGACGTTCCCCCCCTGCCCGACTCGGTCCTCCTCACCACGGATCCCGTCGAAGCCCGTGGTCCGCTCCAAGGGCTGGCGGCGGGCATGAGCCGGTTGCCTTCGTCCGTGGAGTTGGCCTACGCGACGGCCACCGACGTGCCCTTCCTCGAGTCCGCCTGGATCGGGCGCCTGGTCGAGCTGATTGGCGACCACGATCTCGCGCTACCGTGGGTCGGGGGTTATCATCACCCACTGGCTGCACTCTATCGCCCGGCCGCGGCGCTGCCGGCGATCGAGTCGTTGCTGCGCGATGACCGGCTCCGGCCGGTCTTCCTGGTGGATAAGGTCGGGACGCGCGTCGTCGTGGAGGACGAACTTCGCGGCGTCGACCCCGGCTTTCGGACCCTCCGGAACTTGAACACGCCCGACGAGTACCAGGTGGCCCTGCGAGAGGCTGGTTTCAGCCCCGACGCGGAGCCGCTCCGAGGAGCTTGAATGGACACCGGCCCCGCACACACGATCGCGATCGAACTGTACGGCGTGCCCCGCCTGAAGGCGGGCTGTGCGCGGGTCGAGATCGAGGCCCGGACCTTGTCCGAGGCGTTGCTCGGACTCGCTCGGCAGTGCCCTGCACTCGCCGGTTCCGTGATCGATGGAACCGGCGGCATCCGCCCCGCTTATCGCGTGAGCCTGAACGGCGAGCGGTTCGTGACGGATCCCGAGACGCCGCTTGCTAGGAACGATGTGGTATTGGTCCTGGCCGCCGACGTGGGGGGCTGAAAGTCGATCAGATCGTCGCCGCCTTTCGATTTCTACCGAACGCTGAGAGTCGAATCACGTGTTGCATGGCTGGCATGGCCGATACCTCAGAGCGGACCCACAGGCGAGCCGGACCCAGTGCGTCCCCCTCGACGAAACCGTCTTGCGCAGCTTTCTGGGCGGTGTGGGGCTTGGGACCTGGATCGTTGCCCACGAGACGCCAGCCGGGACCGACCCGCTCGCGCCGGAGTCCGCGCTGGTTATCGCGCTGAGCCCTCTGGTCGGCAGCCCGCTCACCACCTCGGCCAAGTTCGCGGTCGTGGCGCTGAGTCCCCTGACAGGCAGAATCTGCGACGCGCTCTCATCCTCACACTTCGCGCTCGCGGCGAAGCGGGCCGGGGTCGATGCGCTCGTGATTACGGGAAGGTGCGATGCGCCGTCCATCCTGTTCGTGGACGGCCAAGGTGGTGGGGAGCCTCGCGTCGAATGGAAGCCCGCGAACGCGCTCTGGGGCCTGCCGGCTCGCGAGGCCGAGGACCGCATTCGGACGGAGTGGGGAGCCGACTGGCAGGTCGCTTCGATCGGCCGCGCGGGCGAGCGGCTCATCCCGTTTGCGACACTCAGTCACGACGGCCGCCACGCGGGTCGAGGGGGCCTGGGCGCGGTACTGGGCTCGAAAAGGATCAAGGCGGTTGCGGTCCGCGGCGATCAGCGCCTGGCGCTTGCCGACCCGGAAGCCGCGGTGGTCCTCGCGCGCCAGTATTCGGCGCTCTCGTTCGGACCGGCCACGGAGAAGTACCGCGAGCTGGGAACGGTGGCCAACCTCCTGGTCTTCAACCGGTTCAACACATTGCCGACACGCAACTTCCGCACGGGGCACTTTGAAGGGGCGGAGCGGCTGGTTGCGGAGGAGCTGGCCCCGGCCCGCCGGCTAGCGCGGAGCTCGTGCGCTGCCTGCACGATCGGGTGCGAGCACATTTACGCCGTTTCGGGCAAGAAATCGGCCGGCGTGCGGATGGAATACGAGTCGCTCTTCGCGCTCGGACCGCTGTGTGGGGTCGACGAACCCGACGTCGTGTTGCAAGCCGCGCGTTTGTGCGACGACCTCGGTATCGACACGATCACCACCGGAGGCACGATCGCCTTCCTGATGGAGTGCACGGAGCGAGGTTTCCTGGGAGGTCGGACCTTGCCATCGGGCCGTCCGTTGCGGTTTGGCGACGGCTCCGCGGTGATCGAGGCCATCGAGGCGTTGGCCGACCGGCGCGGTCTCGGAGAACTCCTCGCGCTGGGCAGCCGCCGCGCGGCCGCCGAAATTGGTGGTGAGGCACCCCAGTTTGCCCCGCACGTGAAGGGGCTCGAAATGCCGGGCTACGACCCGCGTGCGTTGCATACGATGGCGCTCGGCTTGGCGGTTGGGACGAGGGGTGCCGACCACAACCGGTCGAGCGCCTACGAGGCCGACTTCTCCGAGCGGGCCGACCGCCGTGGTGGCGGCCGGGACTCCGCTCCGCTGGCCATCGAGACTGAGGACCGCGCTGCGCTCATGGATTCGTTGATCCTCTGCAAGTTCCTGCGCGGGGTCTTCGAGGACTTCTACGCGGAATCGGCCGCGATGCTCCGCGCCGTGACCGGGGCGGAGTTCACGAGTGACGAATTGCGCGCGACTGCGCGGCGGATCGTGAGCGCCCGCAAGTGCGTGAACGAGCGCGAAGGGTGGACTGCGGAAGAGGACACGCTGCCGCCACGCCTCCTCGCGGACGCACCAGCCGGGCCAGGCGTTCCTTACCTGTCTCGCACGCGGCTCGAGGCCATGATCGCCGCCTATTACGAAGCGCGCGGTTGGGACGCGAGCGGCCGGGTGCCCCCCTACCTGCGGCGATCGCTCGGGCTCGGATCGGCCGCGTTCGGATCACCCTGACCGGCCAGAGCCTCAGGGTATCTGCGATAGGCACGGCGTGCGCAGGTGGTTAGACTGGTTGTAAGGTGGACCGAACCCGAGAGGGGAGCCTGGTGTCACCCGTTTGGCTCCGGGGTTGCCTCAGTCGCTCCGGTCAGCGGGGAACAGGGACCGGTCCCGCCCCTTCCCGAACGAGGTGTCATGGCCGATTTGCACGAGACAATGAGCCCCACTCCGCAGCCCAACCCGCGTACGACGGCGGAGACGAAACGCCTGGCCCGCCGCGAGCACGAAGCGCAGGACGATGTCCCGCACACCGCCGCCGCCCGTACGACCCCGGACCGCGTGGCCCGCGCACTCGAACACGCTCGCCGCTGCGCTCGCATCGCGGATGACAACCGGGGCAAGGAGATCCTGCTCCTCGACCTGCGAGGGGCGACGCCCCTGGTCGACTTCTTCGTGATCATCACGGCAGCCTCGCGCCGGCTGAGCCACGCGATTGCCGACGAGATCGACCATGAGATGAAGCAGTTGCACGAGCTCAAGCTCGGCATGGAAGGCTCCGAAGAAGGGCGCTGGGTGCTGATTGACTACGGCGATTTCGTCGTCCATGTCTTCTCGCCGGAGGCGCGGGAGTATTACGCGCTCGAGGAGATCTGGGGCGACGCGCCGCGTCTCGAATGGCAAGATCCTGCGCGGGCCAAGCTGGTCCCCGCGCCGGAGCCCTCGGCGGACGCGTGAACGGTCTCACACGATCAACGGTCGAATTGGATTTATGAACGTTCTTGAACGCCTGCGCCAGTCCTTCGCCGCCGCCACGCCCGAGGGGGGCGAACCTTCGGCGTTCGCCGCGGCCGTGCGCCCGAGCGGCGACGCCAAGTTCGGCGACTACCAGGCCAACGGGTGCATGGCCCTGGCGAAATCGCTCGGCAAGAACCCTCGCGAACTGGCGTCACAGGTCGCGCGTGCGGTGGACCTCGAGCCGCTCGCGCCGTCACCCGAGGTTGCCGGGCCCGGTTTCCTGAATGTTCGGCTGCGGGATGAGTGGATCGCGCGGGCGCTCGACGCTCTTTCGAACGACTCGACCCTTGGCGTGTCGTCTCCCGCTCGACCCAAGACCGTGGTCGTCGACTATTCATCGCCGAACGTCGCCAAGCCGATGCATGTCGGGCACATCCGCTCAACCGTGATCGGCGACAGCCTGGCGCGGATCTTCACGGCCCTCGGGCACCGGGTGATCCGGGATAACCATCTTGGCGATTGGGGCTCGCAGTTCGGCATGATCCTCTGGGGCTGGAAGAACCACCGCGACGAAGCGGCGTACGCCGCCGAGCCCGTCCGCGAGTTGGCTCGCCTCTACCGATTCGCGCAGGATCGGATCAAGGCCGGCGAATCGGCCGTCGAGGACGCGGCCCGCAACGAGACCGCCAAACTCCATGCCGGCGACCCGGAGAACCGAGCGCTCTGGGAGCAGTTCATGCCCCACTGCCTCAAAGCGCTTGAGGCGCTGTACGAGCGGCTCGGCGTCTCGTTCGATGTTCAGCTCGGAGAGAGCTTCTACGACCCGATGCTGGACGGCGTCGTGAAGGAGCTCGAAACGAAAGCCCTGGCGGTCGAGAGCGAAGGGGCGACGGTCGTCTTCACGGAGGAGTCGAAGGCTCCCTTCATCGTGCGCAAGAGCGACGGCGCGTACAACTACGCGACGACCGACCTCGCCACGATCCGGTATCGCGAGGAGACCTGGCACCCCGACGAAGCGCTCTACGTGGTCGACAGCCGGCAGGGGGACCACTTCAAGCAACTTTTCGCGGTGGCTCGCCGCTGGGGTTACAATCGCACCGACTTCGAGCACGTCGCCTTCGGCACGATCCTCGGCCCCGACCGGAGGCCATTCAAGACGCGTTCCGGTGACGTGATCGGCCTCGAATCGCTGCTCGACGAGGCGGTCGCCGAAGCCCGCAAGGTGGTCGACGAGAATAGCCCGGACCTGACCCCGGAGGAACGCCAGCACGTGGCCGAGGTGGTCGGCCTCGGCGCGATCAAGTATGCGGACCTCGCGCAGAACCGGCTCAGCGACTACGTGTTCGACTGGAACAAAATGCTGGCCATGAACGGCAACACCGGCGCTTATCTCCAGTACGCGTACGCGCGGATTCAGAGCATCTTCCGCAAAGGTAACGTCACGGCCGAGGCCATCCATGAGCTGCGGCCGGCCATCGTGCTTACGAATCCGGCCGAACGGGCGCTGGGCGTGCGCATCCTCCGGTTTCCCGAGACGTTGGAGCTGGCCGCGGCCGAGCTCAAGCCGAACATTCTGACCGATTACCTGTTCGACCTCGCGAACCAGTTCAGCACGTTTTTCGAGGAGTGTCCCGTGCTGAAGGCCGAGTCTGCCGAGCGCCCGGATAGCCGGCTGGCCCTTTGCGACCTGGTGGGCCGCACCCTGAAGAAGGGGCTGGACCTGCTGGGCATCGACGTCGTCGACCGCATGTAATTGACTGGTTGGGACTCTCCCGCCCCGAGCCTCCGCCGAGCCCGCCTGGAGCAACCTCATGAGGAACGATCCCCTCGCGCGTCGGACGCTTCCCCGGCTTCTAGCCTGCGCGTTGTGCGCGGCCTCAGCGAGCCTCGCGGCCGAACCGTCCCCGCCCCCGGGGCGAGATGCGGAGCCCCACCGGTCGCCGATCGCGCTGGCGATCGCGCAGGACGGATCGCGGCTGATCACCGCGAACCAGACGGCCGGGACGGTCTCCCTCGTCGATCTGAGGGCCGGAAAGGTGCTGCACGAAATCGCGACGGGTGACAAGCCGGCAGGCGTCGCGCTCAGCCGCGACGGCCGGGTCGGCGTCGTGACGCACTGGTACGGGTACGACCTGGTTCTCCTCAAAATCGCGGACGATCGGCTGGCCGTCGCCGGCAAGGTGGAGGTCGGGCCCGAGCCGAGGGGGGTCGCTCTGACGGCCGACGGCAAGACCGCGTATGTGGCGATCGGCGTCGCGAACGAAGTGGCCCGTGTCGATCTCGAATCCCTGCGCGTGACCGGAAGGGTCCCGGTCGGGCGCGAACCGCGCGGAATCGCCCTGACGCCGGACGGCTCGCGTTTGCTCGTCAGCAACGCACGCTCGCAGGACCTGACCGTGATCGCCACCGGACCGTGGCGAGTCGAACGGTCGCTCCCCGTGGAGCACGACGCCGCGAACCTGCGGCAAGTCGCGGTGAGCGCCGACGGCAAGACGGGGTATGTCGCAAACATGCGCAACCGAGGGTTCGCCACGACGGCGAACAACATCGACCTCGGGTGGGTGCTGGGTCAGCGGCTCACGCGCGTCACGCTGGATGGATCCGAAGAGTGCGCGACGCTCAGCCTCGACCCCCGCGGTAAGGCCGTGGCCGATGCGCACGGCGTGGCCGTAAGTGGTGATGGGCGCTACCTCGCGGTGAGTTGCGGCGGCACGCACGAAGTCTTGATATTCCGCACCGACCGCAGCCGGCTGCCGTGGCGGGCCGGCGGGTCGCGCGACCTCATCGCCCCCGACCTCCTGAACGGCGACGGGCGTTTTCGCCGCGTCGAGCTCGGCGGCCGGCCCACGGAGCTGGCCTTTGACCCGGATGGCAAGACGGTCTACGTCGCAAATTACCTGGCGGATGCCGTTCAGGTCGTCGATGTGTCCGACGGCCGGCTGGTCCGATCAATCGCGCTCGGTGGCCCCAGCGAGCCCTCCCTGGTGCGACGGGGCGAAGCCCTCTTTCACGACGCGGCCCGCTCGTTCAACCAGTGGTATAGCTGCAACACCTGTCACAGCGACGGGCACACCAACGGTCTCGATTTTGACACGCTCAACGACGGGCGGCAGGATCTGAGCACGGCCCACCTGCGGAGTCGCAAAAAGGTGCCGACCCTGCGCAGGGTCGTCGAGACGAAGCCGTGGACCTGGCACGGCTGGCAGACCCGGCTCGAGGACGCGATGGTCGAGTCGTTCACGAAGAGCATGCAGGGGCGCAGGCCGTCTCCCGACGAGGTTCGCGCGCTGGTCGCGTACCTGGGAACGCTCGAGTACCCGAAGAACCCCTATCGATCGACGGGCGGCGAACTCTCCGCAGCCGCTCGGCGCGGCGAGGCGATTTTCCGCTCGTCGCAGGCGGCGTGCAACTCGTGCCACGGCGGTCCGGAGCTGACGGACGGCAAGATCCACGTGGCCGGTCTCGAGGAGCGGGACGACGCCTATCGGGGCTACAATCCGCCCTCCCTGCGCGGGGTGTACGACAAGGATCCCTACCTCCACGATGGTCGTGCCAAGTCGCTGAAGGAGGCCCTGG
>JARLIH010000153.1 GCA_031291845.1 Isosphaeraceae bacterium | reverse complement strand
TGCTTGATCGCCGTACGCGAACCGCGAGGGTTACGGTGCACCGCCGCCGGTGAAATCGGCAGAATGCACGAGCTCTCCCCCCGGCACATGATGCAATTCTCGTTCTCGCCCCGACGCAAGGAGGAAACGCCTTGGTAGTAGATGATGGTGTACAGCCAATCCGCCGACTCGACCGGTTTACCCTCAAGGGAAGCGCGCAGCGCGCTCAACTCCTCGCAGGCTTTGGCCGGCTCTCCTTCGTAGTTGAGAAGCATCGCCTTCGTCAGACGTAGATTCACCTTCCGAGCTTCGGACAGAGCCGGCGATTCACCGAGAAAACGCTCGTTCGACGCGATGATCCGATGGCCCACGTTCTTCCAGGATTCGGCGATCTCGTCCAGGGGGGCCGAAAGGGGCCACGACTTCAGCCGGGGGACCACCGAGGATAAGCCACTGGTGTCGATCCACTGGCGTTCCCGGAAAGCGAGCGAATCCGGACGTTTGAGCTCGGATCGTCGCGAGTCGCCTGGGCGAGGGGTCGCCAGCACGCGCGAATAATTGAGCGTGACCGTACCGATCACGACGGTCGCTGTCAGCCCGAACAGAAGCAGCCCCGCGCGCCTCAAGCGCTGCCGGGGAAGTGTCTTGTGTCGCACGACCATCCTCCAAGCAATCGATATCGAAAGGAAAACCCGAAGACGGACCGCTACCCCGCGCGAGAGGGGCCGGTCTGCCTTGCCAGGTTTTTCGTGGCGTCGGGACGTCTCATCGACCATTCCGCGGCCTTCGACGCGCGGATGATCACCCCAAGGGGCGCGGAGCGTGGCAGCCACGTGCGCCTGGAGCAAAGTCACCTTCGGACGGGGAACGACCGGACGGCGACGACGCGCACAGCGAGATGCGCTGCGCGCCGGGCGGACGCTCCACCGACGTGTCAGGTCTCAGGAGACGTCTCGGGGCGAGGGGGACGGAAGATCGACGCGGTGGAGCGGATCGGCAACAGGGGTGGAGCGTGACACGGGACGGTCAACGGCTCCGGCCCGTCGAGCCGCGGAACGCTTTCCTGAACGGCCCATTGCTCGCCTCGCTCCTTGACCGGGGGAACGGGAGCCCAGGGAGACAAGGGGTTTCGTGCGCAAAGGAGTCCCGAGCAAGGCCTGGGCCACCCGGGACGCTCGGCCGGAACGCGCTCCGTCAGCGAGGCTGGGCCTTTGCCGATGCCAAGCAGCTCCACTGTTTCGAGCCCGAAATCTGGCTCGGAACGGGAAACGACGTAATGCGAACATCCGGCCTGGGCCGTGCGAGGCACCGGCAGCAGCCCCCACACGAGCCCTACGAACAGTAGGGCCGTGCGGGACGTCGCCAGGTTGTTGGGCCGGATGAACCGCATCGCGGTACGCAAATTCGTCAATTCAGAGAAAGAACGGCTCACTCATCAAGAGCCGAAGAACAAGTCCGTAAGGCCGCGATCCGCTACTTCTTCGACGCAGGCGCGGGCTGCTTGACGTCGTGATCGGCAAAGACGTTGTCGCGCTCCAGGGGAAGCTGAAAGCCGTCCGAAACACGAGTCATGTACAGGCCCCGGCAGAGCCACCAGAATGTGGCCATCGCCGCCTTGGGGCCGAAATCTCGTTCCAGGGCCTGGTAATCGGCCACCGTGAGCGCCCAGGGGGCCTTGCTGAGCTTGCGCGCGTAGGCGAACGCCCGTTGCTCTTCCGGCGGGAAACACGACCAGTCGTCCCCCGCCAGCCGCCGCGTGCGCTCGGCGATCGCGTCCTTGTCGAGCCCGGCCACCTCCAGCAGCATCTCGCAGTGCCCCATGCAGTAGTTGCAGCGGATGCTCCGCGTCTGGACCCAGAAGAGGCTCTCCTCGAAGACACGGTCCTGGGGCGCTTCGGCCCACATCGTCCGGGTCGCGATATTCCAGGGCACCGCCAACTCGGGCGCGTAGCCGTACCCCGTCAATGACCAGAAGATTCGGGTCGGACGGGCCGTGAAGGCCGGAGGGAGCTTCGTCTTGACCTCATCCCAGGTCGGCACCGGAAGGCGCGGTTTCCGGGCGCGCTGGCGGTCGAGGCGGGACTGCAGCTCGTCGTACGACAGCTCCGACCACTCGGGGTCGCGCTCGACGACGGTCGTACCCGACTCCCGCAGCCGCGGCAGCGCACCTTGCGGCGGCAAGAGCGGAGCCGCCTGAAAGGCACTCGGCGCGAATTCGACCTGAAGCGGCGGCAAGGGCCCGCCGGCCTCCAGCGGCAGCCCCAGGCCGAGCACGATCCGATCCTGAAAATTGCCGTACGCCGCCAGCAGCACCATCGCCGCGACGCGTTTGTCGCCGAACTGCTCGCGCAGGTGCGCGAACAGGTCGTCGCTCACCGTCGGCGCGGCGACCGTCAGCAGGCGGGCGAACTCCAGCGGCTCGCGGTCCGCTTCCGGCCAGCGGGCGGGGTCGCCGGTCAACTGCGCGGCGTCGCCGCCGGCTCGCTTCAGGTCGTACAGGGCGTACGCCTCGGAGTACGCGCAATGGTTGGCGTGGGCGATCGCCCAGCGCATCTTGGCCCGGAGCGCCGGATCGAGCGGACTCTGCGTGCGCTGGGCCAGGTCGAGCCGGATCATCGCGGCGGCCGTCCTGGGGAGGTGAACCGCGACCGCCTTCGCCCAGTTTGGGAGCGGCACTCCCCCGCCCGATACGGCGGGCGGCAAACGCTTCCAGGACGTGTCGTCATCGAGCAACGCGACCGCCCCGTCAACGCCCGGAGGGGCGGCCGTTGCCGTGGTCGAGAGGGCCATCCCCATCAAAAGCGCGAGGACGCTCCCGCTGGTGGTTTCTGACATAAGATTCCCCTTCACAAACGCGAATGGACCATCTGCCTGTAGGACCGGGTGAGAACCGCCCACCAAGTTCCCCGTGGACGATTCCCCCCGATGTAGATCGGGCCGTCGTGGCCGATCACCCTCAAGACCGATCGACTTCTCTCAACGCGTCGCGCCGGTACCAGCAGGCGGCTTTGTGTTGTAGTAGTCGTAGAAGACGTTCTCACGCTCCAGCTTGAGCTGGAAGCCGTTCGAGATGCGTGTCATGTAATGGTATCTGCACGCGTTGAGCACCACGATCAGCGCGCGGTCAGGACCGAAGTCGCGTTTGATCGTCTCGATGTCCGCCTCGGTGACCGTCCAGGGCGCCTTGGTCAGCGTGCGGGCGAACGCGAACGCGTGTTGCTCGGCCGGTGTGAAGCTCGACCAGTCATCACCCGCAAGCAAGCGGCTCCGTTCGGCGATCTCGGCCTTCGACAGGCCCGCGACCTCCCAGTTCATCTCGCAGTGCCCCATGCAGTAGGGACACTTGATCGCGCGCGTGGTGACCCAAAAGAGACTCGAGCCGAAGACCCGGTCGTACTTCGCGCTCGCCTCGGCGCCGGCGGTCCGCATGAAGTACTCGTACGGCACGGCCAGCTCCGGGGCGTAGCCGAAGACGATGCGGTACCAGATGATGTCGCTGGGTCGCTTGATCAGCCCTTCGGGCAGGTTGCGGGCGACCTCGTCCCACTCGGGGATGCGCAGGCGCGTGGGCTTGCGGCGCTGGGCTTCGAGCCGGTCCTGGAGCGCCTCGTAAGAGACCGCGGCCCACTCGGGATCGTCCTCAACCAGGTCCTTCCCCGAAGGAGCCGGCAGGGGCGAACGCTGGAGCGGCGGGGGGGGCGTCGTCTTGGCCGTGAACGAAGACGGATCGAAGCTCACCTCCACCGGCGGGAGCGGACCACCCGGTTCGATCGGGGCGCCAAGGCAAATCAAGAGACGGTCCTGGAAGTTGGCGTAGGCCAGGAGCAGGACCATTGACGCAGCGCGTTTCTCGCCGAACTCCTTGACCAGGACCGCGAATTCGGCATCGGTCACCGAGTCGGAATCGGCCGACATCTTGCGTGCGAACGTCAGCGCGGCGCGCTCGGCTTCGGTCCAGCCGGGGTAACCTTCCCGTGCCAGAGCCCCCAGCCGGTCATCGTCGAGACCGGCGCGTCGGGCGTCGGCCGCGGCGCAGCTCTCGCCGTATTCGCAGTGGTTGGCGTGCGCCGCGACCCAGCGCATCGCCGCGCGGAGCTTGGCGTCGACGGGACTCTTGGTTCGCTGCGCGAGGTCGAGTGCGAGCAGCGTGGCGGTGCTCCGGGGCAACTCGCCCGCGAGCATCTTCGCCCAGGACGGCAGCGGCTGCCCGGTCCCCGTCTTCGCGGCGGGGAGCCGGCGCCAGCATTCCTCGTCGCTCAAGGGAGCGGACAGCCCCCCTGCTCGCGGCGAGGCAGCCAGCGCGCCGACAGGCATCATGGCCAGAGTGAACAGAACCGCGGCCGATTTTGATGTGTGTGACATCACACGTCCTCTCTAAGAATGATTCTTACGACGGTCGCTGTCTCAGCGAAAGTCCCGGAAGACCGTAAGGATCGGGCTGGTGCCGACGATGTAGTTGACCTTCTTATTGACTTCCTTCCCCTTCGCTGTCCGGAGGGTCAGCTTCACGGGAACGTAGAGGTTCGCCTCGACCGGCCGGCCTTCGCCGTCGACCTGGTAGTCGACGAGTCGTGCGCCGGCCAGCCAGTCCAGATCCTGGACCGTGATCGAGGGCGTCCCACTCTGGAGCGCCGAGGGGGAATCGCCCTTCTTCCATCCCTCGAGCGCCGCCTTGAGGGCCTCGTGAGCGCGGGAGGTGTCGACCGGCGCCGCGCGCTGCGAACCGGAGCAGCCGGCGAGCAAGAACGCGGCGAGGAGCGACGCGCCAAGACATCGCCCCCAGGAGGTTCGCCGGGGATCAGACCGAAGTGGTCGCATGGCGAGCAACTCCTCAGTAAGCGTCTGCGCTGATGACCTCGCCACCGGCGCGCGTCCCGAGGGCACGCCAGGTGTTGAGGTCGATGCTGTTCTTGATGAACCGGACCGAGCCGTCGGCCAGCAGGAAGTTGATCCCGCCCGGGTGCTGGCTGCTCGGCGGCATCGCCGCGCGCAAGGACAAGAAGAAACCGCACGAGCGCGTGTTCGGCTGCGTGACGTGGAGGAAGACTTGCTGGCCGTTGACCCAGGGCGCGCCCATGAATAACGGGAACTGGCTGGCCGGGTTGGTGATGTCGATGGCCTGGCACGCCTGCACGGCGGCGTCGAGCGTCGTGGGCGCGGCGGGAGAGAAAAAGACGTCGGCGATCGGGCTAATGACGCCCGCCGTGAAGTCGGCCAGAACCCGCTCGCTGAACAGGCCGGTGTTCGAAGTCCCGTCGACGATGTCCGCCATCCGCGTGGCGCTATCGCCATAAAATATGCCGTTCGGCGCGGGAAGGCCGGCGTTCGCTCCCGACGCCGCCATCCAGACGATCCAGCTCCCCATGTCGGCCATGTAGTTCGTCTGCCCCCCGTATTCCGGATGAGCGTCGGCCACGTCCGAGGGACAGATGAAGGTATTGATCCGCGTCACGAGCACTGTGCTGTTGGTCGCATCGGAGTAGACCAACGAGAAGTTGATCGAGTTGTAAACGCTCGACTGCTCCATCGCGCCGAGCATGTGGGCCAAGGCCGAGAAGCTCGTCACCTTATACACGAGCTCCGCGCCCGGCAGCGCTGCTACGCGGTCGTGGTAGTTGTGGGCGGCGAGGCCGATCTGCTTCAAGTTGTTGACGCACTGCATCCGCCTCGCCGCTTCGCGGGCCGCCTGCACCGCAGGCAAGAGGAGAGCGATCAAGACAGCAATGATCGCGATCACGACCAGCAGTTCGATCAGTGTGAACGCCGAACGTCGTGTCGAAGTCCTCATCGACTGCGTCCTTTCAGAATAGAAAACGAGATGAATCGTGAATGGGCGAAACGAGGCGCGCAATGATGCGCGCAACTGGCACGCCGCGCGTGCTTTCGCACAACCGCGCAGGCGCGAACCGAATACGAGGTAGGGGCGCTTCGACCGAAATTGTGATTACGGATCGGGAACGTTGGGTGCGCAGGCGCATCCGGGACGCGTGCCTACGTCAAGCGAGGCCTCGTGGGCTTCAATCCGCGGGAAAACCCGGTCCTTGTGCGCGGTGTCGCGTCCTCGGCGGCTCAGGCAGCACGCGGCGGACGCTCGGGCGGGAACCCGCGATGGGTCGGGTGCCCGACATTGGCGATGATAGGTAAGACGGGGGTTCGGGAGGTCGGAGCGAGGAGCGACTGGTTGAGACAGGCCCACGCTTCGGCCCGGGACGGGCCCACCGGCGCAGGTGCCATCGGAGGCATCGGGTTACGACCGCAGGAAAGTCCAGCGCACGGGGATTGGCGCTCAGGACGCGCGTTTCGCGGGCCCAGACCGTCGCGGACCGTCGCGAAGATCTCCAGCGCGTCCAAGGCGGAGTGCCCCTCGCCGCCACTTGGCCCCCGCGCGACGACGTAGTGGCTGCAAGCCGCTCGGGCACGGACCGGCGCGACGAGACCGCTGGCCAAGAGCGTGAAACACGCCCCCGCCACGAGCGGAGTCAATCGACCGGGCACCCTGCTTGTCATGTCGGGCGATTCCGGAGGTCCGATGTGACGTCAATTCAAAGACGCCCGCACGCGCACGAAAGACCTGCCGGCCGAGCGGCCGTGACATGTGACAATATCGCACGACCGACCTGTCTGCAAGGAAGCGCCAAAAAAATGTAAGCGCCCGCCGGTTGGTGCGAGCGGCTACCCTGTAGAGCTGGCCAATGCCGGCCGCAAATCGGCCGGTAATGGCGAGACTTCTCGCTGATCTCCACCGCGACTCGCGGTTTCGGCTCAAACGGCTCAGCAGGGACGGTGTTGGGTCCAAGCCCACGTCTTCGTGGGCATGCGCCCCTCCGCCGGCTCGGCACGAGGCGCATGCCCACGAAGACGTGGGCTTGGCACCCAGACGCCCCGCTTCGCCTGAGGGATAACCGGTGGAGATCAGCGAGGAGTGTCGTAATGGCCGACCCTACAAAATCGGTTCCGCCGACCGAGTGATGCCGAACGTGAATGCGTAGGGGCAGGTTAATCGCCTACCCCTGCGGGGAATATGCTCCGATTGTTCGTCTCAACGGGGGTGGCCGATCGGGCCGCTCGGCAATCGTTTGGCGGCCTGCAAGCTGCGGGTGCGAACCCCTTTCTTGGCCGCCTCCGCCATTTTTTCCGTGATGCCCGGGTGGGGCTTCGGGGCCTCGGTCGGGAGGTCTTTCGGCATGCCGCCCGCGTGGACGCCGCTTTCTGAACACCCCGCCAACAGGGCGGCGGCCAGCAGCGGAGCAAGCCGGAGGAAGTACGTTTTCATGGCCGCGCCCTTTTCCTGTGTGGTATGTCTCGGTTGTTGCTGCCTCAGTACGCATCCGCGCTGATGACTTCGCCCCCCGCGCGGGAGCCCAGGGCCCACCACGTCACGAGGCTGATGCTGTTCTTGATGAACTTGACCGAGCCGTCCCCCATGGCAACGTTCACTCCGCCCGAGTGGTTACTCGTAGCAGGAACCGAGCCGAGCGGGCCGCCGTAGGTCAGCCAGGACCAGTCGGCCGAATCCTGGCAAGGCACGCTGTTCGGGGCGCCCACGTGGTTGTAACTCGTCAACCCGAGGTGCAGCGGGTACGAGAGGAACCACTGCTCGCCGATCGTGTTCGCGGCGATCGACGTGGTGCTACTCGAAATCGACTGGCACCCCTGGGCAAACGCCAGTGCCTGCGCCTGGCCGGAGCTCGCGTTGGCGGTAACGGGGCCCTGAAACACAGCGCGTCGCGCATCGGTCGAGCTCACCGTCAGCGTCGGGTTGCTGGGAAGCCCGATCAGCCGTTCGCTGAACAAACCGGTGTTCGACGTCCCATCCGTGATCGCCGCCAACCGAATCGGGCCGGGCTGGCCGCCGATTCCCTCGAGGTCGGTCAGTGGCACGATCGTGCCGCTGTACGGAATGATCTCGCCGGGCCCGCCGTAGTTACCCACGTAGTTGGAAACGCCATAGCCGAGGTAGATCCGCTGGGTCTGGCTCTCGGACGGGCACAAGAACGTGGTGATCTGGTTGTACGCCGCCGTGGTCTGCGCCGGGTTCCAGACGTCGTTGCTGAAGTTCACCGCGTTGAAGATCGCCTGCTGCTCCATGTTGGGCAGCAGGGAGACGGGCCACGAGAAGTACCAACCGCTGCCGTTCGCGGGGCTGTTCGCCATGCTTTGGGCCGGCATGACGTCGTTGGACGAGATGTAGTTGTGGACAGCCAGGCCCAACTGCTTCAGGTTGTTGACGCACTGGGCGCGCCGGGCCGCCTCGCGGGCCGCCTGCACCGCCGGTAGCAAAAGCGCGATCAGGACGGCAATGATCGCAATGACGACCAGTAACTCGATGAGCGTGAACCCGCGGTGTGGCCGCATACCGAATCCTCCGGGAAGTCGAAAATGCACAGACGAGGCGAAATGGGAACGAGTTGGTCTCGGATCGGAATCGGGCGCTCGGGAGAGGGCGTGAACCGCTTTTGACCCGCGATCCTCCTACTGCCCTGGAATGCGCGGGGCGTGACACGAATAATTCACGAAGCGGTGAGGGAGGAAGGGTTCCGGAGGGAAGGGGGCACAGCGGAAGGGTTTCGGTTCAGGCGATCAGGTCGCCGACCTCTTCGCGGAGCCGGCGGAGGACGCGAGACTTGGCTTTACGAACGGCGACGGCTGAGACACCGAATTGCGTAGCGACGTCGGCCGGGGGGCGGTCTTCAACCACCGCGAGCCAGAACATCTGCCAGGTCCGCTCCTCGAACTCCCCGCGCACGAGCTCGAGGGCGCGGCGATACAGGCCCTGGAGCTCCACCGGGGAGTCGTCGTCGGGCAGGTCGACCCGCGGGTCGGCGACCTCGTTCAGCCGCACGAAGGCCTCGCTCCCGCCGCTGGCGAGGGGATGGCGCACGGTGCGCCTGAAGTGGAGAGAGAGGGTGTTGCGAGTGATCACGCGCAGCCAGCCTCGCAGCGTGTCGCCCGGCCGGTCGCGGTGGAAGTTCGGCAGCCCGGCGAGCGCTGCGCGGCAGACTTCCTGCACGGCGTCGTCGGCGTCCGACTCCTGGAGTCCCCCCCGGAGGCACCAGTAGCGTATCATAGGAGCATAAAGCTGCACGAGGCGGGACCACGCGTCAGCTTCGTTCGCGCGAACTCGCTCAAGGAGAGTGAGGGACGTGACGCGGGGTTCCGGGCGGGTTTCCGCCATGCATCGCCACCTGTGCGGTTGGGCGGCCCGGGCCAGGAAAGCCCGGGAATTCGTTTCACGCCCTGCGCATTCATCATAACAAGGGCGCCGGTCGTCGTCATACCCAGGAGGAACACCCGCCGATGCCCCGCCTCGATTGCCCGTCCCCGGCCGAGCTTTCCGCCTTCAACCTGGGCGCGCTCCCCGATGAGTCTGTCGACGAAGTCGCCGAACACCTGGAGGTGTGCGCACGATGCGAGGCGGCGGTCGAGGCGCTCGACCGGGTCACCGACCCCGTCGTCAGCTCGCTCAAGGGACTGACCTTCATCCACGGCCGGTCCGCCCCAACCGCTTCGCCGGTCCCCTTGCCGTCGCGAGTCGGCGATTACGAGATCCTCGGCGAGCTGGGCCGCGGGGGGATGGGCATCGTCTATAAAGCCTGGCACGCCAAGCTGCGGCGGGCGGTCGCGCTCAAGGTGCTGCTCGGCGGCGAGTACGCCCACGAAGACTACCGCGCCCGCTTTCGCGCCGAGGCCGAGGCCGTCGCCCGGCTCCAGCACCCCAACATCGTCCAGGTCTTCGACATCGGCGAATGGCACGCGAGCTCTCTGAGCCCTCCGGTGCCTTATTTCACGCTCGAGTACGTCGACGGCGGCAGCCTGAGCAGCCGCCTGGCGGAGAAGACGCAGCCCCCCGCCCAGGCTGCGCAATGGCTGGCCACACTGGCCCGCGCGGTCCACTACGCCCACGGCCAGGGGATCGTGCACCGCGACCTCAAGCCGTCCAACGTGCTGCTGACAAGCGACGGCCTGCTCAAGCTGTGCGACTTCGGCGTCGCCAAGCAGGTGTCGGGATCGGACCTCCAGACCCTGGGCGGCCTCTTGATGGGCACGCCCGAGTACATGGCCCCCGAGCAGGCCGACGGACAGGGGCGGCACGCGGGCCCGCCGGCGGACGTGTACGCCCTGGGGGCCATCCTGTACACGATGCTCACGGGCCGGCCGCTCTTCCAGTCGACCGCGGTTATCGAGACGCTGGACCAGGTGCGCAATCAGGAGCCGGTCCCCCCGCGCCGGCTGCGCCCGTCGGTTCCCCGCGACCTCGAAACGATCTGCCTGAAGTGCTTGCGCAAAGATCCGCGCCGCCGTTATCCGAGCGCCGCCGCGCTGGCCGAGGACCTGGACCGCTTCCTGAGCGGGCAGACGATCCTGGCGCGGCCGGCGGGAGCCGTCGAACGCGGCTGGAAGTGGGCCCGCCGGCGGCCGGCTGTTGCTCTGCTCTCGACGGCCGTCGTGCTCGTGACGGTGCTGGGCTTTGCGCTCGTGCTCTGGCAATGGCGGCGTGCCGAGGGGAAAGCGCTCGCCGCCGCGGCATCCCAGCGCGAATCCGTGCAGGAACAGGCCGAGCTCGCGCTCAACCAGGGGCTCAGCCTCTGCGACCGCGGCGAGGTCGGACACGGACTCTTGTGGCTGGGCCGCAGCCTGAAGCTGGCGACGGACGCCCGGGCGAGCAGTCTCGACCGCGCGATCCGAATCAACCTGGCCGATTGGGCCCAACAGTTGAGCCGCCCCCTGGCGGAGATGCAACACGCCGCGCCGATCCTCGACCTCGCCTTCAGCCCGGACGGGCGGGCGCTCGTTTCCGTGGGCAAGAACCACCAGATACGCTTCTGGGACGCGGTGGCCGGGAAAGAGGCGGGCGCGCCCTTGGTGGTCGACGACCTGCCCGCACGGGCCTGGGTCGAGCGCGTCGCGATCAACCCGCACGACCCGCGCGAGATGGTGACGGTCGACGAGGAAGGGCACGTCCATTTCTGGGACCTCGAACGACGTCGCGAGCGCGGCGCTCCGCTCGTGCACCCCTCGGGCCATGTGATCTGGGGCGTCGCGTTCAGCCCCGACGGCCGGCGCCTGGTCACAAGCTGCGACGACGGCGCCTCGCGTTGGTGGGACGTGAGCACGCGCGAACGCATCGGCTCCCCCTTGCGCCACAGCGCCGCCGTGGGGTACTACACCCTGGCGCTCAGCCCCGACGGCCGGATGCTGGTCACCGGCGGCAAGGACCAGCGCGCCGTGCGCTGGGACGTCGCGACGGGCCAGCCGATCGAGCCCCCTTTGCTACACAATTCCCCGGTCAGCACGATCGCGTTCTGCCGCGGCGGCCAACGGATCATCACGGGAACGCGGGACGGTCGCGTGCACGTCTGGGACGCCGCGACCGCGCTCTCGTCCGACCTGCCGCCGCAGGGGACCAGCGTCACCAGCCTGGCGGTCTCGCCCGACGGCCGGACCTTCGCGACGGGGACCGCCGGCGGGGTCGTCCGCCTCTGGGACGCGACGATGCTCGGCCAGACCGGGCAGACCTACATTTTGGGCAGCGCCGTGACGGGCCTGGCGTTCCGCCCGGACGGCAGAACGCTCGCCACAGGACAGGACGACGGCACGATCCGGCTCTGGGACGTGCCGCACTCGAAAGCCATCGGCCCCCCATTGCGCATGGGGAGCTCACTCCACCGCGTGGCGTTCAGCGACGACGGGACGCGTCTCCTGACCGGCAGCGCCCGTGGGGCGCAGTGGTGGGGGCTCGCCGACGGGCGGCCGACGGGACCCTTTATGCACAGCAGCCGCTACGAGCCCGCCGGCGCGGTCTCGAGCGGGGACGGCCGCCGGACGTACGACGTGGTGGACATGGTCGAGGGGACGGCCCTCAGCCCCGACGGACGCACCCTCGCCGTCGCGCGCTGGTCGGGCGACGAAGGCCGCGTGCGCGGGCGGGCCGAACTCTGGGACGCAGCCGCCGGCACGCGCGTCCGGCAAACCCCCGAGCAGCCGATCCCACTGCTCGGCGTCGTGTTCAGCCCCGACACGCGCGCGCTGCTCACGTGGGACAGCCGCCCCCGGAGTGCCCTCCTCTGGGATCCGGCCAACCTCGAAACGGCACGCCCGCTGTTGCGGTCGCTCGACGTCCCGATCCACCAGGCAGCCTTCAGCCCCGACGGCAAGACCCTGCTGCTGGCGTGCCCGGACGCCAGGGCACTGCTCTGGGACGTTGACGACGACCGGCCCATCGCGATCCGCGCGCATCCCCACCCCAGCTTCCCGGTCACGGCCGCCGCCTTCAGCCCGAGGGGCACGCGCGTGGTGACGGGCACCCAGGACGGTACGGTGCGGCTGTGGGACACCGCCAGCGGCTCGCTCCTCTGCGAGGTTGACGGCAACGCCGGCGAGGTCGCCGCCGTCGCCTTCAGCCCCGACGGGAACATGCTCCTGACTGCCAGCCACAACGGCACCGCGCGCTTCTGGGACGTCGAGTCCGGCCGCCAGCTCGGCCCGCCGCTCCGCCATACCGACGCCGTCTTGTGCGTGGCCTTCGCGCCCGACGGGCAAAGCGTCGCTACCGGCACCAAGGACGGCCTGGCCCAGCGCTGGCACGTCCCCGCCCGGCCCGAGCCGGGAAACGTCGAGGACGTGCTCCGCCGGGTCGAGTCGCAGACCGGCCTCCAGCTCGACCATCAGGGGGCCACCGCCACCACCGAGCAGTCCACGCCCGCGAGCCTCGCAAACTTCAAGGCGACTCGCGTCCGACGCCCAGCGCATCGGCCACCCGGTTGATGTAGTTGAACCACGCGGCGATCAGCGTGATCTGGAGGATCCCGCGGTCGTCGAAACCAGCCCCGTGCAGCCGCGCGTGGTCCTCCGCAGTGACGCGCGTGGCGTCTTTCGTAAGCTTGACCACGTACTGCAACATCACGCGGTCCGGCTCCGAAACCGGGGCCGTCGCCAAATCTTCCCGAAGCGCCCGGACGAGGTCGTCGTCCAGGGTGACCCGACGCAGAAACTCTGCGTGCGACTCAATTCAGTAATGGCACCGATTGGTCAGCGAAACCATTGTCGCGATCATCTCGTGCTGCCGCCGCTCGAGCGGCAGGTCGGGCGACATCAACGCCCCGAACGTCGAGAACGCGTGATGGAGCGCCTCGGGAATCAGCGTATGCGTGGCCACGATGCCCGGCGTTTTGTCGTCGACGACTGCGACCGGGGTCAGGTACTCCGGCGGATAAAGCGCACGCTGGGCCTCCAGGATCGAGCGGAGCTTCTCGTCGGCGGCATCGAACGCGACGGTCTTGATCCAGGGCATGAGACGACTCCGGGGCAGATGGGACGGAAAATGCGCGGGGCTGTCGCAACGGCGTTTTCGGTGCTCCGTGCGCATGAATCTGAATCGGACTCCGCTCCCAAGGGGAGAGGTAATCCGACAGCTTCCTCGCGGGCGCGGGGAAACGTGTCGGACCGTCAGCCCCGCAAACGGGGACAGCGGACACGTCACGCTTACTCCTCATCACGCCCATCGGCGGCATCGCGCCCGGCCGCCGGGCTGGCCGTCTCCTGGAGCAGCAGGACCAGCGAGTGCTCTAGCTCGGCCGGTTTGAAACCGAACGGGCCGCGGCCGCTCTTGTACGCGACCTTGCCTTCCCGGTCGATCAGGTACAGCCGGCTCGGCATGCCGCTGTAGCGTGCGCCGACGGCATCGTCGATCGTGTCGACCAGCATCGGGAAACCCACGTCGAGGCGCTTCCCACACGTCTGTGCCACGGCAACGCGCTCTTCGTAGGTGCGGGGTTGCGCCAGGGAAACACCGACGCGGTCGTTGCTCTCCATGCTCCAGCCGTCGGTCGGGTGCGCCTCGCGGACGTAGACCATGACGAAGGTGGCCCGGTCCTTGTACATGCGAGAGAGCTTCTCGACGTTCCCCGCCTGGCTGCGGAACGGGCCGCAGGTAAAGTTGCCGAAGATCAGCACGACGGGCTTTGGACCCACGAGCTTCGAGAGCGTAATGTCTTGCTTGCCGTCGTTGGTCTTGAGCGTGAAGTCGGTCACCGAGTCGCCGAGCGCAGGTCCTGGCTGGAGGGAGCCGATCTCCTGGCGGAAGAGGCCGCGTACGAGCGTCTCCTTCGAAGGGCCGCTCGACCGCTTCGCTACGGCCGCGGGAGGACGGCCGGACGGCATGGAAAACGCTTGCTGGAGGTCGGAGAGAGACAGGAAGCCTTGCTGGCCGCTGTCAGAGGCTTTGAAAAACGCATCGAGCTCCTCGCGCGTGACCTTGCCGTTACCGTCCCGGTCGGCGCGCAGAAACACCATCGCGCCCGGCGTGGGCGTCAGCGCGTGGGGGGAGAAGTCGAAGTCGGCCTCCGTCAGCGCCTGGTCGTGGTCGCGATCGAGCCGCGCGAAGTCGGCGTCGGTGCCGGGAAACTCGGCGCGCTCGACGCGGCCGTTGCCGTCGCGGTCGTACCGCTTCTGGGCCGTTTTCCAGTCGAACCGGGTCTGGGCGACGGCCCGCCGGAACCAGCCGTCGTTCGGGCCGAGCTGGCTCCCCTGGAGGATGTCGGTCAGCATGTCGACCCACTCGGGCCGCTCGGGCCACGACTCTTCGAGCGCGCGGGCCACCGCTTGTTTTTCGGCCTCTTCGCCCTTGGGTTCCTGAGCGCCCGCGGGCGCCGCGATCGCCGCCAGGGCGAATGCGCAAGCGAGAAACCGGGTCTGGAATCTCAAGGTCTTCACGATGTCTTCTCCCGTCCTCGTGGTAAAGCCAGGGCCAACGATCCAGGCGTGATGAGCGAGTTGAGGCTGCGCCCCAAAACCTGGCAGGCACCGACAAGTTCCTGGGCATGGACTCACCGAGCATTCGATCGCGGCGCCCGAACCTGCGTCATGCCTCCGTCGAGGCACGCTTCAACTCAACCGACCGTGAAGAACCCGAGCATGATCAGGACGAGCGTCAGCATGATCAGGGTTGCCTGGTTCCAGTACCGATCGTCGGCGTGAACTTGTGCGGCAAGCATGAGCCCCCCTCCCGAGTCGAAAGATCACGATCAACGCCGGCGCACCCGGCGCTGGGGTTTCGTGTCGTCGCCCATGTTTCCGGCCTTCGCATAGTCGTCGTCGCGGAAGATCCAGAGGGGTTCGCGGCCGACCATGATGTACTCGACCCGCTGCTCCCCCTCGGGTTTCTTCAGCTTGAGCAGGACGCTGTACCGTTTCTCGGTCTCGGCCGCGCCGGCCTGTTCCTCGATGATCTCGTAACCTTCGAGCACTTTGCCGGCCTGCCACTGGCTATCGACGACGTGCACCTGGGGAGATGCCGTCGCGAGCTGGTCGGCCTTGCCCCCCTTCTGCCAGGCGGCAAGGGCCAAGTCGAGCGCCTCGCGGGCCGAGGCCGCGTTCGGGGTATAGGCCCGCGACGAGCCGCCGCAGCCGGGGACGAACGCAAGGATCGCCCCGCATACGGCAAGGGCCGAAAGACCATGGCGGAGTTCAAAACGGAACATCGGGTCGCTCCCGTGCAAGCAAGTTAGAACGGATTCGAAATGACTTCACCGCCGTTGCGGGTGCCGACGGCGCGCCAGGTCCCGAGGTCGATCGAGTTCTTGACGAAGTGGACCGTGCCGTCGCCGAACAGGATATTGACCCCGCCCGCGTGGTTGCTCGTCGGCGGCACCTGCATCGCCATGTTCGCCATCGTGCCGGTATAGCCCGGGGCCGCACACGAAATGGTGTTTGGCTGGGAGACGTGGTTGTATGCGGTGCAGCACATTTCTCCCATCACCCAGCTCATCCCTTGCACGCTCGTCAACGGGGGCGAACCCGGCGTGAGGGCCTGACACGCCTGGAGCGTCGCGTCCTGGGACGTCTGGTTCGTGAAGACGAGCAAGTCCGTCTTGAAGGCCGGCTGCCCCTGCCCGCGCAGCTTCTCGCTGAAGAACGCCGTGTTGCTCGTGCCGTCCGTGACGTCGGCGACCCGCACCGCGCTCAGGTAGTAGAAGACGCCTTGAGGCGCGACGGCCGGCACGGCGACCGTGCTCAGCTGGCTCTCGCTCAGGTCGCAGGCGAACGTGTACTGGTTGCCGTAGTAGTTGTTACCGCCGGGCCAGCCCTGGACCAGCGGGCCGTCGGACGGGCAGAGGAAGGTGTTCACCTGGGTCATGCAAGAGGTCATGTTGTCGCGGTTCGGGTCTTGATAGGCCGGCATGAACGTCGGGAAGACCCCGTTCATGCCGGGGGTCTCGGGCGGAATGCTGAAGTTGATGCTGTTGAACAGGCTCCCTTGCTCGATGTATTGCAAGAGCTGGCTGTGGACCGACCAGCGGGCGTACGGCTTCGCCCCCGGGACGGAGGACGTGTACGAGGCTCCCTTACCGAAGGGGAGGACCTGGTACGTGCTCAGGTAGTTGTGGCACGCCAGGCCGATCTGCTTCAGGTTGTTCGTGCACTGCGCACGGCGGGCCGCCTCGCGCGCGGCTTGGACGGCGGGGAGCAACAGGGCGATCAGGACGGCAATGATGGCGATGACCACGAGCAGTTCGATCAGGGTAAATGCAGATCGTCGCGCTGTCATAGGGCAACCTCTCGAAATAAAAAAAGAGGAAAACGACGAGAGTTCGCTGAGAACTCCTCTCAGCGCGCGCCATCGCGCGAAAAGGCGGTGAATTGAACAACTGTTCGAAATCGACCGCGGGTCATCGGTCCCCGCGCGGGCCTCGGGCCGGGAGCGAGGAACGCGGCGACGTCACGCCAGTAACGCGCGCTGCCGGCTCGAGCCAGCCGAGGCCAACAACAACGACGTCAGGAGACAGGGAGGTAGGAAGGGCGAGGCGGTCGGTCGATTGACGGGCCGTCGAGAATGGCGTGCACGAAATGTTCCGTATGTGCCGCGACCCGGCCATCGGCCGGCTCGAGCGGAGGCGGGAGCTCGATGTTTCCCCACTGCTCGACGCGGGTCGCGCTGGGAGCGACGGGGACGGGGAGCGGAACGGCCGGCTTGCCCGAACACAGGGCGCCCGAGCACCGCTTCGGACGGGCGGGCGTCTCAACCGGCACCGACTCCGTGGCGACGGCCGGGTGGCGGTCCAAAATGTCGAGCCGGACCGAGAGCAAGTTCAGGTTCTTGCCGGCGACGGCGTAATGGGAACAGCCGGCCTCTGCCTTCGAGGGATTAGCGCAGACCACCCACACGAGCGCGATCAACACGCCCGACAGAGTGGCGACACCGCGCTGGGAGGGTCGTAGCCTCATCCCCCTCGTGGCTCCTTCGGTTGCCTCGTAGCCGAATCGGTGCGAAAATAGACGGGGCAGACTGGAACACACGATCGACTTTCCCCAATAATGACTTTACCTTTGCGACTTCCGCCCTGCAAGTGCTCTGTATCACGAGTACTGCGAAGCTGAGGGACAGTGGCCACCCAACGTACCGACGGCCCTACCGATGCGACTTTGCGATCGTTCTCTGGTAACCCCTCGCCGTCTCGCCATCCTCGGCGCGATTCTCGGGGTTTCCAGCCTCGCCTGCCGGCAGGAGCCGAAGGGCTTCGAGCGCTACGTCCCTGCACCTGAGGCCGCGCGGGCGGCGGTCACGCTGACGATGGACGGATGGCGGAAGGGCCTCACGCCCGACGAGACGGTCGGCCAGCACCCGGAAGTCCACGTGGTCGACAAGCACCGCCGGCCGGAGCAGCACCTCGCGAACTACGAGATCCTCGGTGAAGTCGCCGCGGAGAACGCTCGGGGGTTCGCCGTCCGCGTCACGTTCGACGGCTCGGACGAGCCGCAAGTCGTGCGCTACCTGATTGTCGGGACCGACCCCATGTGGGTCTTTCGGCAAGAGGACTACGAGATGATCTCCCACTGGATGCACAAGATGGACGAACCGTCCGACCGGGCCGGCGAGCCCACGGCGAAGCCATGACGACCGGACCCGTACTGATCACCGAGAGCCCCCCCGACCCGCGGCCGCGGAAATGGCGCGCCTTCGGGCTGACGCTCCGGGCGCTCCAGGTCCGCCTCCGGTTCATCGTCATCTTGATCGCGGCCTTCGTCGTCGCCGGCCAATGGGAGACGCTGCGGAACCACTGGGATCGCCTGACGCGCGGGCTGAACGGCGGACGTGCCCCTGGGCAGGCCGTTTCTGCGGACACGGAATACTTCTGTCCGATGGATCCCGGGGTCGTCTCGGAGTGGCCGGGCAAGTGCGGTATCTGCAACATGGCCCTCGTGCGGAGGAAGGTCGGCGACACCGCCCCCCTCCCCTCCGGGATCCTCGCCCGCATGCAGTTCTCTCCCTACCGCGTGCAGCTTGCCGGCATCCGGACCGCGCCGGTCGCGTATGAGCCGCTGGCGCGCGAGGTGACTCTGATCGGCTCCGTTCAAGGCGAGCGCCTCGTCGAATGCGACCTCTTCGACCGCGACCGCGCGTTCGTCGCCGAAGGACAGACGGCCACAGTCACCCGCGACGACGGGACGGGGCGGCCCGCGCTGGAAGGCAAGGTCGTCCGACTCATCCCTGCTAGGCACGACCAGCGGTCGCGGGCGGTCCTGAAGGTGGATGACCCTGGCAATGTGCTGCCGGTCGGGACCCCCGTTGCCGCAACGCTGCGCCGGGCCGTCGCGGAACTGGAGCCGTTCCGTTCACTCCCCGCCAACCCGCCGCCGATCCGCAAAGGCGAGCTGCGCGCGGTCTACCTTTGCCCAGAGCACGCCGAAGTGCTCGCCGACCAGCGCGGGCGATGCCCGGTGGACCGGAGGAACGCGCTCGACCGCCAGCCCTTACTCGACAACCAGCGCGTCGGCTGGTGGTGCCCGATGCATGCGAACGTCACGGCGGACCGCGCGGGCCTCGAGTGTCAGGAGTGCGGCGGCATGAAGTTGGTCCCTCGCGTCATCACCTACCGCCCGGCGGGCCACGTACTGGCCGTGCCCGAGTCGGCGGTGGTCGACACCGGTGCGCGCACGGTCGTTTTCATCGAGCGCATGCCGGGGATGTTCGACGGCGTCGAGGTCGTGCTCGGGCCCCGCTGCGGCGATGTCTATCCCGTGGCTAAGGGGCTCGAGCCGGGCCAGCGCGTGGCGACGGCCGGGGCCTTTCTCATCGATGCCGAGACGCGCTTGAACCCGAGCCTCGCGGCCGCCTATTTCGGCTCGGGCCGGGGTGCCCGGAATGAGGAAGCACGCGCCGAAACCGGCGGGGACCTGTCGGGCCTGTCCGCCGAGGACCAGATGCTGGCCGCAGCACAGAAGACCTGCCCGGTGACGGGCAAGCCGCTGGGGTCGATGGGACCGCCGGTGCCGGTCGTGGTCGCCGGCAAGAGGGTCTTCCTCTGCTGTGAGGGATGCGAGGGGCGATTGCGGCGGAAATCCCCGTAGGCCAGGACTCATGTTCGCCGTTTGGGGATTCCTTATTGATGTAGGGTGCATTTTATGCACGCTACAAGTTAACGACTGTTTCGTTTCGACACCAGAATCTAAAATCACGATATAGAGCGGCGAGCTGATGCCGACCAACGTGACACTGGGCCGCACCCTCTCATGATCGAACGCCTCATCGCCTTTTCGATCCGCCACCGCGTCGCGGTCATCGCCGGCGGATTGCTGCTCGCGGTCTGGGGCGTGTACGCGGCCTACACCACGCCCGTCGACGCGATCCCGGACCTGTCGGAGAACCAGGTCATTGTCTTCACCGAGTGGATGGGGCACAGCCCGCGCGAGGTCGAGGACCAGGTCGGCTATCCCCTCTCGGTCCACCTCCAAGGGATTCGCGGGGTGCGCGTCGTGCGTTCGTCGAGCGACTTCCACTTCTCGATGATCCACGTGATCTTCGAAGACGGGATTGGCTTCCCTACCGCCCGCGGGCGGGTGCTCGAGCGGCTGGCGCAATCCGGCAGCATCCTGCCTCAGGGCGTGGTTCCACACCCGCCTCCCGATGCGCTCGCGACGGGGCAGATTTATTGGTACACCGTCGAGGGGGGAGGTCAGCACCTCGGCCGGCTCCGCGCCCTGCAAGACTGGTACGTCCGCCCGCAGCTCAGCGCGGTGCCGGGCGTGGCGGAGGTCGCCAGCGTCGGGGGATATCCGATCGAGTACCAGGTGAACGTCGACCCGCGCCGCTTGCGGACGCGCGGGGTGACGCTCGCCGACGTCGTCCGCGCCGTCAGCGAATCGAACATGACGGTCGGCGGCCCGATCATCCAGAAGGGGAACGCCGAGTACATCGTGCGCAGCCTCGGGTGGCTCGGCGCACGCGCGGGCCGCGACGACGACGCCTTCGACCCGAAGCGCGCCGTGCGTGACCTGGAAGAGGCCGTGCTCGCCCAGTCGGCCGACGGCACGATCCTGCGCGTGGGAGACGTGGCCTCGGTGGCCGTCGGCCCTGGTCCGCGGCGGGGCATTCTCGAAAAGGACGGCAGCGAGGTCACCGGCGGCGTCGTGCTGATGGCGCACGGCGAAAACCCGCTGACGGTGACGCGCCGACTGAAAGCGAAGATCCGCGAGCTGCAACCCGGCCTTCCCGCCGGAGTCAGGATCGTGCCGTTCTACGACCGCACGCCGCTCATCCGAGGCGCGATCGGGACCGTGACCGGAACGATCGGCGAAGCGATCGTGACCGCCTCGATCTGCGTACTCTTGATCCTGCTGCACGCGAGGGCATCGTTCGTGATCGCCCTCACGCTCCCGCTCGCTGCGCTCGGGTCGTTCGCCCTGATGGGGCTGCTACGGACGCTCGGGATCGCCGACATCGAGACGAACATCATGTCCTTGGCCGGGATCGCAATCTCCGTCGGCGTGCTGGTCGACTCGTCCATCGTGATGGTCGAGAACGCGATGCACCGGCTGCACGACCACTTCGGCGACCGGCCCGTGCGGGGAGACGTGCGCGCGATCATCCTGCCGGCCTGCCAGACCGTGGGCCGGCCGATCTTCTTCTCAGTCGCGATCATGCTCCTCTCGTTCCTGCCCGTGTTCGCCCTCGGGGGGATGGAGGGGAAGATGTTCCGCCCGCTCGCCTTCACGAAGTCGTTCGCGCTCGTGACCGTCGCCCTGCTCGCGGTCACGCTCGTGCCCGCGTTGTGCACGTTCTTCCTCAAAGGGCGAATGCGCGGCGAGCGGGAGAGCTGGGTCGTGCGTAGCGTCGTCGACGTGTATCGTCCGATCCTCTCGGCGCTGCTCGACCGGCCGGCGCCTCTGGTCTGGCTGCTTGGCGTGACGTTCGTCGTCGGTCTGGCGCCGCTCGGCAGCCGCACGTTGTTCCTGGCGTCGCTCGTCCTGGCACTCTTCGCCGGGGGCGTCGCGCCCCGAACCTGGCGGGGGCGGGCATTCGCCTGGGTCAGCCTCATCCTCGTCGCGCTCGTGGCCGACCAGGCGATCACACCCTTGGGCCGAGAGTTCATGACCCCGCTCGACGAGGGGATGGTCATGGACATGCCGATCACGGTCCCCCGTGCCTCCGTCACCGAGTCGGGCGACGACCTCAAGGCGCGCGACATGATCCTTTGCCGGTTCCCCGAGGTCGACATGGTCGTCGGCAAGGCCGGCCGCGCCGAGTCGCCGACCGACCCCGCCCCGATGGACATGATCGAGACGATGGTCAACTTCCGCCCCCGCGCGCTCTGGCCCAAGCGGAAGCTCCTCCCCGCGGACGCCAAGCGCCAGACCCGCGCGGTCCTCGACGCACTCCTCAAGCGCGGCTTGATCCGCCCCCCGGCCGACCGGGAACAACTCGTCAAGGAGACCACCGAGACCGCACTCCCCCTCTGCGACGCGGCCCTCCGCGAGTACGCCTATCAGCGCAACCGGGACTTCGAACGCGCGCTGATCAACGTCATCACGGATCCCGACGACCCCGGATACGAGCCCCAGCAAACGCGCTGGCACGACCATATGACCCAGCTCAATCGCGACCTCGTCGGCCGCACGGCCGAGACTTATACGCGAATCGCGCTCGAAGAGCTGCTCGACCGCTCGGACGTCACGGACCCCAAGGTTGCGGCCGGGGTCCACGAGATCAAGCGCCTGCGCGCCCGCCCTGCACCGGTCGCAGCGGGAGCCGCGGGCCATCATCACGGACATGGCAGCACCCTGCCCGTCACGGTCGAGCCCCTTCCCGCCCTCGACGCGGTCCAGGCCGCGCTGAGCCCGCCGTTTGCAGCGCGGCTGCTCCTCTGGCGCAAGGAACGTGCAGAGCTCGTCGGGTTCGGCTCCGACCTCGACCAGGCGGTGCAGATGCCGGGCTGGACCAACGTCTGGACGATGCCGATCCAGAACCGCGTGGACATGCTCGCCACAGGAGTGAACACCGCGGTCGGCGTTCGCGTGCAGGGGCGCCGGCTGGACGACGTGGTGCGAGCCTCCGAGGCGGTTGCCGCCGCGCTCAAGCGCTTGCCGGGCGCGTCGGACGTGATCGCTGACCCCGTGCGCGGCAAGGGGTACGTCGAGGTCCGCATCGACCGCGAGCGAGCCGCGCGGGTGGGGGTGCGGGTCGCCGCACTCAACGAGGCGGTCGAGACGGCCCTCGGGGGGAAAGTCGTCACGACCACGATGGAGGGCCGCGAACGCCACCCCGTGCGCGTTCAGAACGGCCGTGCCTGGCGCGGGGACGAGGAGGCCGTGCGCGATCTGCTCGTCCCGACGATCCGGCAAGGACCCGACGGCCGGCCGCAGGTCGTTCCGTTGGCGGAGGTCGCCGAGGTCCGCGTCGTCGAAGGCCCGGCCACGATCAAGAGCGAGAACGGCCTGTTGCGCAACTACGTCCGGCTGAACGTCCGCGACGCGAGCGCTGCGGACTTCGTGGCGAGGGCCCGGACGATGGTCGCGCGCGAGGTTCGGCTTCCCGAGGGCGTGTTCCTCGAATGGACCGGGCAGTTCGAGCACGAGCTCCGCGCCCGGAAGACATTGGCGGTGATCGTGCCCGTAGTGATCGTGCTGATCTTCCTGGTCCTCTACTGGACCTATCACGACCTGGCCGACGCCGCGCTCATGATGCTGGCAATCCCCGGGGCGATCGCGGGCGGGGTGTTCTTCCAGTGGCTCTTCGGCTTCAAGTTCTCGGTCACGGTCTGGGTCGGCTATATCGCTTGCTTCGGCATGGCCACCTCGACCGGCATCATCATGCTCGTTTACCTGCGCGAGGCCGTGGAAAAAGCGGGCGGTCTCGCTGCGCTGAGCGCTGAGGGGCTGCGCAGGGCGGTGCTCGAAGGGGCGGTCAGCCGGCTGCGGCCGAAGCTGCTCACCGAGGGGACGATCATCATTGGGCTCGCGCCGATGCTCTGGGCCTCGGGCGTCGGGGCCGAAGTCATCAAGCCGATGGCCGCCCCGGTGCTCGGCGGCGTGCTGATCGCCGACGAGGTGATCGACCTGCTGCTCCCCGTCGTCTTCTACCGGATCCGGCTCGCGCGCTGGCGGCGAACGCACCGCGAGCTCGGCTCGGCAAACGGGAGCGCGACACCGGCCACGGTATCCTGTCATTCGTAGGGTGCATGAAATGCACCGGTGCGTTTCATGCACCCCACACGATCCTGCTTACCGACAAACGAGCAGAACGGACGACCGCCACCGTACGCACAAAGGGGCGGGCCACAAAGCAACGCTCCGGCGGCCCGCCCCTCGAGAAAACTGTCCACGACTGCCAATCAGTTGTTCGGCCGCCGCGGTGGCTGGAACTCGATCGGCTCGCCCGTCAGTTCCTTCCACTCATTCTTCTGGTCGTCCGTAAGCAGCGCCTGGACTTTTTTCATGCTCTCCTGGCTCGCCTCGCGGAACTTCTTCATCGCCTCCTTACGTTCTTCCTCTCCGGCGTCTTTATTGAAGGCCCCTCGGACCGCCTCGCGCGCCGAAGTCCTGATCTCCTCGATTTGGGACTTCTGGGCGTCAGTCAGCTTCAGCTTCTCCGCAACCGTCGGATCCACGAAGGCCTGGAGCCCGCGCGTCTGGAGGCTGATTTGGTCGAACCGCTTCGACTGCTCGGCCGAAAACGAGAGTGCCTTCTTGACCTCGTCGTTGACCTCCTTGGAAATGCTGGCGACCTTCTGCTCGCGTTCCTTCTGCGATAGGTCGCGCAGACCCTGGAAGTCATCCGCGTGCTTCTCCCGGACTTCGCGCAGGGTCTCCTGCACCTTGCCGACCTGTTCGTCGGACAGCTTGAGGTCCTTCTGGACGTTCGGCGCCATCAGGAAGCCGGGCCCGCCGCCGAATCCGCCGCCAAAGCCACCGCGGCCCTTCTGCGCCTGGGCCCAGGCCGGAGATGCCAACAGCGCGAGCGCGCCGAGCGCAAGGACGAACTTGCCGAACGGACGAATCATCTCCAAGACTCCTTGTGCAGAAACACGAAAAACCGCACGCCCTCTCGGGGTACGTCCAAGAAGCGGGCGGGCGTTTGAACGAGGAAAAGTCTCTGGACCGAGTCCAGGCGAAGCGGGACGAGATCCGGGAGTCGGACGCAGATTCGCCCCGGAGCGAACCCTCCAGAGTGCTGAGTGATACGACTCCCCGCCCTAATGTGCGCTGGAAATCTTCCGGCCGGCCCACTTTTCTCCCGATTCCTACCGGACCGGTCGCATGGGCCAAGGGACTACCGGGCCACACGCCCGCCGCCCCCCGCGGCCGCTCGCGCGGGCCTGGCGACGGGAAGGCCGATGGTCCAAGAGAGACCCGAATACGAAGGGGCTGAGTATTTTCCAAATTTCTCGATGCGGCGGCCGGGCAGTCATGCTCTAATTCAGGAGGAGCCTTCGGGTCGGGGGTGGAAAGCTCTGGGACGGTGCACGTCCCGGCCTTCCCGACGAGTCTCGGAGATCGAGGCCATGTCACGTCATCGTCGTGGGTTCACTCTGATCGAACTGTTGGTGGTCATCGCGATCATCGCCGTTCTCATCGCGCTTCTATTGCCGGCGGTGCAGGCGGCGCGCGAAGCTGCCAGGCGCATCCAGTGCGTCAACAACATGAAGCAGCTTGGCCTCGCCGTTCACAACTACCACAGTACCTTTAACGTCATCGTCACCGGCCGGATCTTCAGCCTCTCCCAGTGCCCCAGCGGCAATGTTCTGAGCGGATGTCAGGACACCCCTTGGTTCTGCCTGCTGTTGCCCAACTTCGAGCAGCAGTCGCTCTACAACGCGTTTAACTACAGCCTCGGCGCGTCAGGCCCGAGCAATGCCGGAATCCTGGCCAACAGCACCGTCTCGACGACGAAGCTCGGGCTGTTTCAGTGCCCCAGCGACCGCAGCAACCTGTTCGTCGTCACCGGCCTGCCGAACGACACGCGCGGCAACTATGGGATCAACTGGGGCAACACCCAGTACGACCAGGGATTGATCACGAGCAACTTTCCCGCGGGCACGACTCTGGCGATGCCGTTCCCACTGACCACGACCGTATCATTCGCGTCGGTGACCGATGGACTGAGCTCGACCGTCTTCATGGCCGAAGTCCTTCAGGGGTCGAACAACGACATCCGCGGCTTGGTTTGGTCGAGTGTTCCGGGCGCAGGGGCATTCATGACGCGGTTCACGCCCAACTCGTACATCGACTACTACCAGGTGGCCGTCCCCGGAATCTCGGGGGGGGGACCGATCGCCAACGCCGACGTGCTCCCGAGCGGTTTCTGCAGCCCGGAGCCGGTTCTGGGACTTCCTTGCTACAACGTCAGCTCGTTCGCCTACGCCTTCGCCGGCGCCCGCAGCCGGCACTCGGGCGGCACAAACGTGCTACTCGGCGACGGCTCCGTCCGTTTCATCAAGAACTCGATCAACGGCGCCACGTGGATCGCCCTGGGATCAATCAACGGTGGCGAGGTGATCAGCAGCGACTCCTATTGAGCCGCGGGCCCGCAAAACCCGTACGCACCGTCCGGGCCGAGCCGCGCGGCTCGGACGGTGAACCTCGCACCGCCGTGCGGTGTCGAACCTGTCAGCGAGGGCCGGCCGGCGGCCTTGAGGGAGGGTATGCGCGGGGTCCGGGCAATGCGCGAGGACATGGCCAAGGTGATCGTCGAGCGCCCCCGCTACGGCTCGGGCGACCAAGGGACGCCCAAGGGCGCGCGGCGGCGGTTGCAGCGATTGGAGCGCGAGGGGTTGCCGTCCCACGAAGGAATGCGCAGGCGCTGGCGGGGATGCGCCAAGAGTCTCAACGAGCACCTCGGCCCGCTCCGCCGTTACCTCGACTCCCAGGTCGGCCGGCCCTGGAACAAGGTGTTCTCCGAGATCTGCGCCCACATTAACCGCAACTCGGCCGTACAGGACCACGTCCGCGACCACGTCGAAGACTACGTCGTCAGGCACGTGATCCTGATCGACGGCGTCCCTTGCTTCGGCGAGGGGGGCTGGGCTTACGGCCGGCCGCTCCGCGAGCAGTCCTGGCGCCTGTGGTACGTCTGTCCGCGCACGGGCCTCCTGAGACGAGTCAAACGCTCTCCGCACAAAGCAACGAAACCCTGATGTCGGCGCGCGAGGCACGGGCGCTGAAGCCCGGTTGGACCGAGTTCACGTCGGCCTGATGGGGCACGCCGGTTGCTGCAAGAAGGTCGATTTGCGACCCGCGCGGGAGGGGACCGTGACAACGCCGAGACCGGCCGACGTATCGATCGGCAAGTTCGACATCCTTGCCACCTACACGTACGCCAAGGCGCTCCACGACGGCCTCGATGAGGACAAGGCCAAGCAGCGCGGGATGGTCGCGGCCATCATGGGAGCGCATGCCCGGCTGGGCCTGCGCAGGGAGCACCGCGACGACTTCGACACCCAGAAGGCCGCGGCGGAGCGTAAGAAAAAGACGACGATCACCGCGGGATCGTTCGACCACCAAGTGAGGGACAAGCTGGGCGACTTCTTCGACGCGACGTTCCTCCCCGCGATGAAAGATTTCGTCGCTTGGGGCATGTCCTACGACCAGGTCAAAGCGCTCGTGAAAATCCCGCGCATGTGGGGCGCGAAGGTCCGCGGCGAGGCGTTCCAGGCGCGCTGGCGCGAAGCGAAGGCGGCCCGGCGGGCGAATTCACATGAATCGTAGGGTGCATGAAATGCACCGGTGCCTTCCATGCAGCCTACAAGTGTCAATCAGAAGCTCATCATCGTTCGGTACGTCTCCAGCCGGCGATCGATCTCTGCGCGGTCGGTGCGCTGGAACCGGCGCAGGCTGAAGTCTTCGACGTTGAAGCTGGCGACGACCGTGCCGTAGGCCATGGCCGTCTTGAGCGCGGCGGCGTCGGTCTTGCCAGTTGCGGCGAGGTAGCCCATGAACCCGCCGGCGAAACTGTCCCCCGCTCCGGTGGGGTCGACGACCTCGGCCAGGGGGAAGGCGGGCATCACGAACGACTCGGTCCGGCTGAGGAACATCGCGCCGTGCTCCCCCTTCTTGATGACGACGAAGCGAGGTCCGAGGTCCAGCACCTTCCACCCCGCGCGGACGAGATTGATCTCGTCGGTCAGCATGCGCGCCTCGGCGTCGTTCAGGACCAGGCCGTCCACCTCGCGCAAGAGCGCGTTCAGCTCATCGCGCTGGGTCTCGATCCAGAAGTTCATCGTGTCCGCGACGGCGAGCTTGCGCTCCTTGGCCTGGGCCAGCACCCTGCGCTGCATGTTCGGGCTGCCGTTGGCCAGGAACACGAACGGAGTCTCCGCGAACTTGGGCGACAGGTCGGGGTTGAACGTGCCCAGGACGTTTAAGTGGACCTCCAGCGTCTCGGCCGTGTTCATGTCCCCTTCGTACTTGCCGCGCCAGCGGAAGGTCTTGCCCCCCTGCTCGATCGACAGGCCCGAGGTGTCGATCCCGCGGGCCTCGAGCATCTCGCGGTGCGCTGCGGGAAAGTCGTCTCCCACGACACCCACGAGCCGGACCGGCGTGAAATAGCTGGCGGCGTACGAGAAGAACGTGGCGGCACCGCCCAGGGCGTCTTTCACGACACCATGGGGGGTCTCCACCGAGTCAAATGCGACCGAGCCCACAACCAAGAGAGACATCAACGTTCTCCAATATTCCGAGAGACGAACCGCCAAGACACCGAGAAGACGAACTCACCGCCAAGACGCCAGAATCGCCAAGGTTAGGAAGAGAGAGAGCAGGAGAGAAGAGAGAACACAAAAAAAATTACAGTGATTAAAAGTCAATATCGTATCATTTATAGCACAAGTACTCAATCTTCAAAGACCTCGATCCCTGCGTCTCTCTCTTCTTAACTTGGCGATCTTGGCGCCTTGGCGGTTAGTCGGTCTTTCTCGGCGGTTGATCCCGTCGTCCTCGTCACGGCGCCGCGTCCGGCACCTTCGCCTCGTCCAACGTGTTGCGAACCCGCTCCCCGAGTCGTTGCCAGCGGCTCGGGCTGTCGTCGGGTTCCTGGTAACGGACGACCTCTTTCGTGCCCAGCTCCAAGACCAGAATCGCGCCTTCACGGCGCAGCCGGCGCGGCTCGAATTCGGGAATCTCGAAATCGGTCATCGGATTGTTGAACTGGTGGAACTTCAGGACGAGCGGGTTCTTGCCGCGTCCGGTGAGCTGGAACACCACCGACTGTTCCGGCTCGATTCGCGCGGCCTCCGCCTGGCTTGCACCGGTCGAGAGCGTGAGGTCCGTGATCGGGTAGTCGCCCCGGTTGACGATCCGGACGAGCGCTGTCGGCGACTTCAGGGCATTGAGCGCGAGCTCCGCCGCGACGAGCAGCAGGACAACACCGAGCAGCACCCACTTCCACCTGGACCGCGCCATCCGTCACCTCGTAGACCGGCACTCACGCAGCCAATCGGCCGGCAATGGCCGACCCTACAAGGATTCCAGCCGTTTTTGCGTCTCGGCGAGGCGGTGCAGACACGACTCGCGGCCAAGAATGCTCAGGGTCTCGTACAGGCCCGGGCCGACTCCTTGCCCGGTCGTCGCCACGCGCAGAGGGTTGACGACCTGCCCCATCGGATGGCCGTGTGACTCGGCGTAGTCGTGGATGGCTTTCTCGAGCGTTGGTACGTCGAACGGCTCGACCGCCGCGAGCACCTCTGCCAGCTCGGCCAGGAGCTGCGGCACCCCCTCTTTGCGGAGGCGTTTCTTGACGGCGTCCGGATCGTAGGTCAGCGTCTCGGTGAAGAAATAGCGGCCGAGCTTGAGAATGTCGGAGAAGACCTTCAACCGGTCGCCGAGGGCCGTGATCACGTCGTCGATGCGCTGGCGGGTCGCGTCGGAAACGGGTTCCGTGACGAGCCCTTCCTTGACCAAGTAGGGCAAGACACCTTCGAGCTTGTGCTCGGGGCTGAGCGTCTTCATCCACTCGCCCTGGAGCCAGAAGAGCTTGTCCGGGTCGTGGCTGGCGGGGGAGCTGTTCACCTTCTCGAGCGTGAACTTCTCGATCAGCTCGGCGCGGCTGAAGATTTCCTGGGTGTCGTCGTAGCTCCAGCCCAGGCGGGCGAGGTAGTTGAGCATCGCCTCGGGGAGGTATCCCTTCTCGCGGTACTCGTGGAGGTAGACGTAGATGCCGAGCTTCTCGTAGTTCTCGCGCTTGGAGAGCTTCTTCTTCGAGCCCGGCTCGGCCACGAACGGAACGTGGGCGAACGCCGGCAGCGCGGCGCCGAGGGCCTCGAAGAGAAGGAGTTGCGGGAACGTGTTCGACAGGTGCTCCTCGGCCCGGACGACGTGGGTGATTTGCATCGCGATGTCATCGACGACGCTCGCGAAGTTGTAGAGGGGCGAGCCGTCGGGGCGCACGATGACAAAGTCGCCGACCTCGTCGGACTGCTGCTCGACGTTCCCTTTGATCAGGTCGGGGATGACGACCTTGCGGCCGAGCGGCACCTGGAACCGCAGCGCGTAGGGGCGTCCCTCGGCCTCGAAGCGGGCAAGGTCGGCGTCGGAGACGGGTTTGCGGCGGAAACGGTAGGCCCGCTTGAAAGCGTCGGCCTCTTTCTTGTCGGCCGCGCGCTCGGCCTCGGTGCTGTAGTCGCGGTAGACGTGTCCCGACGCGATGAGCGCCTCCGCCGCCTTCTTGTAGTGCTCGCCGCGCTGGGACTGGTAGTAAGGACCGAAGGCCCCGCCGACCTCGGGCCCTTCGTCGAAGTCCATTCCCATCCAGCGAAAGCCGTCGAGGATCAGCCGTACGGCGTCCTCGACGTGCCGCTGCTGGTCGGTGTCGTCGATGCGGAGGAGAAACTGGCCGCCATAGTGCCGGGCCAGGAGCCAATTAAACAGCGCCGTCCGCACCCCGCCGATGTGCAGAAACCCGGTCGGACTCGGAGCGAACCTCGTGCGTACGATCATCGTCTGGGGTGCCATGCCTGTCGTCGAAACCGCTTACCAACGAACGGATTGGGATCACGATAGGGAGTTTCGGAGCGGCTGTCAACCGCCGCGGCGCAAGGAGCGACGACTGGTGCGCGTCGTGGAACCGTGTCGTCCGACCACGAATCCACGGCTTTCCTTCGCGTTTGTGGCCTAGACTTCTTAGATGCAATTCGTCTTTTATTGATTCCGATGAAGCGGTCGTTCGAACAGGATCTTTTGCAATGCGGTTACATTTCCGGCGAGGGGTGCCGATCGTCATCACGGCCGCTTGGGGCGCGGCCGTCGTTGCCGGGCTCAGCCTGATGTGGGGATACGGGGCGATGCCCGGCAAGAACGGACATCCCCGGGCTCGTTGGCCGGAGTCCACCCTCGTGCGGCCGGTCACGGGACGCGCAAACCTCGTCATGGCCGTTCATCCCCGTTGCCCTTGCACGCGAGCAAGCATCGCGGAGCTGGCGCGTTTGATGGCGCGCTGCAAGGGCTCGGTTGAGGCACACGTGCTGTTCCTCGCTCCGGCCTCAATGCAGAAAGGTTGGGAGCGATCCGACCTCTGGTCCTCGGCATCGTTGATTCCGGGCGTTCACCCGATTACCGACGCCGCGGGAAGTGAGTCGGCCAGGTTCGGCCTCGAGACGTCCGGGCATGTCTCGCTCTACGACGCGGCGGGAAACCTCGGTTTCACCGGCGGGATTACCGACACGCGAGGGCACGAGGGGGACAACGCCGGACTGGACGAGGTGGTCAATACGCTGAACGGTCACGCGACCCGGACTGCAGATTACCCCGTCTTCGGCTGCCCGATATTTTAAGGATTCGAGCGTCCGTCCAAGGAGGAACCGCGGTGAAGACGGCCCAGACGAATCTGCACGAAGCGATTGCCCTTCCCGTGGCCCGGCGCACCGAGGAACTGTTCGAGGAACGGCGGCAAGAAGTGGCGAGGGAGACCGACAAGCTTTTCGCGGGACTGATGGTCGCCCAGTACGCGGCGGGAATCACCGCCGCGCTCCTGATCTCGCCCAGGGCTTGGGCCGGGACGTCGAGCTCAATCCACGCGAACGTCTGGGCGGCCGTCGTGCTCGGGGGCCTCATCGCGAGCCTCCCGATTGCGTTTGCCCTCTTCCGACCCGCCACGGTCCTGACACGACACGTCGTCGCGGTTGGCCAAATGCTCATGGGTTCGCTCTTGATTCACCTGAGCGGCGGCCGTATCGAGACACACTTCCACATTTTTGGATCGCTCGCGTTTTTGTCATTCTACCGTGACTGGCGCGTCCTGGTCACGGCGTCGCTGGTCGTCGCCGCCGACCACCTGCTGCGCGGGCTTTACTGGCCACGTTCCATCTTCGGAATTCTTGCTGCCGGCCCTTGGCTCTGGGTGGAGCACGTCGGATGGGTCGTCTTCGAGGACGTCTTCCTGATCGGGTCGTGCCTGCGCGGCGTGCGCGGAATGCGCGGGGGTGCGGAACAACGTGCGCGGCTCGAAGCCACCCAGGAACGTGTCGAACAGACGATTGCCGCACGAACGGCCGAGCTGGCGACGGCCCAGTCACGGCTGGCGGCCTCCGCGGCGTTTTCTGCCGCGCTTAACCAGGCCGACGCTCTGTCCACGTACCGCGCTGCCCTTCAGTGCTTGGCCCGGATGCTCCAGGCGCCCGTCGCCGTGGTGTATGCCAGCAGCAACGAGGGCTTGCCGACGGCCCGGTTCGCCTACACGCTCGACGACCTGCTACCGAAGACCGAGCTCTTTTGCGGCAGCGGACTACCGGCGACCGTCGTCCGCACGGCCGAGGTGCAAGAGCTTACCGGTCCGTTCCGTGGCGCGGGGCTCCGACTCCGGGTCGGATTAGGAGAGCTGGACCTCGGGTGCGTGATCGGCTGGCCGATCTCGTTCAACGGACGCTGCCTCGGCGCCTTGATCACGGCCCACGTCTCACCCCCTAACGACGAACAGCGGGCCTTCGTGTGCGCCAGTCTCGAGCAACTCGCGGTCCGGATGAGTGCGTTCGCCATTGAGGACCAACGGCTGCGACTGCTCGCCGATGTTCACGAGAAGTCCCGCGCGCTGGAAGAAGCGAGACGCGACGCCGAGCGAGCCAGCCGCGTCAAGAGCGAGTTCCTGGCCAACATGAGCCATGAGCTGCGCACCCCGATGAACTCGATCATGGGGTTCACGGCGCGCCTCATTCGCAAGCTCGGTGACACGGTGGGCGAGCGCGAGCGGGACGCACTTCATACGGTCGACCGCAACGCGAAACACCTGCTGAACCTGATCAACGACATCCTCGACCTGTCGAAGATCGAGGCGGGACAGATGGAGGTTGAGCGCGAACCGATCGACATCTCGGCCGTGATCCGGGAGGCGATCAGCGTCGTAACGCCGCTGCTCGACGGCAAACCGATCTCGCTTCGGGCCGAGCTCCCGAACGGGCCGCTCATGCTCAATGCCGACGGAATGAAGCTCAAGCAAGTCGCCATGAACCTGATCTCGAACGCAATCAAGTACACCGACGCCGGCAGCGTGGTCGTCTCGGCGACCGAAGGCGAGGACGCCAAACTAGGCCACGTCTTGCGGATCTCGGTACGAGACACGGGGGTGGGGATCGCCATCGAGGACCAACCGAAGCTGTTCCAGCAATTCACCCAGCTCAACGGTGGATCGACTCGACGCGTCGGCGGCACGGGATTGGGCCTGGTCATCACGGCACAGTATGTCCGCCTGCACGGCGGCCGGATCGACGTCGCCAGCGCCCACGGACGCGGGAGCGTCTTCACCGTTGTTTTGCCGCTTGACGAGGAAAGGTTTCCCCCGTCGTCAACCCATGGTTCGGCGCCGAGGCGAGACGCAGTTGCGCGCAGCATGCGGCCGGGCGTGCCGAAGACCTTGACCATCCTGTGCATCGACGACGAACCGGACGTCCTGCGCCACTTGCAACTCACGTTCGAAGAAGCCGGTTATGAAGTCCTGCTCGCACACGATTTCGACGAGGCAACGGCCGGCGCGAGGCAGCAGCACCCCGACCTGATCTGTCTGGACCTCGGGCTGTCGGGCCGCGACGGCTTCGACGTGCTGCGCGCGCTCCGTCAGGAGCCCGTGCTGGCCGGGATCCCGGTTGTCGTCGTCTCGGAGGGCGATCAGGCGGCTCAGGCGATCGCTGCCGGAGCACGCTGTTGCATCGCCAAGCCGATCGACGCCGACGATCTCTTGATGACGGTCCGAGCGGTCCTGGCCGGCGACTCCGTGAGTGCCCTGATCGTTGAGGACGATCCCGACACCAGGCGACTCATCGCGACCGCGCTCGCCGAACACGGCATCGATGTCCGCACGGCCGCAAACGGCCGCGAAGCCGTGAGCCATCTGGTCGAGGCCGTCCCGTCCGTGATCCTCCTCGACATCATGATGCCCGTGATGAACGGCTTCGAGCTCCTGGAGCACCTCCAGCGCGACCCGGTCTGGAGCCGGATCCCCGTCATCATCCTGACGGCCAAGGTCCTGGTACCGGAGGAGACAGCCCAACTGGCCGGGCTCAGCGACGTGATCCTCATCAAAGGGCGTGGCGACACCGAGCGCGTGGTGGAGGCGATCCTCCAAGCGGTCGGCGTGGTGAAGCGAAAAGTGATGAGGGTCTTGTCATGAGTGCGGCAATCCTTGTGGTTGAGGACAACGCCGACAATTTGAAGCTTTTCGCCTGGGCCCTCGAGGACGAAGGCTACGGCTTCGAGGGGGTCGGGTCGGGTGAGGAGGCGCTGGAAGCCCTCAGCCGGCGAACGTTCGACCTGGTGATCATGGACATCTCGCTCCCGGGGATTGACGGCAAGGAAACGACGCGCCGAATCAAGGCCCAGGAACGGTTCGCCCGGTTGCCGGTGATCGCCGTGACGGCTCACGCCGTCAAGTGGGAGACCGCGGAAATCATGGCCGCAGGCGTGACCGCGCTCGTAACAAAACCGATCGACGAAGAAGAGTTGCTACGGACCATTCGCTCTTCCATCCGATGACACGAGATTCCGCATGCCGAAGGTACTGATCGTCGATGACGTACCCGATAACGTCAAACTGCTATCTTATGAATTATCGGAAATTGGTTTTGAAATCGTTACGGCCTCCGATGGCCCCAATGCGCTCGAGCGCGCGCGGCTCGACAGCCCGGATATCATCCTCCTCGACATCATGATGCCCGGACTGGACGGCATCGAGGTCTGCCGCCGGCTGAAAGCGGACCCGGAATTGAAGAGGATTCCCATCATCATCGTCTCGGCCTGTGGCATGGAAAAGGACGTGATCAGGGGGTTCGATGCCGGCGCGCAGGATTATGTGACGAAACCGTTTGCGCTGCCAATCGTGCTCGCCCGTGTCCGGTCGGCCGCGCGCATCAAGGCCGATTCGGACCGGATCGCGGACATGAACGAACGGCTTGCCGAATTAGCGATGACCGACGGCCTCACCGGGCTGAAGAACCATCGCTATTTTCGCGAAACCTTCCCGCTCTTGCTTTCACTCACAAATCGCCAAAATCTGCACATGTCTGTACTTATGATTGATACCGACGATTTCAAGACCTACAACGACAGTTTCGGGCATCCGGCCGGTGACGAGGTGTTGAAAGCCCTGGCCCTGATTCTGGCCCGCCAGGTCCGGCAACAAGACGTCGTCGCCCGTTACGGCGGAGAAGAGTTTGCCGTGCTGTTGCCCGGGATCGACGGGGCCGCCGCGCGGGCGACCGCCGAGCGGCTGCGCGCGGCCGTCGAAGCGAATCCCTGGCCGCTACGGCCGATCACGATCAGCATTGGCCTGGCGAGCCAGGGCCCCAACGCCCTCGAAGGCCAGGCGCTCGTCGACAGGGCCGACTGCGCTCTGTACGAAGCAAAGCGGGCCGGGCGCAATTGCCTCGTGTGCTACGGCGACACCTGGCGCGTATCCGGAGAGCCAAGTGACCGGCGGCAGCCCCGTCGACCGGCGAGGCTTTGCGAGCCGGTTGTGGCATCGCAACCGGGTCGTATTCGGCCGACGCCGGGCCACCGTTAGGGGGTCGTTTTGAACACGAGCCTGGGCCGTTGCTCCGGACTCTCGCTGCCGGTACCGAAGTAGGTGGCAGCCACCTCCGCGTCGGCCGGCACGAGCACGAGACGCACGACACCCGTTTCCGCGACCTGGCTGCGGAACGCGGCCAGGGCCTCGTGGTCGAGCTTCAGCGCGATGCTGTCCTGCTTGCCCGTTTCCCCCTTCTCGAAGGTCGACTCACCCACCGGGTACAGCGGCGCAAGCTGACCGTCGAGCCCATCGTCCCCCTTGAACTTCAGCGTTTCGGGCGTGGACTTCGCGTCGGCAGAAAGATAAACCTTGATCTTACCGCTCTTGGAGAATTTGGCGATGCTCTGCGTCAGCGACAGGGTCAGGACCACGGCATCGTTGGCGTCGAGCTTCCCAGGCTTGAAGTCCAGGACGCCGAAACTGGCGTACTTTTCGTTGTTCTTCCCTTCAACGTTGAGGAACCGCACGCCGGTCGCTCCACTGCGCGGACCGGTGGGTTGAACGGTGGCGCTGCTGGCCGACGCAATGGCCTCGCCACCGACGCACACGGACGGGGCCAGGGACAGGACGACGGCGAGAGCAGAGAGCAAACCCGGCGCGGTGCGGCGCATGACTCGGTCCCCAGGGGGTGTCGTTGATCGATCGCGGTCGTATCGCCACGCCGCCCGATCATAGCACAGATCGTCCGGGCACGCCGCCGGGCTCCTCCAAACAGGGTCGCCCCCGCCTTACGCGCCTCAGGGTGAGGTCAGCGGCGCACGATCCGGCATCGGTGGACTCCGACCCTGTGGGAGGACCGACCACAGGCAGAGCGCGGTTGATGTGCGACGCGCAACGAAAAAAAGGCCGGGACGGCATCCGTAGACGTCGCCCGGCCCGGTGGCTTCACCTCTTCCCCCCCAGGAAGGTGAAGCCAGGTATATATTACCGGAGCGTACTCGTCCGGTCAAGTCGAAGCCCGATCGCGTTCTCGCCGTCTCGCCGCACGCTCGTGGCCACCCCAACGCTCCGGCGTGCTTTCGTGAGGGTGAAACCGAGCGTACGACCTCCCATTTTCGGCCGCCTCGGTTCCTCTTTCCTGGGTCGCCGTACGTCAGCCCGCGTTCGCCTCATTCGGGCGTTCGGGCTTCATCCCCTCAAAGTCGGGCGCGACCCCGGGATCGCGCCTCTGCCCGTAACTCTTACCCAACGGAGAAGCGTCCTCAACGATTTTGTTGATCTGACCCGCCACCAGGAGCACGAGGCTTGAGATCCAGAACCAGAACAGCAAGACCATCACGCCGCCGAGCGAGCCATAAGTCCGGTCGTAATGAGCGACGTTTTGAACGTAGACGCGAAACAGCAGGCTCACGGCCAGGAAGATGATCGCTCCGATCACGCTCCCTGGGGTGATCCACTCCCACTGCTGCTCGGCGTCCGGTCCGACGTAGAATGTGAGAGCGAAGCTCATCAGCACGATGAAGGTCACGCCGAGGTACTGAATGAGTGTCGCCAGTAACGCCGCGGGGCGGCCCAGACCCATCCCACTTATAACGTGGGGCCAGGTGATGATGAGGACGAGCGAGCCGATCAGGATCACGGCCTGCGAGACGGTCATGCCGATGGCCATGAGCCGGATCTTCAACCAAGAACGGGTCTCGTGCACGCCGTAGATCCGGTTCATGGCATCCATGACGGCGACGTAGAGGCTCGAGGCCAGCCAGAGGGTCACGACGAGGCCGAGCGAGATCAAGCCGAAAGGGGGCTGCTGTTGCAACCGGACGATCTGACTCTCGATCACGGAGTACGCGTCGCGCGGAAAGATCGCCCGGAGTGTCGACTCCAGTTCCGCGACGGTCAGGTCTCCCACCCCTCGCGTCCGGCCGGTCCGGTCGGTCAAGTCGGGCAAGAGCTGCGCGGCGAGAGTGACGACCAGGCCGAGGAGCGGGACCAGCGCGAGCATTGCGTAGAACGACACCGCCGCGGCGCGGGTCATGACCTCGTTTTCGTTGGCCTTGCGCCAGGTGCGTATGGCGAGCTCACGGAGGCTCAGGCCGCCGAGGCTGAATGCCTCCCGGAGCCGCACCGGGGGGAACTTGGACATCGGTCGTGCTCGTTTCGGGCGTAGGACACCGCGCAAACGGCGCATTTTTTGATCGTCCGTTGCTCGGCGGACCAGAGAAAGCATGCGGCATGCCACCGGCATGACGTTCGCGGTGGTAGGATGGAGAGACGACGCCCCGGGGACCGGCCCGTCGGCCGGCCTCATGCAGGGCGCTCCGACCGGGAGAGCACAGTCATGCCATTGAAGTTCCCAGTCCCCATCACCGCGGCATTCGCGATCGCGCTCCTGGCCGGCTGCGAGAACGCCCCTCCGGGCGCTGGCTTCACCAACGGACCTCCGCCGAGCGCGCTGGGAGCGGAAGACAAAGGGGCCATCCGCACCGACCTTCAGGAACCGACTGCCACCGGGGGAGACGCCGCCGTCGCCGCGTCCGCCGTGCCCGCAAGCGGCCCAGCGCCCGCCGCTCCGGCTGTCGCGCCGCAGGCAACGACCCCCAAGCCGTCCGGCACTGGCGGCGAACCGGGCGCGGCCAAGCCATCGGCCGACGCCAAGCCCGAGACCCCACGCAGTCCCCAGTAACGGGCTCCGCGGGGAAAGGACGAGCCAAACGATGGCTCAAGCCCGCCACGACGCCTACCCAACGTCTCCAGCACGCGTTGGGTAGACACCCTGGTGGGCTCGACTCCGACCACGGCAAGAACGGGTCTTAAACCCGCTGCGTTACTTGGTCGCTTCACCGGTCGCGCCCTGCGTGACCATCCGGTTGAGGCCCTCCTGCAGCGCATCGCGGTGTGCCTTTTCCTCGGTCAATATGGCGGCGAGCGCACCGGCGCTCTCGGCATCGCCGAGCCGCTGGAAGGCCTCGATCCAGGCCGTGTACCAGTGGATCGCGCTGGCCCTCGACGCCAGGTCGTGGCCCAGGCGCTGGAGCGGCGTCGTGGAGAGCTCGTTAACCTTGTCCTTGAGCCGCCCGAGCGTCTCGCCGATCCCACCGGCAACGCTTCGCGACGGAGTGTGTCCGTACCGGGTCGCGATGGTCTCGACAATCCCGCGGTGCCGTTCGTCGGCGGTCGCGATTTGGTGGTAGAGGACACCCAGCGTGGGGTCGGGAGGCGACTCCGAACGCGACCTGGCTTCATCCAAGAGCGATTGCTCGTTGTCGATCCCTTTGGAGAATTCGCTGGCGATCCAGTCGCGATCGATCGCGATATTGGCTGTTGCCATCGTTGGCCTGGTCTTTCTGGCGAGATGGAGACCGGACGTTGAAACAGGCGGCACGCTTCGACGTGCCGCGCTCGATGCTTCATTAGTTAAAGCAACCGCTATGCCGAAGCGAACTCCCGTCCGCTCAGCCGAGAAAACGCTATCGGCCGCCGGCGGACCCATCCGGTAAACGCTCGGGCCAGTCGAAAACGAGCGTCGTGCCGCCAGCGGCCACGTCGAGCCGCGCGCTGCCGTGGAACAGCTCGGTGACACGCGCGGCGATGGCCAGGTCCATTCCGCGGCGCTCCGCAGCCGTGCCGCAGAGGCGCTCGAAGGCCTGCGACCGCAACACGGTCGG
>JARLIH010000152.1 GCA_031291845.1 Isosphaeraceae bacterium | reverse complement strand
GGTCGACGCCGGGGCGTTCGCGACGTTCTTGATCCACGGCGTCACGGGGAGCGGTAAGACCGAGGTCTACCTCAGCGCGATCGAGCGCGTGGTCGCGCTCGGCCGCGAGGCGATCGTGCTCGTGCCGGAGATCAGCCTCACGCCGCAAACGATCCGGCGCTTCCGGCGCCGGTTCCCGAAGGTGGCGGTCCTGCACAGCCACCTGAGCGACGCCGAGCGGCACCGCCACTGGCGCAGCATTGCGGCGGGCGAGGTGCAGGTCGTGGTCGGCGCGCGCTCGGCCGTCTTCGCCCCCGCGCGGCGGCTCGGCCTGATCGTGATCGACGAGGAGCACGAGAGCACGTTCAAGCAGGAGACCACCCCCCGCTACCACGCCCGCGACATCGCGGTCAAACGGGCGCAGATGGAGGGGGTGCCGGTCCTGCTCGGCTCGGCCACGCCCTCCCTGGAGAGCTGGCGCAACGCCGAGCTCGGGCGCTACGTGCGCCTGGCGATGCACGAGCGCGTCGGCGCGCGGCCGATGCCCGCGGTCGAGCTGATTGACCTGCGCAACGAGAAGACCCCCCTCGGCGGCCTCAGCGAGCCCTTGCGGCAGGCGATGATCGACGCGTTGAACGCCGGCGGGCAGGTGATCCTCCTGCTCAACCGCCGGGGGTTCCATACGTTCGTGATCTGCCCGAACCCGAAGTGCGGGCAGGTGCTGAAGTGCCACGCGTGCGACGTAGCGCTGACGTACCACAAGGGGCGCAAGCTCCTGCTCTGCCACACCTGCGACGCCGAGCGCCCGCGCCCCCCCGCGTGCCCGCACTGCCACGGCCAAGGCCTGCACTACGGCGGCATCGGCACCGAGCGGCTCGAGCGCGAGGTGGTGCTGGCGTTTCCCGAGCGAGTCGTGCGGAGGATGGATTCAGACACGATGCGCACCCCCGGCAGCCACGAGCGGGTGCTCGCCGCGTTCAAGGCGGGGGAAGTCGATATCTTGCTCGGCACGCAGATGATCGCCAAGGGGCTCGACTTCCCGAACGTGACGCTCGTCGGGGTCGTGAACGCCGACACCGCGCTCCACTTGCCCGACTTCCGGGCCGCCGAGCGGACGTTCCAACTGGTGGCGCAGGTCGCGGGGCGTACCGGTCGCGGCGACAAGGTGGGGCGGGTGCTCGTGCAGACCTACAGCCCCGACCATCCGGCGATCCTTTGTGCCGCGCAGCACGACTACGAGGCGTTCGTCGCCACCGAGTTGCCCGTGCGGCAGCTCATGGGCGTGCCCCCCTTCGGCCGACTGGTGCGGATCATCGCGCGGGGCCGCGACGAGGCGGCGACGCGCCAGTACCTGGAGATCCTCGCTGCCGCGCTCAAGGACGAAGCCCCGGCCGACGTGCGCCTGCTGGGTCCGGCCCCCGCCCCGGTGCTCAAGATCCGCCACCTGTTCCGGTACCACCTCCAGTTGCGCAGCCCGACGGCCAAAGCCCTGCAAACCTTGCTGCACGCCGTCCCTCCCCGGCACCCCGCGCCGCCGGGGGTCGAGGTGGCGATCGACGTGGACCCCGTGAGCATGCTTTAAAATCAGCATTCAACGTGAGGATCTGCGCACTTGGGGCTGATCCCCGGTTCGCGCCCCTCGCATGCTCTCCGCTTCTTGCGCAGCACGCCCGCACGACGGAACACAATAAAGCGGCCGGCGGTGAGGGCCACCGTGTTCTCCCCCATCCTGCCCCCCACAAAATCCGTCATCTCCTCCCAAATTCGCGAACCCGAACTACGGGAATTTTCGATAACATTCATCAAGTTCACCGCAGGGAGTTCGCGCCCGGAGCAGGAAGTTGGAAAAATCCGGGCAGATTCCCCAAAAAAAATTCAAGATCCGGGGGGCAAGTCCGGGTTTACACGCGGGGCGAGTTAGGCTATTGTCCCGCCCGTTCGGTCTCACGGCGTGTCCCGCGGCGAAATCGCACGGCGGGATGCGGGTCGAATGCTTCCGGAGGCGGGCTCGGAGGTCCGGCGAAGGGGGCGCGGGAAACGCGGCGTTTGTCACACATCCTTTTGGCTTCCCGTCGACTGTAGTCACGCAGACCCAAGCAGTTCTCCGGCACAGGCGGGCATGGAGGCCCGGGGACGGTGAACGCTCGGGTGCCCCCTGACACACCCAAGATCTCGACACCGCGTTGCGGGTGGGCACGCCATGTCCGCGTGGCGTGAGTCCGTGAAATGGGCGGGCCGTCGAGTTTCGGTGGCTCGGTTCCAGGGGATGGCGAAGTCGCACTCAGCGCGACGTTCATGATCAGGAGGATGAAATGAACATGGCACATGGGCGGACCGGGCTGAAAGCGGCGGTCATGGCCCTCGGACTGCTGGCCGCCGGCGCAACTGCTCAGGCGAGCCCGATCGTCAGCTACACCACCTCGGGCCAGGTCCAGTCGACGGGCGTCACCGGCACTCCGGTGATCAGCTTCAACAGCGTTGTCACGGGCCAATCGTTCAGCTCGCCGTCGTCGTTCAGCCTGGGCGACTTCACGGTGGCCGCCCTGCCCACCGGGCAGTCGACGACCTACACCAACACGCCGTTCAGCGTCACGTTCCTCGTCAACCAGATCAACGGCAGCAATCCGAGCCCGAACCAGACGCCGATCCAGGTCACCGGCGTGCTCAACGGGACGATCAGCGGCAACGACCAGTCGACCGTCGTGGCGAAGTTCGACCCGATCGCCAAACCCACTTTCCTGACCGGCTCGTACAGCAACACGCTGAGCATCTTTGACAACCCGCTGTCGCTGGTCCCCTCGACCACCAACAACGGCCTGACCACGGCCCAGGCGTACCTCAGCAACACGCCGGTCAACCCCGTGCCCGAGCCGACGTCGGTTGCCCTGTTCCTGACCGCTATCGGCGGACTTGGGTGGAAACGCTTCCGCAACCGCAAGGCCGCCTGACCCTGCCCCCCCGCCCCTCAATCACGCCCCGCCCAGCCCCTCGACGCCGAGGGGCTTTTTGCGTTGCGCCACCAGGCGAATCGAGGATCTCTCGCAGCGCGATGGCACGTCTGACGGCGTGCTCTGGGTGACACGCCCGGAGCCTGCGACGAGTGCGGTCGACCCGCCCAGGAAGCGCGCGACGCCCGTTGCAGACTCCGCGTGTGCCGCCCGGTTCTCGGAACGCCTTCGTGCGTCGACTTTGCAACTCTCGTACAAATGCTCTCACGACGTCCTCCCCTCTTGCACGAAGGGCCGCTAGAATGGCCGGCCTTCCGCGGGTGGCAATCCGCCCCGACGGGCGGCCCGCGGCGGGACCCTTTGGTTTCGTTCGTCGGAGGTGGGGATCATGCGATTTCGGGTGTTGCTGGCCGGCGCTCTGGCCGTCGTCGTGGCCGCGGTCGTCGCGGGACGTGCGGATGCGGACAACGCGGAGACGCCGTCGATCAAGCAGGTTATGGTCAAGCTGCACAAGGGGGCCAACGCCCCCGTGGGCAAGCTCAAGGGAGAGCTGAAGGGCGAGAAACCGAACTGGGACACCATTCAGAAACAGACTAAGGAGATCGTTGTCCTCAGCGCAGCCCTTGCGAAGAACGAGCCCTCCAAGGGAGACGCGGCGTCGTGGAAGAAGCTCTCCGATGAGTACTTCCAGGACGCCAAGGCGCTCGACGACGCGGCCCAGGCGAAAGACCTCGCCGCCGCGAAGACCGCCCACGGCCGCCTGAGCGCATCGTGCAAGGCTTGCCATTCCGTTCATAAGGGGAAATGAACGAAGGCCCGTACTGCATTTGTAGGGTGCGTGCAACGCACCGATGCGTTGCATGCACCCTACGAACGGAAGCCATCACCAACCCAGGCCGAGCGAATCGAGCGCAGCACGGACGCGGGGCATGTCCCAGACGTCGATCAGCTTATCGCCGCCCCCCGTCGCGAGGTAACGGCCGTTGGGGTCGTAGGCGAGCGTCGTGAAGCCGCGGTGTCCTGGCAGGCGCACCAGGGGAGCGGCCGGGTCCGCGACGGACCAGACCTGGATTTCACCGCGGGAAGTCCCGACGGCCAGCTCGCGGTTATCGGGCGAGAACGCCAGCGCCAGGCTGTTGCGCGGGCTTCCGCTCTCGCCGGTCGTGGTGCGCAGCCAGGCGCGCACCGCGCCGCGCGCGGCGTCGACCAGCGTCACCGCGCCCCCGCGATCGCCCAGGGCCAGCGTCCGGCCGTCGGGACTGAGGGCCAGGTTCCAGGCATCGCCGGCCAAGGCCCACTCCTGCCGCAGCGCCTGGTTGGAGGACGCGTCCAGGACCCACGCGTGGGTGTCGCCCGAGTTGTCGACCAGGTAGAGCCGGTCCCCCCCGGGCGCGACGGCCAGGGCGTGCCACGCGAGCCAGTCGCCCGGCCCCGCGCCCTCGGCCAGCGCGAGCACGTCCGTTGTTTCCTCCGGTTCACTCGCCACATCGGTCGCCGGGGCCTTGACGAAGCTCCAATGATCGGGCTCTGCCGCGCGCCAGACCAGCACCTGCGGCCCGCGGGCGAAGAAGAACGCGCGGCCGTCGGCCGTGCGCGCCACGGGCGCACCGAAGAAACTCTGGGGCCCCCCCTGCGGATAGAAATAGCCAACGCGTGACGACTGGGGCGACTTCGCCGGCTTCGGCCAGAGTCGCAACGACGTCGGTTCGAGGGCCAGCAGCCGCCCCCGATCGTCGAACCCGAGCGCGATCAGCCGGTCCCTCTGGTCGAAGCGCGCTCCTGGCCCTCCCTGACCCGGCCCCGGCTGTGGCCTTGGCGGAGTCGCCTCCTGGTCGCCGGGCTCGCCCGCCTTTCTTGGTTCGGCGTTGCCCCCGTTGGGGCACGGGTTGAGCCCCCGGCCGGGGCGCCAAAACTGGACCTGATGGTTCACCGACCCCACCGCGAGCAGGCCGTCGGCCCGGAACGCCATGGGCGGGGCGAACGTCTCGGGCTTGCTGAACTGTATGCGTGCCTCGGGTTCGAGCACCGACCAGACGGCCGTCTCGCCCACGCGGCTGGCGGCGGCCAGCGACCTGCCGTCGGGCGCGAAGGCGACGTCCGAGACGCGGTCGGCCGTCGGCAGGACCGCCACCAGCGCATGCGCATCGGTGTCCCAAAGCTCGACGTCGGAACCGGCGCCGGCGGCCGCCAGCAGGTGCCCTCCCGGGCTGAAGCGGAGCAGCGAGAGGTAGCTTCGCGGCGTGTTCAGGCTCGGTTGCGCGTTCCGCGAATCGAGGTCCCAGATCCGCACGGCGCCTCCCCCGGCGGCGGCCAGCCGGCCCCGCGGGCCGATCGTGAGCGCGGTCAGCTCGGTCTGCGCCTCGATCGGGTGCAACGGCGTACCGTCGTCGCCCGACCAGAGGTCGATCACCGTACCCCCATTCGTCCCGCCCCCCGTACGGGCCGTCGCGACCGTTTTGCCGTCGGGGCTGATCGCCACCAAGGGGAGCGGGAACACATTCCACTTCCCAAGCGCCTTGATGAGCTGGGGCTCCGTGCGCGGGTTGTCGTTGGTTCGGGCGTTCCAGAGGCGGACCTGGCACTCGCCGAACACCGGCGGCGCGGGCGGTCCCTCCGCGCCTGGGCGGAACCGTGCCGGCAAGGGTCCCTCGACCGTCAGGAACCGCTCGCCGCCCGACGCGCCGACGATCGCCAGGACCGTCCGGCCCTCGACCGCGACGTCGCACAAAGCCACACCCGTGGCCGAATCGAGCAGGCGGAAGCCCTGGGCCCCCGGCAACGCGACGGCAAGACGCGACCCAACGGCGGCCAGGCCCACAACCGGCCCACGCCGGCGCGAACCCGACTTGCCCGCCGGACCGCCCGGTTGCACTTCGCCCGCATCGGCCGCGCCCGAGCTTTCGGGGCGGAGCCGCTGGGCGTCGAGCAGTTCGCGGAGCTCGACGTCCCAGAGACCCAGCTCCTCGCCGTCCTCCGACAGCACGGCCAACCGCGACCCGTTCCCGCCGAACGCGATGGCCCGCGCATGCTCGGTGGCGAACCCGGGGCGCTCCTCCACATGGCGCAACACGAGGAATTCGATCGCCGCGTCCCGGAGCCGCCCGCGGAGCGTCCGGTCGGGGTCCAGCGCTGCGGCTTCCTTGAGCAGGCTCAGCCCCTTCGTGCGACGGTCCAGCGCGCTGGAGGACAGCACGGTCCTCGCCTCGCTCGCGTACTGCTTGGCGCGCGCAGCGCGCTCCGCCAGCAGCGCCTCGCCTTTCTGGTGAAGCGCCTCCTTCATCGCCGCGCGCGACCGCACCGCGTCGTCGCGCTCGCGCTTCATATGAAAATGCGCAAACGTGACGACCGCCACCACGGTCACGACCGCCACCGCGGTCACCAGCGACACCGCCGGGCGGCGGCGGGCGAACCGCCAGACCTGTCCCGCCGGGCTGATCCGGCGCGCACGCACCGGTTCCAGCCGGAGGAACCGTTCGAGGTCGTCGGCCAGCTCCCCGGCATCGGCGTAGCGGTCGCCCGGGCGCTTGTGGAGCGCCTTCAGCACGACCGTCTCCAGGTCGCGGGGAACCCGCGGGTCGATCCGGCGGAGGGGCATGGGGTCGCGGTCGCGGATCTGCTCGGCCAGCTCCGCAGCGCTCTTCCCCTCGAACGGCGGTTGGAGGGTCAACAACTCGTAGAGCGTCGCGCCCAGGCTGTACACGTCGCTCCGACCGTCGACCGGCCCGGTGCGCGCTTGCTCGGGGCTCATGTAGCGCGGCGTGCCGAGGATCCCCTCGTGGTGGGTCAAACCCGGGTCGGCCAGCCGGCGCGCCAGGCCGAAGTCGGTCATCCAGACGTGCCCCCGCGCATCGACCAGCAGGTTCGACGGCTTGACGTCGCGGTGGATGATCCCGCGCTGGTGCGCGAACGCCAGGGCCTCGGCCGCCATCCGTCCGACCCCCGCGACCCAGCGGAAGTAGGCCGACCCCCTGGGGGGCACGAAGGGGGGGGGCTCGTCGTCGCGTTCGCGCGGCGGCTCGTGCCCGAGCAGCCCGGCGCTCCCCGCCGGGCCGTACCAGGAAGCGGTTTCGTCGACCGACAGATGCAGCAGTCCCTCCGCCCGGCCGTTTCCCAAAGGGGGAAGGGGAAGCAGCTTTTCCGCCCCAGGCACCGGGAGAGGCGTCCGCTTCCCGCCCGGTAGCGCCAGGTTGGACGAGACCTTGCTCCAGAGGTTGGCCGCCCGGCCCGGCCCGGAGGCGGAGCCGAAGCTCGACCCCGCGCCGCCGGCCGTCGCCCGGTCGCGCCGGAGGTAACGCAGCACGCGGTCAAGCCCGCACCCCTCGATCCGCTGCATGGCGTAGTAGCAGAGCCCGCCGAGCTGGCCGACGTCGAAGACCGGGACGATGTGCGTGTGGTGCAGTCCCGCCGCCGTGCGCGCTTCATTCAGGAAGCGGCGGCGGCTCGTCGAATCGGGGGCGGCGTGGCCGCCCAGCACCTTGAGCGCGACCGGGCGGTCGAGACCCACGTGCACCGCCTCGTACACGACCCCCATACCGCCGCGGCCCAGCTCACCGACGATCCGGTAGCCCGCCACGCGCCGGCCCGATACGAGCCGCCCCCCCGGGCCCGAGGAGGCACCGACCAAACCGCGCACCAGCGACAGCCCCTCGAGGGCCGCCTTCAGGTCGTCGCACAGCTCGGGATAACGTGCTGCGAACTCCTCCGGATCGGGCGGCGCGCCGGTCTCGGCCAGCTCGAGGTAGGTCTCGATCGCCTCGCCGAGTTGTTCGTCGCGGTCGGTCGGTGCGTCTGAATCGGGTCCGGCGTCAAGGTGTCGCGCCATCGTCGTACCTCAGCAAGCCCCCGGGGGGGCCTTCCAGCGTCCGTTTGACGGCCTTCAGGCCCCGCGCCCAGATCCCGCGGATCGACTTGCGGGTCACCCCCATCCGCTCGCCGATCGACTCGAACGACAGGCCTTCCGCATGATGGAGCCACAGCACCTCAGCCTCCGTGTCGGGCAAGTCGGCCAGCGCGTCGGCCAGGAGCACCACCAGCTCGCGCCGGCTGGCAGCCTCGCTCGGGCTGGTCTGCGACAGCGCGAGCATGTCGAGCAACCGCCCGCCCGCACCGCCCCCCTCGCCATCCCCCCGCCCGCCCGCCGGGTCGTAAGGCGCGTCGAGCGGGACCGGTGTCCCCCCCGACGATCGCTTCACCCGGCTGTGATATCGCCCCAGGTCGGCCAGCTTCTGACCGACCAAGCGCCGGAGCCAACCCACCAGCGCGGCTTCACTCTGTCCCGTGAACTGGGGAAACTGGCGGACGACCTCCACCAGAGCCTCTTGCACCACGTCCGACAGCTCGACGCGCTCGCGCAGCTTCGGCCCCAGGCCCGTCCGCACGACCATCCGCAGGTAATTGCGGTAGAGCGCACAGAGCTCACCGAGGGCGTCGGCCTCGCCAGCGCGGGCCTTGGCCATCAAATCGAGGGGTGCCGCCACCATCCGCGCGCTCTCCGGGACGCTCGTCCCCAGGGCGGCGACCGACGCCCGAGACCGCTTCCATCTCTTGTAAGCGTCAAGCGCCCGCGCTCAGGACCTTGTTCTTCCATGATGGGCCGGAAGTCCCGAACTGACAAGGCGCAGGCGCCATCCCGCCAGGGCCGCGCAGTTCTCGACCTGCCGTGCCGAACCCCAACGCCCCCTTTGAGGAGAACCGAAAGGCCCGACCGTCCCGGACACGCGCTCTGCGCACGCAAGAGCCCGGGCGCGAGCCCGGGCTCTGATCAGCATTTCCCGAAATCCTCAACGACCGCAAACCCGATGGCGGTTCCCTCGGATCGGGCGGACGTTCCCCGGCCGATCTCACCACACCTGCTTCAGCCAGGGCTTCGACATCGGCAGATCGGTGCGACCCGTCGACGGGTCGATATAGGTATGCACCGGCCGGTCCGCCGTCTTGTCGTCGCCCGTGAGCCAGTTGTAGAACCGGCGCATCCGCGACGGCTTCGGCGGGGGCGGATACGGCAGGGTATCCGACGCGAAGGCCGAGCTGCCCGCGCCTCGCCCCCGCATGGAAGGCGCCGCCGCGGCGGCTTCGGCCGGGGCATCCAAATAACTCGCGCGCATCCCCGAGGGATCGCTGCCAGCGGCCCCTGGAAGCCCTGGGCCGTTGCGGCCTGGCATCACTCCGCCACCAGTAACCGCTGCCCGGGGCACATAGTTCGGCGCGGTCGCCGGAGCCACCGCCCGGCCGCCGGTCGCCGACCCATACGGCGCCGTCGCAGACATATAAGGAGACGTCATGCCATTCCCCACGGCGCCGGGGTTGTAAGACGGTGCGCTGCCAGGGACCGCCGCGCCCCGGTAAGGCGGCATGCGGCCTGGGACCGTAGCGCCCGGATTGTAAGCCGGTGCGCTGCCGGGAACCGTAGCGCTGGGGTTATAAGACGGCGTGCGGCCAGGGACCGCGGCGCCCGGATTGTAAGTCGGTGCACTGCCGGGGACCGCCGCGTTGGGGTTGTAGTAAGACGGTGCGCTGCCAGGGACCGCCGCGTTGGGGCTATAGGCGGGTACGCCCCCAGGGCTCGCGGTGACCCGGGCCGGCGGAGAATACGGGACCGCGGCCGGAGCCGCAGCGCCGCCGCCGAGACCGGCGGAATTGGCGGTGTACGGGGAAGCGGCGGGGTCGTATGGGGCCGGCGCTGTGCCGGGAGTGAGGGTAGGATAAGGAGAACCGGTGGTCGCCGGGGCGGCCATGCCACCGGCATATCCCTGCGCCACGGCGGTCGTGCTCATCAGGCCCGGCAACCCGCTCGCGGCCAGCGTGCCCGTCATGAGCACCCTGCTCCAAGTCGTCCGCATCGTTCATCTCCTTCCACGATGGGAATGCTCGCGACGGCCCGAACATCGCGCAACGTGATTCCGACGCAACGAGGCCCGCAGGGAGGAACGGCAGGCCCAAGAGCCGGGCAGTCAGGAATACCGACGGTGTCGGCGGGAGGACGCGACACTGCGGATTAATTGGTTTCTCGGCATTTTCGCCACGGAATCTTGAGACGGGATTGCGCGGAATGTAGGGAGGGGCGAGTTCTCAACCCACCCGGCAACACGGACCGAGCCGGCGGGCGGGCGCATGGTCACCCCCAGCACCACTGCGTGAGAGCCTCGCCCCAGGACGAATACCCCGAGAATCACCGTGGAAATGAGCGAAAACTTTGTTAATTTGGAGGCTTTACGGTAATTCTCCGGCCTAAACTCTTGAAGTCGGGGGTAGGCGCGTCTACTCTGCGGCTGTCATTTTTCATGACCGGCGTCGCCCCATCGGGAGCGCAAGGCAGACGGATCTCCACCCCCCCCCACCGAGCGGTATCGTTGCCGTTTGTCTGGACTATGCTCGACGAGAGGACACCATGATTTCGCTTCCGAAGCAGTTGGTTCTTGCGGCGTCGGTGCTTGTTACGCTGGCCGCCGCACCGGCGCAGGCCTGCACCCGTTGCGGTGCTCCGGCCCCCCTTTGCCGCTACGCCACGCCGGCGTGCCCCCTCGTCCCGCAGTATCAGGACGTGGTTCGCACCGTCTACGACACGGTCTTCGAGAACGTGCCCTGCACCATCAACCAGACCGTCCAGCGCGTGCAGTGCCGCACGGAGACCGTGCCCGTCACCCGGTGCGTCCCCGAGATGGTGTTCGTCCCCCGGACGGTCACCGTGCTCCAGCCGCGACCCAAGGTCGTGCCGCAGACCCGGACGTTCTGCGTGATGGTCCCGAAGACGATTACCGAGAACTGCACCCGCACCTATTGTGTGCCCCGCGCCGTCACCCAGACCCATTATGTCACCCAGTGCTACACCGAGAACGCACCCGTGACGACCACCCGCCAGGTCGTCGAGCAAGTTGCGGCCAACCAGCCTGCCCCCACCGGCCAGGCGGCCCCGAGCGCCCAGGGGCAGCCGGCCTCTCAGTCCGTCGTCCGCAACGTCACCGAAACGCACCTCGTTCCCGTGACGAAAACCCGCCAGGTGCCGGTCCAGAGCGTCTGCTACGTCAACGAGGTGAAGACCGAGACGGTCCCCGTGACCCGCACGGTGTGCGTGCCCGAGCAAAAGACCGAGACGGTGAACGTGACCGTTTGCGAGATGGTCCCCGTTCAGCGGACGGTGCAAGTGCCGGAAGTGCGCGTGAAACAGGTCACCGCGAACGTGACCCGCATCGTGCCCGAGTGCGTGACCACAGTCGTTCCGGTCACCGTGAACCGCTGCGTCGCGAAGGTGGTCCCGCGTCAGGTGGTGATCCGCCAGTGCGTGTGGGTCCCCGCGACCGCGCCCGCCCCGGCCCCCGCGCCGCAAGCTCCGACGCCGCAGTCCTGAGGCAATCCCGTTCAGACAGGGTGGAGAAGGAAGCCAGAAACGCCGCGTCCGCCGGCGGTCTCGGCTCCGACCGCTCCGTAAGACGGGTGTCGGGTGCCATGCCCACGTTTTCGTGGGCATGCGCCTTTCCGCCGAGTCGGCCCCCAGTGCATGCCCACGAAGACGTGGACATGGCACCCACCCTTCGTCGCGCAGCCTCGACGGGACGTTGCACGGTCTCATCATGCCTTCACCCTGACTTGCCCAAGAGTGTGATCTCCGTCGCCTCTCCCCCCTTCAGCTCGACCGTCACCGGCTTGCTGCGCTCGTTCTCGGAGGACGGATTCGGTTGCCCCCGGAGCACGTACCGCCCCGGCGGGACGTCGACGAACGCGGCCTGGTTCTTGGCGTCGATGTTCGAAGACCCCGACCACTTGCCGACCACCTCGCCTCCCTCGGGCTCGATCTGCACGATGTACCCTTCGGGGCGCTCAACCCCGGCGAAGTCGACCGTGACGAGGACGCGGGCCGACTTCATCATGCGGAGCTCGAGCGCATCGGCCGGTGACTTGATCGCCAGTCCCAGCCCGGGACGGCAATGGCCCGGCTTGTGCACCCAGACCGTGGCCCGTCCGATCGGCACGGAATCCGCGCGAAAACGGCCGTCGGCGCCAGTCTTGAACAGAGGCTCACCCGGCATTTCGTAACGCCCGCCGGTGGCCGGCAAGACGTCCTGGAGGCGCACGTCGACACCCGCCAGCGGTTGGCCCGCGTCGTCGGTCACGCGGCCGGCGACCGTCGCCGCGCGCGATAGCCCTCCATTGTACGAGTACCAGCAGGGCTGACCGTCGAACTGCCCATAGCCGATCACCCTGGGAACGTACCCGTCCGCTTCGATGACCACGCGCTGCCAGCCCGCCGGCACCTTCTTCAGGACCCAGCGCCCCTGCGCATCGGCCGGCGTGTCGGCCACGGGTGCATACTGATATCCCCCCTTGGGCTGCGGCTCCACGCGCTGCAAACGCATCCGCGCGGCGATCGGTCGTTGCGTGGCAAGGTCGACGACCTTGCCTTCGAGCACGGTCCCGTCCGCCGCCGCAAACCCGTGCGCTTCGAGGCGCTGATCGGCGACCTGGAGCCCATCCGGGACCGTGACGTCGGCCCAGCGGACATTGCCCCCGGTATAGACCTCGATGTGCGACGGAGGGCCGTTCCCGGCGTCGTCGGGGTCGGTGGGGTTCAGGTCGGCCGGCAAGGTACGGAGGCGCTGCCAGTTGGCGGCCTGCCAGACCATGAAGCTCCAGTCGACCCTCGCGCCGGCCTCCTTGGCGGCCTCGCGATTCGGGTTGAGCCAGAAGCTGTGCCCGACCCCGTCGTGCACGATGACCCGCTTGTTCTTGACGTCGAGCTTCGCGAAGTCGGCGAGCACCGCGCTCAGGGCCCGGGCATCGCCGCGGCATTCGGCGACCCACTGCCCACCGCCTAACGGCGGCCCTTCCCACCACGCGACGCGGGCCGCGTTATTGAAGATCGCGGCCGCCCCTTTCGGCCAGCCGGGGTCGCCGATCGGGGCGTTTCCTTCACCTCCCATGATCAACGCCAGGGCCCTTCGTGCGGGAACGGTCACCAGGGCGACGGCCAGCAGTGCCAGGGCCACCGCGACGGCCTTCCGGGGCCAACGTGGTCGAAGCGAGCGCAACATGACGACGATCTCCTGTGAGGTGGGATCTCCTCATTAACAACGTGGGAAGCAGGTCCTTCCTCAGAAGAATCTCCCGACCGTCACGGATTTTGGAGGAACCCAATCACCTCAAGGGCGTCTTCGGCAGCGGCACCTGGGTCCGATCCTTCAGGTACGCAACCAGGTCGCGGACCTCGGCCGGGCTCAGGGGGTCGAGCAACCCTTCCGGCATCAGCGAGAGCGGCGACGGTTTCACGGCCTCAACCTCCTTCCGATCGAGCACCAGGCGCTCGCTCTGCGTCTG
>JARLIH010000151.1 GCA_031291845.1 Isosphaeraceae bacterium | reverse complement strand
ATCGCGCTGGTGCTGCTCACCGTATTCATGCTTTCCGAAGCGGTTCTCTCGGTCGAGCGGACCGGCCTGCCGTACTTCGTGGTGATGGTTGATGACTCGGCGAGCGAACATATCGTCGACCAATACGATAATCCCAAGGCCAAACAGGCTGCGACCGAGCTGGCGCAGCGTTCGGGCCGCCCGGAGGCAGACCGGCTCGCGGTGGCCGAGGGATTGCTCACCCGCGACAACGCCCGGTTACTCCGGGAGCTGCAGAAGCAGAACAAGGTTCGGCTGTATCTCGTCTCGGGGTCGGCCCGGCTCCTCGCCGAGGTGGACAAGCCCGAGGACGTCGGCCCGGCGGTCGCCAAGCTCGGCAAGGTCGAACCTTCGGGCGCACAGAGCAAGCTCGGGGACGGCGTGCGCGACGTCTTGACGGAGCTGCGCGGGGCGCCCCCGTCGGCGATCGTACTCTTGAGCGACGGGCAGACCACCGACGGCGAGCCGCTCGCGAAGGCAGCCGAGCTCTCCGCGAAGAAAGGCGTGCCACTCTACACGGTCGGCCTTGGCAGCCCCGAGCCGGCGCGGGACCTCGAGCTGACCGAGCTGCTGGTTGACGACGTCGTCTTCGTCGACGACATGGTGCGTTTCCAGGCGAAGGTGCTCTCGCGGGGCTTCGCGGGACAAGAGGTGACCGTGCAGCTCAAGGAGCGCGACGCCAAGACGACCGACCCCAAGGCCGCGCGCGTGCTCGAAAGTCTCAAGGTGCAGGCCCCGGCCGACGGGCAGCCGAAGCGTATCGAGATCGGCCACAGGCCCAAACAGACAGGGGAGTTCGTTTATACGCTGGAGCTCGAGCCGCGCCCCCGGGAGATCCAGACCGAGAACAACCGGATCGAACGGACCGTCAACGTCCGCAAGGAAAAGCTCAAGGTCCTGTTCGTCGATTATGAGCCGCGCTACGAGTTCCGCTACCTCAAGAACTACCTCGAGCGGGAGGAAACGATCAACCTGAGCGTCGTCCTCCTCTCGTCCGACCAGGAATACAGCGAGCAGGACCGGTCGGCTCTCTCAACCTTTCCGGCGGCGAAGGATGAGCTCTTCAATTATGACGTGATCTTGCTGGGTGACGCGGACCCCAGCTTCCTCAGTCAGTCGCAAATGCAGAACCTGGCCGAGTTCGTGACCGAGAAGGGGGGGGGACTCCTCTTCATCGCGGGCGAGAACTTCGACCCGATCGCCTACCGGGGCACCCCGCTCGAAGTTCTATTGCCCATCGAGCTGGCCGAGGCCCGCTACCCCTCCGGAGCTGGGCCCGCGCTCAGCGCCTTCCGGCCGGAGCTGACCGTCGAGGGGCGTTCGAGCCCCATCTTTCGGTTCGGCGACGATGAGGCCTCAAGCAACCAGATCTGGCAGAACCTGCCGGAGCTTTTCTGGCTGGTGGAGGGCCCGCGCAAGAAGCCAGCGGCCGTCGTGCTGGCCGAACACCCGACACTGACCGGCTCGGACGGCCGGCTGCCGATCTTTTTGTACCAGTTCTCGGGCGCTGGCAAGTCGATGCTCAACGCCGTCGACGACACCTGGCGCTGGCGCTTCCGCGTCGGTGACCGCTATTTCGGTCGCTTCTGGATTCAGACGATCCGCTTCCTTGCGCGCTCGAAACTGCTGGGACAGAAGCAGGCGGAGCTGGTCACCGACCGGCGTCGCTACCAGCGCAACCAGCCGATCCAGGTGCGCGTCCGGTTCCCGAACCCTGCGCTGGCTCCGGGCTCGGGCGAGGTGAACGTTCTCATCGACCAGAAGGGCCGGGGCCGCAAGCTGGCACTGAAGGCCGCGCCTGGGGCCCGCAACGTGTTCGAGGGGGCTCTCCCGCAACTCCCCGAGGGAGAGTATACCGTCCGCTTCGTGCCGCCGCCCGTGCTCGACGGCCCGGTCCCGACGGCCACGTTTCGCGTCGATCCGCCGGCCGGAGAGCTGGAGCGGACCCAGATGAACGAGTCGGAGCTGATGCGGGCGGCCAGTGAGACCGGCGGTAAGTTCTACACCCCGGAGACGCTCGATCGCCTGCTCAAGGATTTGCCCAAGCCGCAGAAGGTTCCGCTCGACACCGATCCCCCGATTCCGCTCTGGAACACCTGGCCCGTCCTGATCCTGTTCCTGGCGATCATCACGGGGGAATGGCTGTTGAGAAAACGCAAGCAAATGGTATGATTATTCTTAGAAAAAGCTAGCCCGGCCTCGCCCGGGCGGGAGGCGACTGTGAGCACCCATCGACTGGAAACGCGGATCGCGCAGCTCCGCGGGCAGGTCCGTCGGCTTCTCGTCCTGTACGGGATGAGCTGGGTGGTCGGTCTCTTGATCCCGCTGGTGATTCTCGCGGGTTTGGCCGATTGGCTGGTCCACCTCGACGCCGCGTTGCGTGTGATTGCTCTCGTGCTGATCGTGGCCGCGGCGGGGTGGTTGTTAGCGCGGTACGTCGTAACTCCGCTGGTCGCGCGGTTCGAGGATCTCGACATTGCGCTCCGGATCGAAGAGCGGTGGCCAGGGCTGAACGACCGGCTCACCAGCACGGTGCAGTTCCTGCACGTGGCGCCGGGCGACGACCGGTACGGGTCGGCCATCCTACGGGACGCGACAGTTCGCCAAACGGTCGAGGAAACGAAATTCATCGACTTCCGCCGCGCCATCGAGCCCAAACCCGTTGTGCGGTCGCTGGCGGTCGCTTCGGCGTCGCTGTTCGCGGGGCTGCTCTTGTTCGCGGCATCGCCGCAACTGAGTACGATCGCGCTCAAGCGCTTGTTCCTGCCGTTGGGATCGACGCGCTGGCCGCAGATGACGCACCTGACTCTGCTGGCGAACGAGACGCCGCGGAAGGTCGCGCGGGGTGACGCGTTCACGCTCGGAGTGGCGATCGGCAAGAACGACCGCGTGCCGACGGCGGCAAAGGTGACGTACCGGTTCGAAGACGGCGAAGTCGTCACCGAGTCCCTCCGCGCCATCGAGGGAGGGACCTTTCGCGGACGCATCGAAACGGTGACCCGTCCGTTCACGTTCTCGGTCGCCGCGGGAGATGACGTCAGCTCGATCCGCAACATCGCGGTCGCCGTGGTCCCGCCGCCGGCGTTAAAGGATTTGAGCATCACGCTCGTGGCCCCGGATTACACGGGACTCGAGCCCGCGACGATGGCTCCCGGCCGCACGCAGATTCGCGCGGTGGAGGGAACCCGGGTGGAAGTTCGGGCCGCGGCCAACAAACGGCTCAAGACGGCCGTCTTGTACCTGGGCGACAGCCCCTCGCAGGGCGAGGTTGCCTTCGACTCGGCACGCACGCAGTTCACGACGCACTTCCTCGTGAAGGAGTCGACCCCGTTCTGGTTCGACCTGCGCGACACGGAGGGTTTTCGCTCGCGGGAGGCCGTGCGCATTGACCTCCGGGCGGTTCGGGATGAGGCCCCCCGGGTCGTCATCGATGAGCCGGCGAACGACCGCGACGTCCCCGCACAGGCCACGGTGCCGGTCACTTTCTCGGTCGACGATGATTTCGGCATTCAGTCCGCGCGGCTGCTCTACAAGGTGGCACGGGGCGACTCGGAGCCCTCGCAAGAAGTCGCGCTGCCGTTGTTTGACGGCCAAGGGCGCGCGCGGGGGCCGCTGAAACACCACGAAGTTCACTATGCGTGGAACCTCGCCCCGCTGAAGCTGACCCCGGGCGCGGTGATCACGTTTCACGCCGAAGCCCGCGATTTCGACTCGCTCAAGGGCCCGAATCTCGGGAAGAGCCGTGAGCTGCGCTTGCGTGTCCTTACGGACGAGGACATCAGTCGCCAACTCGATGACCAGAGACGCGAGATCCGCGAGGCGGCCGCCCGCGTGCTGGCGATGCAGGAACAGGCCAAGCTTCCCGTGGACGACGCCCTCCGGACCCTTCAGAAAACCGAGCAGGTCTCGGACCAGAAAAGGGAGGACCTCAAGAACGCGGAGATGACCCAGCGGCAGGTCGGCAACCAGATCAACAACCGGACCGACGGCTTGGACCAGAAGGTCAAGCACTTTATTGAAGACCTGAAGAACTTCAAGATCGAGAATGCCGACGCGCGCAAGCAGATGGAGGAGATGCGCGATGGCGTGGCCCGGATCCGCGAGAACCACCTCGGGCCCGCCGAACAGGGGCTCACGCGCTCGACGAAGCGTCTGGACGAAGCCGCCCGCGAGGCTGGCAATGGCCAGCCGGCACCGCCGGAAGAAGGTGACCGAAAACCGGGCGACGCGGAGAAGGGGGGCGAGCCGAAGCCGTCTGAAAAGGGAGTTGCGCCGAAGGACCGAGCGGCCGATGCCGCGAAGGGGCAAGCACCCTCCCACGACGGGCCGAAGCCGCAAGCGGGGGCCGAGAGCGCGAAGGGGCAGGCACCCACCAAGGACGAGCAGAACCGGCAAGGGCAAGCCGGGGATGGTTCGAAATCGCCTGAAAAGGGCGCTGGCAAACAGCAACCGCCCCAGCCGGGGGCCCCGTCGAAGCGCAGCACCGAGTCGGCCAAGGCTGACCTGGCCGAAGCGCAGCAGAACCAGGAGGCGGTCGTTGCGGAACTGCGCAAGATGCTCGACGGGCTCAGCGAGTTCGAGACGTACCGGGGCGTGGTCAAGGACGCGCAGAACCTGCTGAAGGAGCAGGAGCAGGTGATGAAGCAGCGGGCCGACGAGGCGAACAAGCCCGACCTCGCGGGGAAGACTCCCGACGCCCTGACGCCCGAACAGAAGGCCGACCTCTCGAACCTCGCGGCTCGCCAGGGGCAGGTTGCGAAGGGACTCCAGAACCTGCTCGAAAAGATGGGCGAGATGGCCAAACGGCTCGATGAGGCCGAGCCGCTGGCCGCCGCGGCCTTGAGGGACGCGGCCGAGGACGCCCGCAAACAGGCGACCGCGGCCAAGCTTGGCGAGGCTGCGGACCAGCTCGAGAAGAACCAGATGGGCGCGGCCCAATCGAACCAGGAGCGAGGCAAACAGGACCTCAAGAACCTGGTCGACTCGATCCAGAACCGCCGCGAGCGCGAGCTTTCACGCCTGGTCAAGGAACTGAAGAACGCCGAAGCTGACCTCAAGAAGCTGCGCGAGCGTCAGGCCGAGAACCTGAAGAAGACGCAGCAGGCCCAGAAGAACCCCGACGCCAAGGAACGCGCGGAGCAGCTCAAGCGGCTGGCCAAGGAGCAGCAAGAGATCCAGGATGAGATGAAGCGTCAGCTCAAACGCTTGACGAAGCTCAACGCCGAGTCAGCCGCCCGGGCCGGGAACAAGGCCGCGGCCAAGATGGGCAAGGCCCAGCAGGATCTCGAACAGGACGAGGCCGACCAGGCAGGCAAGGACCAGGAGGATGCCCTCGCCGACCTCGAGGAAGCGGAGGAGCGAACCCGCGAGGCCCGCAAGGACGCCGAGGAGATGCTCGCGATGGAGCAGCTCCAGAAAATGGGTGACCAGCTCAAATCAGTCGCCGAGCGCCAGGAAAAGATGGTCAAGGACGTCGTCGAATTCGAGAAGCTGCGCGTTTCCTCACGCGACAACCTGACCCTTGCCCAGAAAAAGGGCGTACGCCGCCTCGGCCGGGTCCAGGAAGGCATCAAGGAGGAGACGGATGAGCTGGCCGAGCGGCTCGAAGGCGCACCGGTTTTCGGTTTGACGCTGAAACGTGCGGCCGAGGCGATGAAGACGGCGGCGCAAGGTTTGCAGTCCATCAAGACCGACAGCGCCACCCTGGCCGCAACCCAGACGGCCGCGAACCGCTTCAAGCAGCTCCTCGAATCCCTTCGGCTCGATCCCGCCAAGCCTGGCGACCAGCAGAACGGTGGCGGCGAGAACGGCGGTGGAGAAGGGGGGGGAGGCGGTAACCGCCCCGGAGACGGTATCCCTGCGTTCGCTCAAGTCAAGATGTTGAAGTCGCTCCAACAGGAGATCAACGAGCGGACCGAGTTCTTCGACGAGCTCCGCCGGCGCAACAAGCCGCTGAGCCCCGAACAAACCGCCGAGCTCGAGCGTCTTCAGACCGAACAGGGCACGGTCGCCGACCTCGCCCGTGATCTGACACGACCCAAACGCGATGACGGGGAGGACTGATCATGGCCGCAAACACGAAGACCGTACTACCAGCGCTTTTCGCGACCGCCATTCTCTTGAGCGCGGCCGCCCGCGGCCAGGGGCCTGCCGGCGGCAAGGACAACGACCTCGACCAATTCCTGAAAAAGCTCGACGACGCCGACAAGCCGCAGAAGGCAGGCCAGCCCGAGAAAGGGGACGCCAAGAAGGGGGACGTCTCCGATAAGGATAAGGACCTTGACCAGTTTCTCGAGAAGCTGGGTCAGACCAAGGAAACTCCCTCCCCCGAAGAGAAGCGGCCCGGAATGTCCCAGTCCGGCGGCGAGCCGCAGCCGGGCGAATCCGGCGGCGGCAAGAAAAAAGGCGATGAACTGAAGGGAAGTGACAAGCAGACCGACGAGCACCTCGAGGAGCTCACCGGTCGCATCAAGAAAAAGAAGGGCCAGAACCAGGGTGAGGGGAGCGGCCCGCTTTCCGAGATCATCAAGGAGATGCGCGACGTCGAACAGCGCCTCGGTAAGCCGGACACGGGCGACGAAACGCGCAAGAAGCAGGAGCAGATCGTCAAGCGGCTCGATCAGGTCATCCAACAGCTCCGTCAGTCCGGTTCCTCCTCGTCGGGGAAGAAGAAAATGGTGATGGTCCGCCAAGCGGGGCAAAAGCCGGGGCAACTCCCCCTCGGGGAACAGCCTGGCACGACCGGCGGCAATGCGCCTCACACGAAGCCCCAGAAGCCCGACCCCAAGCGCTCCCTTTTCGGCAGCAAGGACGAGTGGGGCCACCTTCCCGACCAGCTTCGGCAGGAGATGGATAACGTGTTCAAAGAAGAGGCCCTTCCCTCGCGCGAAGATTTGATCAAGCGTTATTATCTGTCGTTGACGAAGAAGGCCCTCGCTCGGGAGGAGTGACGTCGATGGACTCGAACCGATGCTTCTCGGGGCGCGTCATCCGGGTGTTGCTCGCGACCGCCCTGACCGTATTCGCGTCCGTTGGCCCCGCACCGGGCGCCGAGGACAAGGTCGTCAAGGGTGAAGGCGGTTTTGCCGACGCCCGGCGCGGCGACGTTCCCGAGGGCGCGGCGGAAATGGTCACGGAGCAGACCGACCGCGGGATCAAGGCGGGGCTGGGTTGGCTCGCCCGCGCCCAGAACCCGGACGGCTCATTCGGCAACGGCACGTACCGCGGGAACATTGCCGTGACCAGCCTCGCCGGCCTCGCCTTCATGGCCTCCGGCTCAAGCCCTGGCCGCGGCCCCTACGGCGCGCAGATCGACAAGGCGCTGCTGTACGTGATGGAAAACACGTCCCCCTCGGGATTCATCGCCGTTGCCGCCGCATCGACCCACGGCCCGATGTACTCGCACGGCTTCGGCACGCTCTTTCTGGCCGAAGCGTACGGGATGACCCACCGGCCCGAGATTCGTGAAAAGCTTCAGAAGGCGGTCCACCTCATCATCGACACGCAAAACCTGGAAGGGGGCTGGCGCTACCAACCCGTCCGGCGCGATGCCGACCTCTCGGTGACCATCTGCCAGATCAACGCCCTCCGTGCCGCGCGGAACGCGGGCCTCTACGTGCCGAAAGAAACGGTCGAGGGCTGCATCCGTTACGTCAAGAACTCGCAGAATCCCGACGGCGGCTTCCGCTATATGCTCCAGGGCGGAGCGAGCGCGTTCCCGCGCTCGGCCGCGGGGATCGTCGCCCTCTATAGCGCGGGGAACTACGACGCCAAGGAAATCGATGCCGGGATCGCTTACTTGCGTCAGTACATGCCGGAGATCAAACTGGGGAGCCGGTACAGCCACTACTTCTACGGTCACTACTATGCTGCGCAGGCCATGTGGATCCGCGGCGGCGACGACTGGAACACCTGGTATCCGGCCATTCGCGACGAGTTGCTCCGCCGCCAGTCGTCGAGTGATGGACACTGGAACGACAGCATTTGCAATGAGTACGGCACGGCCATGGCGCTGATCATCTTGCAGATGCCAAACAACTACTTGCCGATTTTCCAACGTTAAGCGAAAGGCTGCCCCTCTGATGTCCGGCTCTTCCTCGGTCGGCCTGATCCATGGGACGGTGTTGGCCCTCGCCCTCGGCTTCTTGCCCGGTCCCGCCGGCGCCGCGGACCCTGTCGCCGATGGCGCGGCGGTCCCTTCGGACCCGGTCTTCACCGTGCACCTGATCGAGGGCAAGACGCTCTCGGGACAGCTCCGGCAACTGGGGCCCAGCGACCGCCTGACCTTGGTGTCCGCGCAGGGACCCGACCGGGTCGTGCCGCTCGACCAGGTCGTGAAGGTCACGCGGGACGGCCCACCGGCTGTTTACGCGCCCGAGGTGCCGGTGGTTCTGCTGCCCGACGGCGACCGGCTCTTCCGGGCCGTCGTGGGTGTGACAAAGGACATGTCGATTGAAGTTCAACAGTACATTCTCGGCAATCTCAACATCCCGCTGGATAGCCTCGCCGGCCTCGTGTTCGGGCTGCCGGCGGGCGAATCCGAAGATGCCGATTTGATCCTCGACCGGATGCGGCGCGACCCGCGCACGACAGAGGTGCTCTGGCTCTCCAACGGCGACCGGCTCGTGGGGAACTTTTTGGGGCTCGACGAGACGAAAGTTCGGTTCCAGACCGAGAACGGCACCCTGTCGTTGGAACAGTCGGGCGTCAGCGGGCTGGCGTTCGACCCGGCCCTCATCTCGTACCCGCGACCCGCCGGGACGTTCCTCGAGCTCACCCTTTCAGACGGCTCGCGGCTGGGTGTGCAGCACGTGCGGATCGACCAGGGACAGATCGCGGCGACCACGCGTTTCGGGGCCGAAGTCCGCATTCCGCTCAACGAGCTGCTCGCCGCGCACCCGCGCTCGGATCGTCTCGTGTACCTGGCGGAGCGCCCCGTGGCCCGCGAGCAATCGATCCCGTATGTGGGCCCGTCCCGTCCCTTCCAGCGCGACCGGACGGTGGACGGTCATCTGTTTCGACTGGGGGGACAGACCTACGACCGCGGGCTCGGAACCGCGAGCCGCAGCTTTCTTGCCTACCGCCTCGACCCGGGCGACCAGAGGTTCCAGGCCCAGGTGGGGCTGGACGACCGCGCCGGGGCGCTGGGCAACCTGGTTTTCCGCGTGCTGGTCGACGGCAAGGAGCGATACGCCTCGCCGCCGATGTCCGTCCGCGACACGCCCCGAGCCGTCGACGTCGACGTCGCGGGGGGAAGCGTCTTGATCCTCGTCACCGATTTTGGCGACCGTGGCGGGGTCCGGGACTTCGCCGACTGGGCGGAAGCTCGACTCGTCCGGAGCGGCACTCCCCAGCGTCCCTCGGCCCACTGAGGCACTGGTCGTCATGCCTGAGAAAGAGCCGGCCGACAACGTCGAAAAGCTCACGGACCTCGGCCACCTCTCGGCCGGGGTAGGTCACCACGTCATCAACGCGTTCAGTGCGATCGTCAGCAACGCGGAACTGCTGCGCTTGAAGTCTCCGCAGGCACCAGTCGCTGACCCGGCCGCCCTGGCGGAAACGATCATCCAGTCCGCCCTGAACGCGGCGACGGTCGCCCGCCGATTGATCGACTACACGCGTTCGGTGACTTCGATCGAGCCCGGGCGCGGCGTTTTCACGCCGGCTTCGATCGCCCTCGACCGGCTGGTCGCCGAGTTTGTGGAGGAGGCCCGCTCCGAGGGTCCGGAAGGCATTGCGTGGGCGACCGACCTGGCCGCGGTGCCGCGTATCCAGGGGCACGACCGGCAGCTCAAGGCGATGCTCGGCCACCTGACGCGTAACGCGTTCGAGGCCATGCCGAGTCAGCAGGGCGTGATCGCCATCTCGACCGCCGCGGATGCTCGCGGTTGGGTCGTCCTGGAGCTGCGCGACTCGGGCGAGGGAATGACGCACGAGACCCAGGAACGCGCTGTGGAGCCGTTCTTCAGCACGCGTCCCGGCCATCTCGGCGTGGGTCTGAGCATCGCCAACGGCATCTGGCGGCGGCATCGGGGGACCCTCTCGCTTCGAAGCCAGCCTGGCGAGGGCACCGTGGTACGACTTTGCATCGAGCCGATCCGCGCTTGACGCGGAGGTCTTCGGCAGGACGTAGTGCAAAGTCGATCGAGGACCGATGGGGGTAGCACGCCCGGAGTCTGCGACGGGCGCGCCACCCAACGTGCCGAACCCTCCCTCGCTCGGACTTTGCCGCCGTCACGCCGTCTTCTTCCTTATCGTTGTACTAGGCGCTGATCCGTCCTATGATATGCAAAAATACTTCACGGCAGCCGCTGCCATCGGGAGATCGACACGGTGATCGGTACCACCTTCAACCAGAGGTTCACCCTGGAGAAGGAGTTGGGTCGAGGCGGCATGGGCGCGGTCTACCGGGCCACGGACCTGGTCCTCGCCCGGAGCGTGGCGATCAAGGTACTGAAGGAACAGAGCGGCGAAGAGCTGGCCCGCCGACTCCGCCTCGAGGCCCAGATTCTGGCGCGGCTGCTTCACGATAACATCGTCCGGCTCTACGACTTCGGCGCAGCCGACGGCACGTACTTCCTGGTGATGGAAGAGGTCGATGGCCCGAGTTTTTCCAAGCGCTGGCGGAACATCCCGCTCAAGGACCGCCTGCGAATCATCGCCCAGGTGGCCGATGCGCTGGATTACGCACACCACCAGGGCGTCATCCACCGCGACATCAAGCCCGGGAACGTGCTGCTGACCTCGTCCGACGTGGCGAAGCTTTCCGATTTTGGACTGTCGCTGATTGCGGAGCAGGCCGACGACTCGGGGGCGATCCGCGGCACGCCGCATTACATGAGTCCCGAGCAGGCCCAGGCTAAAAAGGTCGACCACCGGAGCGACCTCTACTCGCTGGGCGTCATGCTCTATGAGTGCGCGACGGGCGCGTGTCCGTTCCAGGGTCAGCCGCTCGCGATCATCGCCCAGCACGTCAACAACGCTCCGGAGCCGCCGCGGACGAAGAACGCGGCCATCAGCGACAATCTCGAGTCCCTGATCCTGGCGCTGCTCGCGAAGCAGCCGGGTGCCCGTCCCTCTTCGGGCAGGCTGGTCGCTCAGGCGCTCCGCGACGAAATCGACAGGGCGCTCTCCCTGGGTGAGCCAGCGTACGTCGCGATGCCGTCTGCTACGGCTACGGAACCGGTTGCACCAGCGCCGAACCGGTCCCCGAAGCCCAAGCCGCCGGCGCCGGTGCCCACGGTCACGACGCCGCCGCTGTCGACCCCGAAGGGGACGACGCCGCTCGTGCGGGAGATGCTCGAGGAGATCCTGAACGAGCCCTTGATTCTGACGCCGGACGAACGCTATCTCTGCGGCCATTACCTCGCGTTCCTGCTTGGCGGCTCGCGCCGGCGCGGGCTGTTGCTACGGCGCCCCAACGACTCGCGCAACGCGGACCGGGCCCGTCTCCTGCTCGCAATGACCTCGACGATGATGGCCGGGGGGACCAACGAGGCCGTCGGTCGCGGCGCGCGGCTGCTGGAGGAACGTCCCGAAGTGCGGGCGGCACTGAATCCCGTCGTGACGATGAAATACCTGGCGAGCCGCGACACGGCCGCGAAGCGCAAGAAGTTTCGCCAGATCCGTAAGCAGCTTCTCGATGCCAGTCCCTACGCGCAGAAACACATGGCCGACGCCGGCGGCTTGCTCAATCCCGGGCTAATGCCCCAGGAGTTCGCCGACCTCCAAAAGGTCGCCCCCGAGCGGACGGAGGTCGACGACCTGCTGGTCGGCAGGTGGAACCGCGTCGCCGAGGTCTGGCGCGACCATCCCGAGTTCCGCCAGGCGGTGCTGCGCTATGCGTCCCCGGCGGCATACGGCGACCCAGCCAGCGAGGAGCTTTGGCCCGAGGTGGTCTACCCGCTCATCGAGCGCGCACGATGGCAGCGCCAGGTTCGGCCGCAGTACGAAAAGGTATGGGATTACCTTTGTGCCAAGGTCTTTCACGTTCCCGACGCCGGCGTCCGCCTCGACCGCGCCATCGTCCAATCCGTCCCGGAGCAGGTGGTCGCGGAGCTCGACCAAGAAATCGACGCGCTCGTCGACGACTCTCAGATCGAGATGGAGCCCGCCGCCGCGCCGCCGGAACGTGAGAACCGGCTGGCCGATCGGCTCGCCGGCAGTGGCGTCAGCCTCGACGAGCTCGTTACCGACCTCCCGCCGGCGGACAAAGGGGTCGTCGGACTCGTGAGCCCCGATCCGATCCGCTTTACGCAGGGGGAGCTCCGCGACCTCTGGCAGGAAGCCGTCTCAGCGCTCCGGAAACCGGGCGCCAAGTCGACCCACCGCAACGTGCCGATCGGGGGGCCTTATCGCTTGGCCGTCATCCCCTCGGTCCGCGGCCGCTCGGCCGGTACGGTGGCCATCCAGGGCATGCTGAACAAGCAGGTCGAGATGCTCACCCCCTCACTCCGGCTCGGCGGTTCGGCCGGTCGCCCGATCGTCGCCGTGTGGGTCTACCAGGACAACAGCCTGGCGATCGCGTACGTCGACTTCCAGGGGAGCGAGCGTTACATCCTCTGGCACGCCCCGAACGCCCAGCAATTCAACTTCGGTGATCCAGGCGAGCTCAACCATATGAGCTACCACCTCGGCCTCGAGGCGCCCGACCAGCTCGACCGGGCGCTCACGAAGCGATTCCGGCCGAGGAACACCGTCTGACCGCTCGCTCGATCGCGTTCAGAGAATCAACATCGCGTCGCCGTAGCTGTAAAAGCGATACTGCTCCCGGATCGCCTCCGCATACGCCGCGCGGATCAGCTCGACACCGGCGAAGGCGCTCACGAGCACCAGGAGGCTGCTGCGCGGGAGATGGAAATTGGTCACCAGCGCGTCGACGCCGCGGAATATGTGCCCGGGTCGAATGTAAAGCGCGGTTTCACCGGCGAACGCACGGAACTCCCCCTCGCGAGCGGCGGTCTCCAGCACCCGCGCTGAGGTGGTGCCAATCGCCGCGATGAGCACGCCCCGGGCCCGCGCTTGCCGAAGTAACGAAGCCTCGTTCTCCGCGAGCTCGGCCCACTCCGCGTGGAGCACGTGCTCTTCGATTTGCTCGCTCTCGATCGGCCGAAACGTACCCAGCCCGACGTGAAGCGTCACGTCGATCCACGACACGCCGCGCGCCTCCAGTTCCTCGAACACCTCGGCGGTAAAGTGCAGCCCGGCGGTGGGGGCCGCGACGGCCCCGGGATGCCGGGCGTAGACGGTCTGATAGCGCAGGCGATCTTCGGGGGTTTCCCGGCCTTTGCGAATGTAAGGGGGGAGCGGCACTTGCCCATGCCGTTCCAGAAGCGCGGCCGTCGGCTCGTCGCTTTCGGGACGTACGGACCACTGTCCGTTGTCATTCTTCGACAGGAGCGTCAGACGAAGCTCGGCCCCCACCACGACCCGCTCGCCGGGGACTGGATGCCCTCGGGTCGTGGCAAGAACGGTCCAGCCACCGTCGGGCAGCTCGCGGAGAAACAGGCCTTCCCATTTTCCGCCCGTTGCCTCACGGTGGCCGATCAGGCGAGCGGGCACGACCCGGGTGTTGTTTCGAGTAAGAACGGCACCGGGGGGAAGCAGCGTTGGCAGCTCCGCGAACGTGTGATGCCGCCAGCACCCTGCCTGGCGGTCCACGACCAGCAGCCGCGACCGATCGCGTGGCTCCACGGGCTGCTGCGCGACGAGTTCGGGCGGAAGGTGGAAATCGAAGTCATCGGTCCTCAATCCCCCTTCCTCCCCGACGTGACGCGTCGGCACAATGGTTCCTTTTCGAGCATTATCCGATTGTACCCGAGTCGTGCAGAACCTTACCCATAGACTTGCAAGCGCGGGGCGCAGATCCAGGCCCGAGCAGCCGCTGGCCGTGAGCCTGGTGATCACCGACCTCGACGTCGGCGGCGCGGAGCGATCGCTCGTGGCTCTTGCCACGCGGCTCGATCGCAGCCGTTGGCGGCCGAACGTGCTTTGCCTCGGACCCGAAGGAGCGCTGGTTCAACCTTTGACGGCCGCGGGTGTCCCGACCGAGTGTCTTAACGTGAACCGTGCGCGGCCCCTGCAGGCCGTCGTTCGTCTGGCCAGGGCGCTGCGAGCTCACGCGCCGCGGTTGGTTCAGAGTTTTCTCTTCCACGCCAACGTCGCCGCTCGGCTCGCCGCGCCGCTGGCGGGCGTCCCCTGGGTGCTGAGTGGCGTGCGCGTCGCCGAACGGCAGAAGCGCTGGCACCTGACCGTCGACCGGCTCACGGCCGGGCTCGCGACGGGGCAAGTCTGCGTGTCGCAGGGCGTCTATCGATTCTGTCACGACGTCGAGGGCCTGCCTGAAGAACGCCTCACCGTGATCCCTAACGGCGTCGACACAGCTCTGTATGACGGCCTGCTGCCCACGCCGCGCGAGTCGATCGGGATCCCGCCGAACGCCCACACCGTGCTGCAAGTCGGCCGCCTCGACCCGCAAAAGGGGGTCTTCTTGCTGCTCGATGCCGCCGAGCGCGTCGTGCTGCGCCGGCCTGACTGGCACCTCGTCCTCGTCGGCGACGGGCCCGACCGAGGCGAGCTCCTGCGGCGCGTCGCGGCGTCGGCGACGCTTGCAGGCCACGTACACTGGCTCGGCAGGCGAGACGACGTCCCGCGCTTGCTCCAGATGGCCGACCTGCTGGTCCTTGCCTCGATCTGGGAAGGGATGCCGAACGCGGTGCTCGAAGCCATGGCGGCGCGCCGGGCGGTCGTGGCGACGCAGGTCGAAGGTGCGGAAGACCTGGTCGTGCCGGGGCAGACCGGCTGGCTGGTCCCGCCGCGCGACGCGGCCGCGCTCGCAACGGCGCTGCTCGACGCAGCCGCCGACCCGGGACGCTTGCAACGGTTCGGCGCGGCGGGGCGGGCGCTCGTCGAGGCAAACTATTCGGTCGACGCGACCGTCTCGGCCTACGACCGGCTCTGGTCGGGCGTGCTGGGCTTGGAATAGGAAGCGGGCGATCGGGACCGTCGGCGGTCTTGGGAAGACGCTCCCGGCGACCGTTGAATTTAGTTCACACGAAGGTCACACACCGGGCGCGGATCGCAAGGGATTCCGCCGGCATTGGCCGGCCCTACTTAAATTCAAGAGGCAGAAACTGCCTGGTCGATGAATCGATTGGCGGTAATCCGTTTCGGCCGGGCCCGTCAAGAGCTTCCGAGCGCCCGTTCAACGGGGCGAGAGGTCTTGACAGAAACAGCCGCTCGGATAGAGTCGCCGCTGGATCGAGTCCGCTCCGGCCGATCGCACCTCGCACTTCCTTTCTCGAGCCGGCCGTGCTTCCTGACGATCGACTGCCGAGTGCCGTTCACCGGCCTGTCCTGCTTGATGAAGTGCTGGCCTGGCTGGCCCCTCATGCGGGTTCCATCCTGGTGGATGGGACGGTCGGGGCAGGGGGCCACGCTGCCGCGCTGGCGAAGGCAGTCGGGCCGGTCGGGCGGGTGATTGGGCTCGACCGCGACACGGAGATGCTCGCTCTGGCATCCGAAGCCACTCGCGGCCTGCCGGTCACCTTGGTTCATTCTGCTTACAGTGACCTGGACGACGTGCTCGCCGCGGAAGGCCTCGAGGCCGTGGACGGCGTGCTACTCGACCTCGGATTGTCTTCCGACCAGCTCCGCTGGTCATACCGTGGCTTTAGTTTTGCCGCGGCCGGTCCGCTCGACATGCGGTTCGACCCGGACGAAGGGGAATCGGCGGCCGAACTCGTCAATTCGCTCAATGCCGAAGAACTCGCACGATTGTTCTTTGAATACGGGGAGGAACGTCACAGCCGGCGTGTCGCGCGGCGAATCGTCGAAGCCCGAAGGGTCGAACGCATTACGACCACGGAGCGCCTCGCCGAGATCGTCAGACGCAGCATTCCGGGAAAGTGGGGGGCGATCGACCCGGCCACACGCGTATTTCAAGCCCTTCGGATCGCGGTCAACGACGAGCTTACCCACCTCGAAGCGATCTTGAAGATGCTCCCGGATGTCCTGAAACCGGGAGGGCGTGCGGCGGTGATCAGCTTTCATTCGCTGGAGGACCGGCGGGTGAAAGTTGCATTCCGTGACGACCCCCGCTGGAACGTCCTGACTCGCAAACCTGTCACTGCGTCGGCCGAGGAAGTCGCCTCAAACCCCCGAGCACGAAGCGCGAAATTGAGGGTCGCCGAGCGATGTCCAATCCAGCCTGGACCCCACCAGCCCCAGAGTTCATCACGCCCCCGCAACCCGGGGACGCGGTGACGCACGGCGAGGGTTCGCAGACCGAGCACGACGGAACTGACTCGGACCGCGATACCGACGTCCTCACCCACTCGGTCGCCCACGGCAGGCCGCGGAAGCAAGGGGGATCCGGACTGCGCTTGCCGCGCGAGGCGCGGGTGGGCGTGGCCGTGACCCTTTCCTTCGCCCTCCTCGTGACGCTGCTGCTTCTGAACAGGGGCACCAAAGGCAAAACACCTCCTGTGACCGAGATCCACGGCGGCGGCGACCCCAAAGCGCCGGCGGATTCGAAGAGCGATCCCAAAGCGGTCGCCGACGCGAAGGCGGAAAAACCGTCAGAGCCCGCCACAAAACAGAGCGACTCGGCCGGAAAGCCGTCCGGCGAGGGGAGTCAGACAACTGACAAAAGTCCATCGGGTGCGGTCGTTGCGGAATCGGGCCAAGGCGACCAGGGACAAACCGCTGGTGGAGCGCCTCCCCCAGCGGTAAGCCTGCCGGCGGCCAAGGAGGCGACCGCCGCTCAGGTCCCTGCGCCGGCATCGAACGACCCGAAGGCGAACGAGGGGGTTCCGGCTCCGGCTCCTGCCCCCGTGTCCGAGGCGACCGCCGGCACGGAGGGACCGAATTCGCCGTCGGCGAACTCGGGTGGCGCGCAGCCGGTCCCGGCGCCCGTCGTGGCCGCGACCGGCACGGACGTGAGCCAGCCGGCGTCCGCCAGCCCGGTCGTGGCCCCTTTGGCACCCGTCGCGGCGGAGACCGCAGTCGAACCAAACACGATCGTCCCGGCAACGGTCCCCGCGGCGTTGCCCGCTCCGCCCCAAACGGCCCAGCCGGGTGGCGGCGAAGCCGTTCCCGCACCAGCGGGCTCGGCAGCGGCTCCCGTGGTCACCTCCGCACCGGGCGACACGGGGGGCGCGCCCCTGACACCTCCCGCGAGCTCCGCCGCAGACACGCCGGCCGCCCCGTCAAACGTCGGAGCGCCGCCCGCGACGAAGGTCGCGGCCCCGGCTTCGAGTCCACCGATCTCGCCCCCCTCGGAGATGCCCAACGTCGCAGCCGAAACGAGCCCCATCGTGACCGCACCCACTGCGGCCGCCAGCCCCGAACCCGTAACGCAAACGCAGTCGTCCAGCCCAGCCACCACGCCCGCCGCAGAGCCCGCGGCTGCTACGGCGGGTTCGGGACAGGTGGGATGGGTGAAGCTCCGCAACACCCGGTTCCGCAACGAGCAGGACGACCGGTCCGCGACACTGACGACCCGGGCCGAAAGTGGTGCCGGCAAACCCGACGAAACTGCGGCTCTCGAGTCCGCTGACAAGATCGAACCCATCCCCCACGTCGTCCAAAAGGACGAGAACTTCTGGACGATCTCTCGGCTGTACTATCGCTCGGGCCGGTATTACAAAGCACTCTGGGCGGCGAACCGCGATAAGGTGCCCGATATCAAGAAACTGATCGTGGGCACGACGATTCGGATCCCTCCGCACGAAGAGCTCGATCCGTCGCTCATCGATCCCCCCACGCCGCAGCGCGTCGAGCGATCGAGTGCGTCGACCGTCCCGCTGCGCCGCACCTCGCGCCCCGTACTCAACAGCATGATGCCGGACCGGAGCCCCGTGAAACGCGTCGTACCCGAGGAGAAGCCGCCCCTGCCGGCCAGTGACTCGTTTGAAGAGGGACTTCCTCGTACGCGCCCCATTGAGGACGTCGCGGAGGAAGACAGCGCCGAGGACGAACCGGAACGGCCGCGGCGACCGCGGTATCAGGTCCGCTCGCGCTACGAGACGCTCAGGTCGATCGCCAAGGCCACGCTGGGCGATGCCCACCGGGAAGACGAGATCCTCAGGCTAAACCGGAAAGTCGTCCCGGACCCTTACCACCTGACGCCGGGCCAGTACCTCGAGCTGCCCGCCGACGCGCGGACCGGTGGGCTCAACCGATAGCGTGAGTCCGTTTGGGCTCGAGCCAACCCTGACGACCTGCCCCGGATCGAGACCGAGGCGTCACCACCAAACCCGTCGCCGGAGCTGGTCGATCCGCTCCTCGATCGCGTTGGACAGGGTCCGGCAACGGTCGAGGAGACCGGCGAACTCGGGCCGGCCCAGCCGGGAGACGATGTGGGCCAGCGTCTCAGCGCAGAAACGGCACTCGGCCAGGGCCCAGCGGCACCGGACGATGTTGCCGCACAAGACGCTGTCCTCGTAACCCATCCCATGGCCGCCGGCCAGATGCGCTGCGACCCGCAAAGCGGCGGGCGCCAGCGATTCGCAGCCGTGAGGCAAGTCCGACCGAAGCTGGACCGCCTCGATGAACTCTTGCGCTGACGCTGCGAGCAGGGCGTACTCAGGGTCACGCACGTCCAGAGCCCAGAAGGCCGGGACGTTGCTCCGGCAGTCGAACGCACCGTCTGAGAGGAACGAGGGAAGGGACGCGTGGTCAGCGTCCTTCCCGGAATTCGATTCGGATCGTTCGCGTACGCTGCCGTTTTCCTTCTCCGATCTCAGCAGCGTACGCTCCCACCACTCTTCGTCGGGGTATACGTTCTTCTGGTCCATCGGGCACCTGCCTGACACGCCGGACTGACGGTCGCCACGGTGCGACCTGAGCGCAAGAGACCGATGGTTGGCGAGCGCCGTCCCCCATCGTCTGTTCCGTCTCGGAGGGTGCATGACATGCACCACGTTCATTCGTGTCGAGAAGTCAAGACGCAGGGCGGGCTGACCGGCCCCACGAAGAAGAACACGGAATCGTGAACCGTCCTAGACGACCGGATATTCCCAGGGCCTGCGGTATGCGCGGCTGAGCAGCTTGTTGGCCGCCTCGTCACCCACGACGCGCTGCTTCTCTGCGTCCCACTCGATACCGCGCCCGAGCTTCAGCGCCAGCATGCCGAGGAGGCTCATGTTGGTCGAGAGATGAATCTTCTCAATGTCACTGACCGGACGCTTACCCGTCTTGATCGCGCCCAGAAAATCGGCCCAGAGCTCGCGAATGTTCTGGTCGTCGGGTTGGTGGAGCGTGGGCTCCTGGTGAACTGCGGCCTTCTTGGTGTCAAGAGGATAGAAGGTCCAGCCCTGCTGCCAACCCATGTGGAACGTCCCCTCGGTCCCGTAGAAGTAGCAGCCGACGCTCTCTCCCTTCTCGGCGTTGTTGCCGGCGAACTGCCGGTGTTCCCAGGAGACGCTGAAGCGGTCGAACTCGAACGTCGAGACCTGGTGGTCAGGGGCATCACTCGTCTGCTCGTCCTTGGTCAGCACGGCGGGCCCCTTGATCGGCCGGCCGCCGACGGAATAGACCTTGCGGGGCGCCTGCTCGTCCATGATCCACAGAATCTGGTCCATCCAGTGCACGCCCCAATCGCCGAGCGTCCCGTTGGCGTAGTCCAGGTAGTTCCGGAACCCCCGGGGGTGGATGCCGCCGCTCCACGGGTTGTTTGTATCGCCGTTATAGGGACGCAGGGGCGCGGGTCCGCACCACATCTCCCAATCGAGCCCCTTGGGCGGATCGGTATTCTTGCGCGGTTGCTCCGGGCCGCCGCCGTAGTGCACGAACGCCCGGACCATGCCGATCTTGCCAGCCTTGCCCGAGCGCAGAAACTCGCGCCCCGCGACGTTGTGCGGCGAAACCCGCCGGTGCGTGCCGACCTGCACCACTCGGTCGTAATCGCGCGCAGCCTTCACCATCGCCTTGCCTTCGTTGATGGTATGGCCGATCGGCTTCTCCACGCAGACATGTGCGCCGGCTTTGACCGCCGCGATCGTGATGAGCGGGTGCCAGTGGTCGGGCGTCGCACAGATGACGATCTCGGGCTTCTCGCGGTCGAGCAGTTCGCGGAAGTCCTTGTAGCGCTTCGGCGTGTCGGCGGAGACCTTGCTGATTTCCGCTTGGGCAACATCAATCTGATGATCGTCAACGTCGCACAGCGCAACCAGGCGGCACTCCCCCGACCGAAGCGCCTCGCGCACGATATTCGTGCCCCACCAGCCCGTGCCGATGAGTGCGGTGTTGTACTTCTTCTCAGACTTGTCCTGCGCATGGACCGCCGGCGCAGCGACCGCCAAGCCTGCCGCGACCGTCGTCCGAACGAACTTCCGGCGTGTGATCGTCATTCTCGGCCTCATTCAGGGAAAACGTCGAGGACCTGTGAGAGTCGACATCCTGAGTCAAAAGACGCGGCCAAACGCCTCGGAAGGGCTACGCCAATGCGGAACGGACGACCTCGCGCATCTTCTCGAGGCCGGTGCGCGCGACCGTCAGGGCGTCGTCCTTCCAGTAATCGCGGTTGAAGAGCTCGAGCGAAAGCATGCCCTTGAAGCCGATCGCGTTCAGGCTGCGGACCAACTCCTTGAGCGGCGCAATCCCGTCTCCGGGATAAACCCTTTGCGCATCACTGATCTCCGTGCGCGCGGGACTTCCCGGGTAATCGTTGAAGTGAAACACATGGACGGCGCTGCCGTTCAGGAGCCGGATTCCCGAGAAGGAAGACCCGCCCTTGTACAGATGGTAAGCGTCGGGCAAGATGCACGCGGCCGGGTGGCCGCTGTCGATCGCGACCTGTGCGGCTTCCCCCAACCGAGTCAGCGTCTTGGAGAAGCCCCAGACCTCGACCTGGGGAACGACTCCGAATGCGTCGCCGAGCTCCAGCAGCTCACGATAACGATCGGCAGCTTTGCGGAGGTCAATATTGGTCTGGTCGGTCGCCCCGGCCGGCGGCGCCGCCAACCGCTTCCCGCCGATGGCGCGGACCATCTCCATGTTGCGTTTCGCTTCCTCGAAGCCCTTCTTGCGCCGGGCGTCGTCATCGACGATCCAATCGAAAAAGCCGATGGCGCTTTCGACGCTCAAGCCGAGGTCGGCGATCCGCTTTCCCAGGTCCGACAGCTTGCCACCGGCTTTGACGT
>JARLIH010000012.1 GCA_031291845.1 Isosphaeraceae bacterium | reverse complement strand
TCGCACGGCGTTGCCCCTTCAACAATGAATGAAGGGACATTAACGCGAGCGATCAACGAACGCCACGAAATCCCGACCAAAAGGAGGGGATTTTCAACGCGACTTTTGTCGCACGTGTCCAAGGAAGCTGACGTTGACGCCGCCCGAGTGGTTGGACTGGGCGTTGATCATCGTGACGTCGTCGTTGCCGGGCGCGGGCTCGTTGTACTTGGCGTAGTTGTATTGCGGGTAGAAGCAGGCCGGCTGATTGGGGGCGAGCAGGTGGCTGTAGCCACCGCCGACGCCCGCGAGGTTGCACGCCCAGAGCATCCCCTTTTTATCCCAGGTCGCCGGGGTGTTCAGGTTCGGCTGGCAATTGCTGGCGACCTGCTGAAGGACCTGGTGGACGGTCTGGTAAACACCGTTGGGGGCCGGCCAGTACGCGCCGGGAGTCCGGCTGTAGGCTTTCGTGCCGGTCCAGACGGCTTGACGGCCCGTGCCGATGTTCCGTCCCTTGAGCCACTCGGAGTGCGCCGCGGTGTTCGAGGTCCCGTCGAGGATGGAGGCGATCGTGGTTGGTCCCCCCTTGGCAGGGTCGTTCATACGCCAGGCTGGGCCGTCGAACGCCAAACCGTTGAATGTGATCGACATCCCCAAGTTATTCCCGTAGTTGGTCTGGCCGGTCTTGGTGCCGACGACCGTGTAGTTGGGGTCGTTCCCATCGGACGGGCAGAGGAACGTGTTGATCTGCGCGCAGACGGCCGTCGTATTGATGGCGGGATTGATGATCCCAACGGAGTAATACGTCTGATTCAACGAATTAAAGACGCTCGATTGCTCCATGAACGGAAGCAGTCGCGTCTTCGACGAGAAATCGTTGTCCAGGCCGTCGCCCGGGTCGTCGGAGCCGGTTGGCGGAAAGCAGCCGTAGCTGCTCTCGTAGTTGGCCAGGGCCAGCGAGAGCTGTTTCAGGTTGTTGGTGCACTGAATCCGGCGGGCCGCTTCTCTCGCTGCCTGCACGGCCGGCAACAACAGGGCAATCAGTACGCTGATGATCGCGATCACGACGAGAAGCTCGATCAGTGTGAATCCACGACGTCTCACGTGTGTGTCCAGTACGGAGGGTGACGCACCACGGCATTCGCGACGGGGGCGAACGCGTGGGATGCGGTCAAAATAACGAAGCGCAAAAATAGCCGGCTTTAATTAAGAGTCGAAGTGGCCGGCTATAAGATCGGATGAAACCGGCGAGAAGCAGCGAAGAAAGGAGGGAAAGGAGTCATTCTGAACAATGACGACCGCCCCGGGTTTCGCGGACTTCTCCTGATCGCCCTTGAAGGTCGAATTATCAACCTTTGTGAAACGGACTCTGAAACTCCAGCCAAGGACACGCAATAGCCGTGTTGGCGTCCTGACTTGGTTTGCCTGGCCGAGGGAAAAGGGACACTCCTGGCCGATCTCCACCCGACCCGTCGCGCGTGAATTGGAGACCTGGGTGCCGCGTCCCGACACGGTGCGAGGACGCATGCCCACAAAGATGTCACGCGACGTCATGTTGTACCCCCGACGCGACATGAAGTTTTACCCCTCCTTTTACGTTTGTCGTCGGCTGTGCGTTTGGCCGACATCGAGGGCCAGGATCCGCTTCCGACTGATCTCCGGTGCAGCAAGCCGGTTCAGTTCCTTGCCCGCCAGATCGGTCACGACCCACTCGCGCGAACCCGCATCGAACCGGACGCCGACTTCTTTGCCGGAGTGGGGTCGTCCCAGGTTTCGACCTTCACCGTAGAGCCAGATTGTGCCGCGGGCGTTGGCGCGCCGGTGGAGCGTTCGAGCGGCAAGGAAGCGGTCGACGTGGGACAAGTCCCAGATGCTCCCCTCAGCTCGAGGGTGGTAGGGGCGATCCGATTGGCGCAGCTCGGGGTAAGCCTCGGCTCGCGACATGCCCGCGATCGACGGGTAGCGCTCCCGCTGAATCGCGCATTCCTTATGCAATCGTCCTTGCAATTGCGAACGTGTTGAACATTCGCCCGGCTCGGCCCACTGCTGGGTCACCCCGTTGCCCCGCTCGATGTGGCCGTTCTGTTGTGGTTGGCCCGGCGGAATCCATTCTACGGACACCCCCAGTCCGATCAGCCACAACGCCAGCACCGGCGGCAGTCCGCGGTTCAGGCCCCAGGGGTGGCCATTGTCAACGCGGATCGACCGCGGCAGACCCCACCGTTGAAAAATGCGGCGAAACAAGGCACGAGCGTCCTTTGGGCGGATCGTCTGCCACTGGGGCTGGGGGGGAAAGCTCGCCGGCGAGGAGCGCTCCGGAGTACACGTCGACGGCGGCCATCCAACTGACCTCGGCTCCGGTTTTGAGCCGCTTCTTTTCGACCGCGTCCACTTCCCAGACGTCGTGGGGTCGCTCGGGCTTGGCCCGGGCTGTCCGAGGACGTTGGGATCGCCTGGGTCGATTGATGCCCTCACCCTGAAAAGCGCGCTGAAGTGTGCGAGGTGAGGGGACAAGCGAGCGGTCGAGGATCCCGAGCAATTCGACGCGGATCCGCCCGGCGCCCCAGGTGGGGTGCTTCCGCTTGAGCTGACAGGCCCGCTGGAGAACAGTTCGGCAATGCCGCCGTGTGCCCCGCCCGCAGTTGTGGTAGGCGACGGCCAACCCCTCCTCGCCTCGCTGGCGGAAAGCGCGCCAAAGCGAGCGGACGGTAACCAATGGCAGGTGGAGGTCGGTCGCGATCTGTTTGAGAGTCTGGCCGTCGAGGTGTCGGCGAACGATTTCCTGGCGAGTGGCGGCTGGGATGGCGCGAGGCATGGGCGATCCTCCAAATTGATCGACAAGAAACATCCAAAGAGTTTATCGCTGATCCTGCGTCGAGGCTATAACTTCATGTCGCATTCGGGGGTATAACATGACGTCGCGTCGGGGGTACAACATGACGTCGCGTGACAAAGACGTGAGCATGGCACCCAGGCGCCCCGCTTCGCCCGAGGGATAACCGGTGGAGATCAGCGAGGAGTGTCCTTATTCCCGAGGCGCTCGCAGCAGTCGCAGGGCGTTCGCGGTGACGACCAGGCTGGCGCCGACGTCGGAGACGATCGCCAGCCACATGCCCGCGTAACCCAACACCGCCAGGATCAGCACGATCACTTTCGTTGCCAGCGCAATGCCGATGTTCTGGCGAATGCGGGCCAGCGTGCGCCGGCTGTGCCGGACGAGCCAGGGGAGCCCGGTCAGGTCGTCGGCCATCAGCACGATGTCGGCCGTTTCGAGTGCAGCGCCGCTGGAGATCCCGCCGAGGGCGACGCTGACGCGCGCGGCCGCCAGGGCCGGCGCGTCGTTGACGCCGTCGCCGACCATTCCCGTCGGGCCGTGCTCGGCGTCGAGCTCGGCGATGGCCGTCGCCTTGTCCGCGGGGAGCAGGCCGGCGCGCTGACGGGTGATTCCCAGTTCTCGTGCCATGGCCGACGCCGTCTGCGGATTATCGCCGGTCAGCATCACCGTCTTCACGCCGAGGTCGTGGAGCTCGGCCAGGACACGCGACGCCTCGGGCCGGGCGCGGTCCGCCAGCCGGATCCAGCCGAGCGGTCCCGACGGGGCCGAGAGCGCGACGGAGGTTCCGACCGCACGTTCCGCGTGATCCAGCCGCTGGTGAAAGTCCGGCTGGCAGAGTCCCGCCTCGTCGATATAGCGATGGCTTCCCAGGTGGTACTCGACCGCGCCCACCTTGGCCTGGGCGCCCAGACCCGGAAACGCGGTGTAGTCGTGTGCATCCGGCACGTCGAGATTCATTCCCAGGGCGTGCCTCGCGATCGCGCGGCCCAGGACGTGGCCGCCCCGGTTACCGAGCGCGGCCGCGATGCGCAAAACGTCGGTGTCGCCTTGCTCGCCCGCCGGAACGATCTCGACGACGTCCGGCTCCCCCTTCGTCAGCGTCCCGGTCTTGTCGAACGCCAGGGCCTGGAGCCGGCCGAACTCTTCCAGGTACTGCCCCCCCTTGATCAGGATGCCCCGGCGTGCCGCTGCGGCGAGCGCGCTGACGACGGCGACGGGGGTCGCGATCACGAGCGCACAGGGGCAGGCGATCACCAGGACGATCAATCCCCGGCCGAACCACAGGCCCCACGAGGCACTCGCGCCGATCGCCAACGCGATCAAAGGCGGGACAATCATCACGAGCAGGGCGGTCAGGATGACAAGCGGCGTGTAAATGCGCGCGAAGCGCTCGATGCGCCGTTCCATCGGGGCCCGGCCCGCCTGTGCCTCGCGGACCCGGGCGACGATCCGCGCCACCAGCGAGTCGTCCACCGGACCGTTCGCCTCGATCTCGAGCGTCCCCTCGCCGTTGACCGTTCCGGCGAAGACGGGGTCGCCCGGCTCGCGCGGTATGGGCACCGATTCGCCCGTGATCGCCTTCTGGTCGACGCTCGAACGTCCGAGCAGGATGGTGCCGTCGACCGGGACCGTCTCCCCTGCGCGCACCTGGACGCGGGCGCGAGCATGCACGGACCCGGCAGGCACGACCCGGATCGCACCGTCGGGCCCTTTCACCTCGGCCGTCTGGGGAGCCACGTCCAGGAGCGCCCGGACCGCGCGCCTGGCCCGCTCGAGGCTCAACGACTCTAGCAGCTCGGAAAGACCGAACAGGAACGCCACGGTCGCCGCCTCGTCCCACTGCGAAAGCGCCAGCGCTCCGAGGATCGCGAGACCCATCAGCAGGTGAATATCGAAGCGTCCCTGGCGCGCGGCCCGTAGCGCCTTCGGGAAGAGCAGCCAGCCCCCCGCGGCAATCGACAGGAAGTACGCCCCGCGCGCCGCGCCACGAAGCCCGGCAAGGTGCTCGATCGCCACGCCGGCCGCGAGCGCCAGCCCTGAACCCGCAACGAGCACCCAGCTCGAATAACGGCCCCACCACGTGTGCGCCGGCGCGGGGCGGCCCGCGAGCTCCGCTTGCATCCCTGCGCGCGCTGCCACCCGTTCGACGAGCTCCTCGGGCCGCGTCAGCATGTCGTCGAACCGCACGGTCATCGTGCCGTGGATCAGGTCGAAGGTCAGTTCGAGCACGCCCTTCGTGCCGTTGAGCGCGGCCTGGAGGGCCGCCACCTCGGTGGGGCAATCCAGCCCCTGAACCTTCAGCGTGCAAAGAGTTTGGCTCATTCCACGTCTTCCTCCTGCGGATGATCCCGGCATCGGTCGACGGAAGGAATTATAGTGCCCGACCGTGCCCACGAGAACGCGTGCGCGCCCCGTTTCGCCCGCCTTGTCACAAAGGGAAACGGATTGCTAGAGTGGTGAACTGTGGGCCACGCCGTTGCACGGCCGAGGAACTTATGGAACACGCTTTCTACGTCCGCTATGGTCTCATGGGCCGAGTGGGCCGGTTCCTGGCCTCGGCCGAAGCGATGGAACGCGGCCAGCACGTGGTGTTGCAGACCCACCGCGGCACCGAGCTCGGTGAAGTGCTGCTCCCCGCGCCCCTCTTGCCGACCGACGAGTTCGGTACACCGCCCCGCAACACGGCTCGCGTCCTCCGTGCCGCGACCCACGACGACCTCGCGCGTGCCGACCGCTCGGCACTCGACCGGCACCGTCGCTTTGCGGTCTGCCAGCAGGTGTTCGAGGAGGGCGTCTGGCCGTTCGACCTGATCGACGTCGAGCCGCTGCTCGACGACCAGCGGACCGTCGTTCACTACCTGGGGCCGCACGACCTGGACGTGTCGGGTTTGCTCGCGGCCTTTCGCGCGGTCCACGGCCTCGATGTGGTGTTCGAGGCGGCCGGCGTCGACGCATCGGAAGGATCTCTCGCCGCGCCGCCGGAGAGCGAGGCCACGGGTTGTGGTCACTGCGGTTCCGGTGGAGCCGGCTGCGGCAGTGGGGGCTGCGGGACCTCCGAACACGGCGGCGGCGGGTGCTCGGACTGCGCACTCATGAAGCGGACGTCGCGCGTCTTCCCGTAGGGTGCACGAAATGCACCGTCTCCCCGACACGATCGAGGACGGTGCATTTGAAGCCGTGGGGTGGGGTCAGCCCGCCAGGCGCCAACGCCACGGAGAACGACGGCACGGGCATCGCTTTACGGACCTACGGAGCGCGGCTGCTCCCACGGCGACAGCGCCAGACGAAGAACGCTTCTCAGCGGCGCAAACGCATCGTCCGTCTCAAAACGCTCGCGCACCGCCAGCGACGAGGGGCAAGCCGTCATCGCGGCGAGCTCGGACCAGGCATCGGCATAGTGAGCGGGCTCCGAGGCGGCGGCACGGGAGTGGCACCGGGCGACCGAGTAGTGCGACTCGGCTTGCTGTTCGCCGATGCGATCAGCATAAGCGAGCCCTTTGCGGGCGACTTCGAGCGCCTCAGCGTACTGCCGGTTGCGTACGAGGTTCGACGCGATGACATGGAACGCGCGGAGCGAGACCGGACACTCCCGGAAGAACTCGTACACGCGGTCGTGCTTCACGAATTCGGCGAAATCCTCCGTGGCGCCGTCGCGATCGTCCTTCATCTGCCGGAGCGTGGCCCGCGCATACCGGGCCACGAGATAATCCGGGCAGATATCAAGGATCACGCTCAGTTCGACGATGGCCCTGTCGATGTCGTGCTTGTCGTACATCCACTGGTAAGCCAGGGCAAGGCGGGCGTCGATGTTCTCGGGGTCAACGGCCAGGATCCGCTTCGGCAAGCCATCGTCCCAGAGGCGACGGTCAGCGGCCGAACCGAACGGCAGAGGGAAGCCTCGAAACCGTCCCGCGCCGCGTCCCGCCTCGCCGCGCAACCGGCCGAGCCGTTCGTACTCTCGAATGTCGTCGAGCTGGGCCTTGTCCTGGCCCATGCGCTTGCGGATGAACGAACGCGACAGGTAGATTTCGGCCTGAGACGGGTCGAGGGCCGAGGCGGTATTGCAGGCCTCGAGTGCCTCGTCGAAGCGACCGACCTGGTACAAGCAGCCGGCGAGCTGGCCCCAGAGGGCCGGATTGCGCGGATGCTGCTTGAGGCACAATTGCAGGTGCTCGACGGCCGATCGGTAGTCGCGCAGGCGGAAGGCGACCGTCGCGGCCCGGTAGTGGCCCCAGAAGGAGTCGGGGCGTTCCCGGAGCGCAGCCTGGAAATGTTCCAGCTCACGGTGCGGCTCGTCTCCCCGCAGCTCCTCGGCGACGCCCGACAGGTACTCGTTGCTCCAGCCCCATTCGGACGTTGGGGGGCTCGGAGTCAGCGCTTCGGGACGTCCGAGGTGACGCATCAATCGCCAACGTTCAAGCTGGAGGGGTGCGGCGGAGACCGTCTCCCCCATGCGCTCGATCACGGAGAGAGCCCGGTTCCAGTGCTCCGAGCCGGGATTCTTCGACTCGATCGCGTGCGCGTAGCGGAGCGCCTGCTCGGCGAGCCAGAGCGACAGCTCCTCCTGCTCGCGCGCGGGCAGGTAGTAATAATCGTCGCGCGACCGCCAGTCTTCGGGCTGATCGACGCCCCAGTCCACAAGGTGGCGCCACGCGTTATCGGCCGGGTCGCCGCGCTCGAGGACACGTGACAGGTCGAAGCGGCGAAAGCGGAAAATGCCCGAATCGGAGCGGTCGAAGTAGGACATCGCGTGTTCACGGGCGCGGCGGCGAGCCGCCTCGTCGACGACTCTCGTGTAAGCCACGGCGGCAGCCGTCGCGACCACCAAGCCGGCGACGGCCACGGCAACGCGGTGCCGCTGCAGCCAGAGCGCGAACCTCGGCCGAAACTTCGGCTGCTCGGCGAATTCCAGGGGCCGGTCCCGGAGCCAGCAGTCGAGGTCCGTCGCCAGGGCCGATGCCCGGCTGTAGCGATCGGCCGGGTCGGGAGCGAGGCACCGCGCGAGAATCGCGCGCAGCGTGGCCGGGATCGCCGCGCGCGACTGGCGGATCAGCGCATCGCTCCCGCGCATGCGAACCTCGGCGAGTGCCCAGGCGAGGTCGCGCGGCGACGGCGGTTTCTCCTTGGGAAGCCCCGGCGCGCGGCCGCAGAGCGCTTCGAGGAGCACGACGCCCAATCCGTAGATGTCCGCCCGGTGACGGTCGAGGGGGCGCGTCGAGATCGTGTGTCCGGCGTCGGCGACAGCGAGCAGGCGTTCCGGCGCCATGTACGCCAGCGTCCCCCCCGGGTCGTCCAACGTTTCGCCGAACGTGTGCTGCCGCCAGCCGGCCGCCAGGTTGAAGTCGAGCAGCATCGGGTCGCCGTCGGCCGTCACGAGCACGTTCGAGGGCTTGATGTCACCGTGCGCGACACCGCGGTCGTAGGCATGGTCGAGCGCTTCGGCCAGCCGCGCGACCATCCAGGCCATGGCCCTCGGATACGACGACGCGCCCATTTGCGCGCGTGCGGTCCGCGGCTGGCTCGACGCATGACGCTCAGGCGCGGCGATCCGGTCGAGCGCGGCCAGGAACGCCGCGCCGGACCGCGGCGGCTTCCCCTCACGCCGGAGCTCTCCCAGGACCGCCGACAACGTCGCTCCGCCTTGAAAGGGCATTACGATAAGCTGAAATTCACCGTCGTTGACATCCCCATGCCAGTGGATCTCGACAATGTTCGGATGGTGCAGCCGCGCCAGCATCCGCGGCTCATGCGTCACCCGGTTGGCAATCTTGACGACGACGAGACGGTTGTCCAGGTCCTCCTGGGACGCCAGGAACACCCGCGCGAACCCGCCCCGGCCCAGCTCGCGCATCAGGAAATACGGGCCGATCTCATCGCCCTCGCTCGGCAACGGCGTCGGCTCCGACCAGTTCCGGAGCTGTGACGTCGTGAAGGCCTCGTGCAGGCGAAAGAGACGGCTGAGCGAAGGACCCAGAGCGCTGAACCGGGTCACGTAGCTCACCGGGTCGGGTTCGAGCCCCGCCTCCTCAGCCAGGCAGTACTCGCGATAAACGAGCTCGACCGCATCCTCCCGGGAGTCGATCAGATTGATGTACTCCTCAGCGCGCGGAGACTCTCCCCGCGCCCAGCGCGCATGAAAATCGTCCAGGATCGTGCCGAGGCTCAACGGAGGCATGGCACGGAACGCCGCTTCGGATTTTTTTTGGTCGTAATCAGACAAGGCCGGGGGGCCCTTGGGCAGGCAATGCTCCTCAATCATCCTCCGCAGCGTGGCCTCGTGCAAGCCTTATCGGCGGCGGCCGCGAACCGACGGCCTCGAGCCGACGGTCCGGGTTGACCAATCTCACCATCGGGGCCACAATCCGCCCCCATGGAACGGACGGAACGGAAGCTGCAATGGGGGCTGATCGTGCTGGCGATCGCCGTGCGCATCGCGGCGTTGCTCGTCTTGCAAAGCCACCGAGTGCCGCACAGTACCTATGAGCACGGCGCGATCGCCGCCAACCTGCTCGCGGGGCGCGGCTTTTCCGTGCGGTTCCTTGGCGCTGAAGGGCCGACGTCGCAGCAGGCCCCGCTGTATCCCGTTGTCGTCGCGGCGGCGTACCGACTGGGGGGTATTGAAACGCCGCGCGCGCTGCTCATCCTGGAGCTCGGGCAAGGTCTCCTCGGCGGTCTGCTCGTCGCCGCGGTGCTGTGGCTCGCGCGTGAGATCGCGCCCGGCCGGCCGTGGGTCGGGCTCGTCGCCGGGATGTTGACTGCGCTGCACCCGACTTTGGTTTACGCCGCGACTCACGTCCAGGTCGCCCTGCTGGCGGCAACCCTCCTGACCACGACGCTCGCCGCCGCGTTTCGCACGGGCCGAACCGGGCGGCTGCGCGACGCGGTCCAGACGGGTTGCGCGCTCGCTGCGCTCGCCCTCACCGACCCGATCCTGGCGCTCGTCGCCCCGGCGGCCGCGTGGGCCGTCGTGCTCGGCCGCGGCCCGCGCGGGGCGCTTCGATTGCTCGGGGTCACCGCTTTGACGGCCGTGCTCGGCGTGACCCCGTGGATGGTGCGCAATGCCGCCGTCCACGGCGAGCTCGTGTTCGTCAAGAGCACGTTCGGCTACGCCTTCTGGCAGGGGAACTGCGCGCTCAGCGCGGGGACGGACAAGGTCGTGCGGGATTCCGTCGAACGGGCGCTCGAGCGACCGGGGGCCGGGTTGCGAGCCTTGAATGCATCGCTCTGGGCCGCGCGGCACGAAGCGGGATACCTGGACGACGTCGCGCTCACACCCGACGACTACCGCAGCCTCGCGCAGGTCTCGGAACCGGAACGTTCGCGCCGGCTGTTCCGTCGCGCGGTGCGCGAGCTCCGTGACGAGCCCGGGCGATACGCGCGCCTCTGCTTGCGAAGGCTGCGGTACTTCGTGTTCTTCGATGAGACGAACCCGAAGACGCGCAACATCCTCTACCGCGCGAGCCACCTCGGGCTCACGCTCCTCGCCGCGGCCGGCCTGGCGCTCGCGCCGGCGTCGCTGCGGTGGAGGCTGGGGCCTTCGCTGCTGACCGCGGGATTGATCGCTCTCTTCCACACGCTCACGATCGTGTCGGCCCGGTTCCATATCCCGCTCGAGCCCCTGATGGCCGTCTGGGCCGCCGCGGGGGCCGCGCGGTTCGGATCAACCGCGGGCGCCGGCAACGTCGAAGGCGTCCTCCTCAACGCTCGGCTTCACCGAATACGCCGGCACGGCCTCCCGGCTTACCGAGCCGCGAGCGGCCAGGTCTGAGCCCCACACCACGCCGGCCGACCCGACAACGGCCGCGGCCAGCCAGATTCCGGCGTGATATCCCTCCGCGGCGGTCGCGAGTGCTGCGCACGCAAACACGCCGAGCGGAACGCCCAGGCCAAGCGCCAGGCCGAGGCGGCCGGGGGTCCACCACGGCTCGTCCTGCGGAAGCGTCGAACCCAGCTCCAGCGCCCTCATGCGTTCGGCATGCTCGAGCTCGCGCTCGCGCCGAGCGTGTTTCATGCCGAGGGCGACGGGCACGATCACGAGGGGAATCGCCATCCCCACAATCGGAATAATCAGCGGGTCCATGGTTGGGAATCGTCCTCTCGAACTTGTTAGGATGCCAGGCTCACCCGGACCACATTGTACGCCGCGAACGGAGACCACGCCGATGGCCCGCGACCACCTGTTGGCGATCGACCAGGGAACGACCAGCACGCGGGCCGTGGTCTACGACCGCTTCCTTCAGCCCGTCGGGCAGGCCCAGGCCGAGGTCTCACCCACTTACCCCCAGTCGGGCTGGGTCGAACACGATGCCACGGCGCTCGTCGGCTCGGTCGGCCCGCTGGTTTGGGAGGCACTGCGAGAATCCAAGATCGATGCCGGGCGGCTTGCGGCCATCGGGCTCACCAATCAGCGCGAAACCACCATACTCTGGGACCGTGCCACCGGCCGGCCCATCGCCCCAGCGCTCGTCTGGCAAGACCGCCGTACGGCCGACTTCTGCGACCGCAACCGGGACCGCCGCCCCTGGATCGCCGACCGCACGGGGCTGGTGCTCGACCCGTACTTCTCAGCGACCAAGATCGCCTGGCTCCTCGACCACGTCCCGGGCGCCCGGAGCCGTGCCGAGCGCGGGGAGCTGGCGGCGGGAACCGTCGACAGCCTGTTGCTCTGGCACCTCACCGGCGGCCGCCGCCACGTGACCGACGTCACGAATGCCTCCCGTACGCTCTTGATGAACCTTCGGACGTTGCAGTGGGACGATGAACTCTGCCACTTCTTCGGCGTCCCGCGCGGCTTATTGCCCGAAATCCTCCCCAGCGCGGGGGAATTTGGCCGCACGCTCGGCCTCGACTATCTTCCGGACGGCCTGCCGATCACCGGAGTCGCGGGGGACCAGCAGGCCTCGCTCGTCGGACAAGGTTGTATGGACGCGGGGCAGGCGAAATGCACGTACGGCACCGGGGCGTTCCTGCTCGTTCACACGGGCAACCAGGCGATCCCCTCCACGCGCGGACTCGTGACCACCCTGGCCGCGACACCCGGCGAAGGACCGCCCCAGTACGCGCTCGAAGGGAGCGTCTTCGTGGCCGGGGCGGCCGTCCAGTGGTTCCGCGACGGCCTCCGGGGAGTTGGAGCTGCGCCGGAGATCAGCCGGCTCTACCACGAAGCCAATCCCGAGTCGGGCGTCGTTTTCGTCCCCGCGCTCACCGGCCTGGGCGCTCCGCACTGGGATCCCGACGCCCGCGGAACCATTTTCGGGCTGACGCGCGCGACCACCGTCGCCGACCTCGCGCGCGCGACGCTGGAGGGAGTGGCCTACCAGGTCGCCGACTTGATCGACGCCATGAATGCCGACCTGCCGGCACCGCTGTCCGACCTGCGCGTCGACGGAGGGCTCGCGCGGTCGGACCCGTTCCTGCAGTACCAGGCCGACCTGCTCGGTCTGTCACTGCGACGCAGTCCCTTCAGCGAGTCGACGGCCCTCGGTGCAGCGCTGCTGGCGGGCCTCGGCGTCGGGCTCTGGCTCGACCGGACCGCCGCCCTCGAACTCCTCCAGAGCGGCAGCCAGGTCTTTGAACCGCAACGGGACCAGGCGTGGCGGCAGCAAGCGCTCCGGCGCTGGCGGCACGCGGTCGAAACCGTGAAACGTCACTACCGGGTCGAGGCCGTCGCCATCGCCGGGGAGTGAGTCTCGGCCGGCGCGGGCTGAATCGTTGCGACGTTGACGTCGGGCACGTCGCGGTACGCCTTCTTCTCCTGGTAGAGCTGGAGCCTCGCGCGGAAATCGGCCTTCTCCCGCTCGGACTGTGCCATCTCGAGCGCTTTGCCTTCCCACTCCGCCGCGTGCGCGAAGTCGCGCGACTCAGCATACGCCGCGGCCAGCGTGTCCAGTTGGTGCGCGGCCCTCCAGCTCGTCAGCGAACACGCACGCACGGCCGAGTCGTACGAGATCCGGCCATTGCGGATGTTCGCGTCGGGGCAAGTCGCCAGGATCCATGCCCGCCCGTTGAGCGACTCCGCGCAGCGGGGCTCGAGCTCGATCGCGCCGTTGTAGTCGGCCAGCGCCCGGTCGTATTCCTTGAGCTGCTTCCAGGCGATCCCACGCAGCAGGTACCCGGTGTGGTCCTTCGGTGCCAGGCGAACGGCGACGTTATGGTCGGAAACGGCCTTGTCGAACTCGCTCTTGAGCCGCCAGACAATGCCTCGGTTGTTGTAGGCCAGCACATAGTGCTTGTCGAGCCGGATCGCCTCGGTGTAGTCAGCGACCGCCTTGTCGTAGTCCTGCTGATCGCACCAGGCGTTGCCCCGGTTGAGGTGCGCGACCGGGTCATCAGGCGCTAGCAGGATCGCGGCGTTGTAATCGTCGATCGCCCGGCCGAGATCCCCCTTGAGCTGGTGCGCGATGCCTCGCCCGTGGACGGAGCCGACGTCTTTCGGATCGAGCTTCACCGCCTCCGTGAAATCCTTCACCGCGTCGTCGTAGCGCCCCACGGCCAGCAGGGCTTGACCGCGCTCGTGGTAGGCGGCCGCGACCTTGGGGTCGAGCCGGATCGCCTCGTCATAGTCGGCCAGCGCACGCTTGAGGTCGTGCTTCCGTTCCTTCCGGAGATTGCCCCGCCGCAAGTGCGCTTCGGCGTCATCCGGGTCGATTTGCAGGGCCTCATTGTACTCCGCCAGCGCGATGTCCGGCTCCTTCATCTCTTCCCAGAGCACGCCACGGAGGACGTAGGCCCACGCGGATTTGGGCTCGGACAGGATCTCCTCGGTAAGATATTCCATCGCACGACCGATCGGCACCAGGTCGGCCGGCCTGACCCAGCCGCTCACTCGTTCACTCACGATCCAGAGCCAACCGTTTTGGGTGCGGTCGACTCGAAACAGGCGGCGGGCCTTACTGACGTCCACGCGGGTGCCGTCTTCTGCCTGGGGCACGACCCCATTCCGCAAGACGACCCGCGCGCCGATCCCGATGTCGTCGATTTGGCCGGAGCTGGTACGCGCCCATGCCAGGAGCGAACACACGGTCAGCGCTCCCGCGAACGCTCTCCATCGCGTTGCGTCGAGCATCATAGCTTGGTTCCCAGACAGGCCGGTGCCTCCCACCCTCTCGCGTCCCTGCGCAAGGGTCAAAGCCCGGAATCTCGCGGAATCTAGCCGATCCGGCAATCTCCGACAAGGCCGATCGCTGCGCTTTTTTTGGCGTAAGCCGGATCGCTGTCGCTTATTCCCGAATTCCGCACGCCGCGATCACGTCGAGATTCCGCTCTGCTCCGGGCGGACAGCGAGGTCGTCGAGCACGGGCTGTCCGTGGATGCGTTCGAACGCCGTTTCGGCAAAGACACCGTCGCTGGCCAAGGCGAGGCGCACACGGTAAAGTGAGTCCAAGTGAGAATGCATCGCGTTCGCCAGCTCGTCCGCGTCACGTGGCCCATCGTGCAACACGCGCCCAATGTCGAACTTGGCCGCGACGCCCGTCGCCGTCGCGTCCCAATCGCCGCGGATTGGGCGAGCCATTTGCTCTGGGGATGATGGCTCGGCCATGTCGAGTACCCTCTCCTTTCCATTCAGCGCTGACTCGGAACAGTGTCGGGGAAACGGCAAGCATGACGACCACCCGAACAACGGAACAGGTTCCACATCCGTGAGCCGAACGCAGCACCCGAAGACACGGAACGACCTCGAGCTCGATCGTCCCAGCGATGAGAGCCTGTTCGGCCTGCGCGTGGTCGGCGCGATCAAGTTCACCAGCGGACTGCTGCTCGCGGCGGCCGGATTCGGCATCTTCCGGCTCCTCGACGGCGACCTCGGCGCGACCTTGGAGCACTACGTCAGCCGGCTGCATCTTGACCCGGACAACCGCCTGATCCATCAGGCGCTCGAACATGTCGGGGGCCTGAGCCACCGGCAGGTTCGCGCGCTCGGTCTGGGGACGTTGTTCTACGCCGCGCTCCACCTCGTCGAAGGGACCGGTCTCCTCTTCAAGCGCGTTTGGGCCGGCTACTTGACGGTCATCGCATCGGGTTCGCTGCTGCCTATCGAGATTTACGAGATCGCGAAGAAGCCGACGGCACTACGCGTCTCGGTGCTCGTCGTGAACGTGGCGATCGTGGTCTACCTCGCCATCAAAATCCGCCACGAACATCGGCGGCTCCGCGGCAAGCCGTAGCCGATCATTCCCGGACCATCGCCGCAACAACTGCGATCAGCCGGTCGATTTCGTCGTCCGTCGTATAGCACGCGCAGCCGATTCGAACGAAGCCGTCACCCGCACGGCCGAGCCGTTCCGCCACGGTCGTCGCGTAGAAATCGCCGTGAGAGGCGAAGAGGGCCCGCTCGGCCAGCCGGGCACACACCGTCTCGGGGGTGTGACGGTCCATTGTGAACGAGAGCGTCGGCGTGCGCGGCTGCCCCGGCCCGGGCCCGTGCAGGCGGACTCCCGGGATCCCCTCCAGTCCGCTCCAGAGCCGGCCGAGTAAGGACGATCCCCGGTCGTGCAGCGTCTGGAAGACCGCCTCGAGCCGTTCCCGCCGCGTGGCGCCCACCGTAGCCAACCCCGCCAGGAAGTCGACCGCGGCGGCGGCGCCGACGACCCCCTCGTGGCTCTTGGTCCCCGTCTCCAGCCGTTCGGGGACCGTGTCGGGCGCGGGCCGCAGCTTCGGAACGTCCAGGGCCGCCAGCGCCTCGCGCCGGCCGTACAACACGCCGACATGAGGGCCGTAGAATTTGTAGGCCGAGCACGCGAGGAAATCGCAGTCCCAGGCCCTCACATCGACCAGCCGGTGAGGCGCGTAATGCACCGCATCGACGAACACCTGGGCCCCCTCCGCGTGGGCCAGTCCGACCGCGGCGCCGACGTCGCTGATCGTTCCCAACGCGTTCGACGCCGCCCCGATCGCCAGCAGCCGCGTACGGCCATTGATCAGGCGCGCGAGGTCATCGTGGTCGAGGCTCCCCGTGGCGGGATCCATTCGGACCATGCGAAGGGTGATGCCCCGTTCGCGGACGAGCTGCTGCCACGGCGCCACGTTCGCGTGATGGTCCAGCTCGGTGACCACGACCTCATCGCCCGGCCCCCAGCCGCGACCGAGCGCACGGGCCAGGTGGAACGTCAGGGTCGTCATGTTGGCCCCGAACACCACCTCATCAGCGCTGGAGTTCAGGAAGTCGGCGAGGGCGTGCCTCGCCTCGTCGATCAGCGCATCGGTCTCCCGGCTCGTGGGGTACGCCCAGTGGGTGTTGGCGTTGTGGTGGAGCAAGTAATCCGTCACCCTGTCCGCGACGACACCGGGAACCTGCGTGCCGCCCGGACCGTCGAAATACGCGACGGCCTGCCCGTTGTGCCGGCGCTCGAGTGCCGGGAACCGCGCGCGGACCTCGTCCACGCTCGCGACGGCGACATTCGGCTTGATTTGTGACATCGAACGCTCTCGCGGTCAGAGTTCCAACAACGGGACGAAGCGCCGAAACCGGGTCGTCAGCGCATCAGCGAGCTGCTCCGGTTCGGAGAACAGGCCATCGGGATTGGCACTGAGGGCGAAGGACACCGCCTCTTGCCCCAGGTTCATCCGGAACAGGCCAACCGGCACGGCACGCTGGCGCGGCAGGCTGCCGAGCACCGTGCCGAGCGTCGCGTCGTCCTCAGCCCGGATCGGCTCCGGCGTGAGGATGAGCGCTGTCAGCCCGACCGCCAGCGCCCGAGGCGAGCGCCACGGCGGGAACCGGCCGTTCACGGCCATCGCCAGTCGCGTCAGCAGCCCGCGGTAGCCCTCCTTGGAGAAGCCAATGTCCACCGGCTGCCGCACCACCGCGACGACGCTCAACGCCCGGCCCAGCACCGGCATCCAGTGGAGCCGAACGCTCCGCCGGTAATAGCGCAGCACATCCAGCGGCGGCCGGCCGAACTCCTCCCCCCCCTCGGGAACCGTTCCCAAGGCGCGCAAAACGGGGTCGACGATCTCAAACAGGTCCGACTCGACCATCGCGCGAAGACTCCGAGGCAGGAAACGGCTGGTCGCGCGGCGAGGCCGACCGTACACTCACCGAGAACTCGAGGAAGAAGGCCAAACCCCTTTCCGGGAGCCGGCGTGAGCGACCTTACCGAACAACCCACGCGCCCGGCTGACTCCCGGGTCCGGCTGGCGTTCATCACCGAACCCGCCCAGGCGAACTTCCACGGCACGTTGCACGGCGGCGTCCTGCTCAAGCTGGCCGACGAGTGTGGCGCCATCGCGGCCCTGCGGCATGCCGGCGAAGGCCGAATCACCACCGCCGCGATCGACTCCTTCACGTTCCTCGGCCCAGTGCACGTCGGCGAGCTCGTCGACGTGGCGGCCGAGGTGACGCACGTAGGACGCACCTCGCTCGAGGCCCGCATCGAGATCCACGCCGAGTCGCTCCCGCACGCCAAGCGCAGGAAGGTCGCCGTCGGTTACGGACTGTACGTCGCCCTCGACGCCGAGGGCAAGCCCCGCGCGGTCCCGCCGCTCCGGCTCGAAACCGAAGCCGACTTCCGCCGCGACGCGGCCGCACGCAGCCGGCAAGCCGTCCGGCTGGCCCGGCGGGCCGAAGCGAAGGAAGAGTCGTTCACCGCAGAGATCGCAGAGAGGAAGACCGCGACAGAAGAAGACTGATTAATGGCGTTTTCTTCGATTCGGTTCTTACCGACTCGACTTCCTTTTCTCGGTCTTCCTCTCCGCGATCTCTGCGGTGAAATCCTTTTCTTCAGTCCTGGGCCGGCTGCGGCGAGTATTCCATCTGCGGCACGGCCGTCGAGGCCGGCGGCTCGAACTTGGGAACGCTCGTCGTCGCCGAGTCGCTCGTGCTCGCGTACTGGCGTTCCTCGTGCCGCCGGCTGGGGGTGTGGGACGAGATATCGAACTCGTCCTCGATCCCACGCAGCCCTTTCTTGAACTCGATGATCCCTTTGCCCAGCGAGCGGCCGACTTCGGGAAGGCGTTTCCCGAACAGGAGCACGGCCACTCCCATCACGACGAGCATTTCCATCAGACCCAGTTGTGGCAGCATACCAGTGGCTCCAGTGATCTCGGCACCGCTCTCGACGGCGCGTGGACTCAGACTTCGGGGGTCGTGGTTTTCTTGGCGGTGTCGGCGTTCACGGCGTTGTCGAGGTCGTCCTCGATCCCCGAGACGCCCTTCTTGAACTCGGTCACGCTCTTGCCGAGCGAGCGCATCACGCTGGGCAACCGGTTCCCGAAGACCAGCAGCGAGACAAAGGCGACGACCATCAGTTCGGTCGTGCCGAGGTTCGGAAGGAAGGCAAGCGGCATCATGGTCGTTCTCCTCGACTCCTCAAAGGGGGCGTGATCCGGTCAAGTTCCGTAGGGGTAAGAGCCATTCAGCGGGCCGACACGGGCGCGCTGACGATCAAGGTTCGTGTGATGATCCAGGCGGCCACCGCCACGGCCGCGACGAGCGCAAGGGCCCAGAAAAGCCGTTCGCTGCTCGCCCAGTTGGCCAGCGCCCAGAACGACCGGGGCTCGGTCCGCGGGGGTCGCGGAGCCGGGCGCGACGGACGCCGGGGCAACATCCACGACCAGACGGTCCGCGCGTGGTGCGTGTGCCGGAGCCCCGTCCGGCCGTAGAGGGCCAGGGCGACCATGCCGACGATCACGATCTCCCGCAGACCCAGCATGGCCCAAGGACCAGTCAGACCCACCCAGGTCGCTCCACCGTCGTTCACGGTAACGCTCCTCCCCTGGCTTGCCGGACGGAGGAAGATCCACCGCAAGCCATGGGCTGAGACTCCATCTTACCGCGAAGCGCACGACCACGCGCTCGCGAATCCGGGGGCAACCTGGAGTAATCACGGTGGGAATGAGGGTCCGGTGGGGCGCTGACAGATCAGCACCAACCGAGGCCTGTGCGTCTCGACAGGGACGACGCGGGGCGGGTTCTCTCCTCAAATCGTACCGCCGAGCCGGGTCTTGTCAAACAAAAACCACCGGCCGGTCCGATTTGGACGCTATTTCTTGGGGCCCGGGCAATCGTCCCATTCGAACGTGACCTCGAACGGCTCCCACCAGGGAGCGACGCCGGTCACCGGATCCGAATGGCGGCCCAACCCGCCGGCGGAAGGGGGCTGGAAGGAATAGGTCAGCCGGTACTCCCCCTTCTTGGGCATCGCGATGCTCGCCCCGTAGTGCAGTCCGTCGCCGGCCACCATCGGCTTCAGGTCCCCCTGGTCGATCGCCGGGCCGCCGGCCGCGGGAGTGATCTTGTAGGCGATCTTGAGGTACGGGACGAACTCGTCCTTGGCGAACCCGTGGGGGCTCCTCTCGGTCGCCTTCACGTCCGCCTCGAGGTGAATGATGTCCGCGCCGGACGACGCGGGCATCCCGTCCATCTGGATGGGCGGCAGCCACACGGCGGCGATCCGCATATGGTTTCTCAGCACCTCGTCACCGATCGGATATTCGCGAAAGCCGGCCGGCTTTGAGGCCAGCGGGTTCGCCTCCGGACGAGGCGCGTCCGACTTCACCGGCTCCTTCGGCGGCGCCGTGGGCAGGTTCAAGTTCAATAGCAAGATCGCGCCGACTCCCACGATGATTAGCGCGGTCACCAGGGGGCCGACCCAACGGTTGAGCACGTATAAAGATCCTGAATGCCGAGGGATTGGTAACAGACGTCAAACACCCACACCCGTCGCGGGCGGAGCAATGCGTTTGACGGTCGCCGGCCGGGCATCGACGCTGCCGCCCGCCAGCGTCAGCACGAGCGCCAGCAGCGCGCCCGCGACGAGCAAACCCTGCACGGAAAGCGCCTGGACATTCGGGTGAACGCCGATCGTGGGCAGACCCGTTCCGAGCCAGCCAACCTGCGTGGTCCGCAGGATACCGGCTTCCTGGAGCTCGAACACGCCATCGCCCGCGAAGACGACGGCCATGCCGAAGAGCACAACGCCGGTCAGCGTGAAGAACATCCGCAACGGCAGCCGCACGCTCGTCGCCCGAATACCGACGGCAATCAGGGCCAGGAGGACCAAGCCCGCGCCGAGCCCCGCGGCCAGACCGGCCAGCCCCGGCTGCGAATGCGCCTGGATGCCGATCATCGCCTGGTACATCAAGGCCGTCTCCGCCCCTTCGCGGTAGACGGCGAGGAACGCCATGAGCGTCAGCGTGCCGAGTCCGCCGAGCTCCGCACCGTGGGCAGCGCGCTCTTTGAGGAAATCCATCCAGCGTTTCGACTCGCTCCGGGAGATCAGCCAGTAGCTCACGTAGAACAGGACGCCCGACGCCGCGAGCATCACTCCCCCCTCCACCAGCGCCCCCGCCTTACCTTGCGCGGAGGCGACCAGGCGATTGAGCGCCGCGGCCGTCACCAGGCTCGCGACCGCGGCCAGTCCGACCCCCGTCCAGATCGCCCGCCGCGCCCCCACCTGGCCAGTCTTGGCCACGAGCGCCAGCAGCATGGTCAGGATCAGGATCACTTCGACGCCCTCGCGCAGGATCGTGACGAGCGATGCCCCGAACGCCGGCAGGAACCGGCCGCCGGACCGCGCGTCGAACCGGGCCAGCGTCGCCTCGACCTCCGTCGCCAGGGCCGCGAGCTCTCCGCCGAGAGCCTCGCCTTTCAACTTTGCGCCGACCTTGCCGCGGAGGTTGTTGAACTTGACCTCGAACGTGCGCACAGACTGGGGGTCGTAACCCTCGATGTACCGCTCCAGCGGCTCAAACTGGTCCCAGTACGCCGCCGTCATGGCCGAGGCCGCGTCCTCGGGCTCCCCCTGGTCGGCCAACTCGCGAACGTGCAGGAACGCCCGCTTTAGGGCCTGGACCTGCCCCTTGTGGTCGCCCGCCGCCGGCGCGGCCGAAGCGGTCGTCGCCTCCGCGAAAATCCGCGTGCGGTCCGAGATGCCCTTCTGGTTCAGGTCGCGTGCAATCGCATCGAGGCTGAGCAGCAGTTGCCGGGTCTGGGCGATGAACGACTCGGGGCCGGTTCGCCCTTCCGACAGCTCGCGTGCCGCCGGCACGAGCCCACGAAATAGCTCCTCGACGGCCCCCGCCCGGGCGAAGCCGAGGTGGGTACGCACGGCCGTCTCCATCTCGGACGCCTCGAACTCGCCCCAGTAGGCATCCTCGGCCAGCTTACGGGCCTTCTTGAAGCCCCCCGGGCGCGTCGCCGCGTCGAGGCTCGACGAGAGCAGCACGCTGATCCGGTCGATCACGTCCGGCCACGACAGCACCGGCGCGACCGCCTGGACGCCCGCCGCCGACCGGGGAACCGTGAGAGTCAACGTCCCGAGATCGGCCGCCTTCCCCTCGACGGTAATCTCTTTGACGAGAGGCTCGCCCATCTCGTGCCAGACCGTTAGCGTATAGTGCCCCTCGGGCACGTCGTCGAGCCGGAACCGGCCGAGCCGGGTGCAGACCTGCACCCACGGCGTCGCGCTCACGACCACGTAACCCCGCATGTGGCTGTGGATGTCGCACGCCAGCCGGATCACGCCCGCTCGATCGGGCACGTAATCGCGCGGCTGGCCGGGCGCCATCGACTCGTTGAACGCGAAGCCCGGCGATACGATGTGGACGTTATGAGTTTCCGAATCCTGGTTGGTAAACCGAAGCGTCTCACCCACGTGCATCGCCTGTACCCGCGGCACGAACTGCAACCCGCGCTGGTCGACCAGCTTCACCTCGGTTGGCTGCGCCGTCGAACCGAGCTGACCTTGAGCGTTTCCCTTCGGCTCCAGCGTCACCACTGCCGGGCTCACCTCGGGCGCACACACGTCGGGCATCACGACGCGTCCCGATACCTCGGCGGCCGAGGTTCCAGCCACCGCGACGATAACCAAGAGCCAGGCGGGAAGGATCGTTCGGAGCATGGCAGTTCTCACCGATCCCTGGAATAAAGGTGGGCACGACCTCGGGCGGGAAGGATCCGTATTGAGATTGAATCTCAATACCCAGGATTATAGACGGGCGGTTTTCGGGGCGTCAAACAGAATCTGAACAAAAGGGCGTGGAATTGTGACCGAGCGGGCAACGGCGTACGAAGGTCCGGTCAAGGTGTCCCGTTTTGCATTCTCCGGACACGAGGTGCTGCTCTCCAGGCCGGCGGAGCCGGACCGGTTGCTGGACGATCCGGGCGTGCTCGCGTGGAACGCGCGTGACGACTACATGCCCTACTGGGCCTACCTCTGGCCGGGCGCCTTCCTGCTGGCCGAGGCGGTCGCGCGCGAGCCCTGGACCGCGGGTCAAAGCGCGCTAGAGATCGGCTGCGGTCTCGGCCTCGCGGGGCTGGTCGCGCTCCAGCGCGGCTTGAACGTCCGATTCACCGACTACGACGAGGCCCCGTTGCGGTTCCTCGAACGGAGCGCTGCCGAGAACGGCTTCGACCCGTCCCGCTATTCAACCGGCTGGCTCGACTGGCGCGACCTGCCGGCCGAGCGCTATCCGGTGATCCTCGGAGCGGACGTGCTCTACGAGCAACGGCTCGTGCCCCTCGTCGCGAACTTGATCGCGACGATGCTCGCGCCGGGAGGCCTGGCCCTGATCGCCGGCCCGTACCGCGTCGCGGCCGAGCATTTCCCGGCAGCGCTGGAGCCTCTCGGACTGAGCGCGGAAGCCACGGCGCTAGAAATGCCGGCGACGGAGCTGGGTTTGGTTCGAGGTACAGTCTATCGCGTCCGACGCCGCGGCTGACGGCACACCACGGATGTTGTCGTAACGGCCTCGCTCGCAACGCGGCGCGATCGATGATTAAGTTAGCTGCTGGGAGGTGGTCACGAGCCGCATTGAAATCGTGCTCTCGGACTCTGCTAACGCCTTTGTCGAGAAGCAGCTCGTCCATGGCACTTACCGCGACGCCAGCGAATTCTTCGAGGCGTTGATCCATGAAGCCCAGCATAAGGCCGAGCTTGATGATATTGACTCCAAGCTGCTGGACGCTCTTGCAGGCCCTCCAGCAACTCCGCTGACACCCGAATTCTGGGATAACCTTGAAAGTGAAGCACGACGGCGGGCCATGGACCGCCAAGACCGACGATGAGCCGGCTCGTTGTTGTCAGGGATGAAGCACGCCGAGACCTGGCCGGCCTTTCTTCTCGATCAGCGACTCCAACGAATCCGCCGCACATCGCTTCCGAGCCCCGCAACAGAGCGGACTCTGGAACTCCTCGGCCAGATGCCGGGAATCGGTGAGTTACACCCGACACGACGGGCCGATCTGAATGGAATACGCCGATTCCAGATCCAGGGTTACAGAAACTTCGTCGTTTCCTATCAATCCCATGATGACCGCGTCGAAGTGATCCGCGTCCTGCATGCGGCGCGGGGGGACGTCGATCCGCTTCTTCAAGCCGGCCCCCCGAAGCGTGAAGTCTTGTCACATTCACCGTTGCCCAGGCATCTCAGCGATCACGACAGCAACAGCTCCAGGTCTTCCCGCCCCAGGTCCCGGATCACGCTGTTGTCCGCCGTGATGATGGCATCGGCGAGCGCCCGCTTGTGCTCTTGCAGTTGCAGCACCTTCTCCTCAACCGTGTCGCGCGCGATGAGCCGGTACGCGAAGACCGGCCGCGTCTGACCGATACGGTGCGCGCGGTCGATGGCCTGGCTCTCGACGGCGGGGTTCCACCAGGGGTCGAGCAAGTACACATAGTCCGCGGCCGTCAGGTTGAGCCCGAGGCCCCCTGCCTTCAGGCTGATCAGGAACAGCCTGCAATCCGGGTCGTTCTGAAACCGCTCCACCCGCGACGCCCGGTCACGAGTCCGGCCGTCGAGGTACTCATACGGGACGTTCTCCGCATCGAGCCGCTTCTTCACGATCGCCAGGAGGCTCGTGAACTGCGAAAAGACCAGCGTCTTGTGCCCCTCCTCGAACACCTCCTGGAGCTGCGGAATCAGCACGTCGAGCTTCGCGCTCGGGCCGTCCGCCTTCTTGTCGATGAGTGCGGGGTGACAGGCCGCCTGCCGCAAGCGCAGCAGCGCTTCGAGAATCTGGATCTTCGCCTTCTTGATGCCGTCGCGGGCCACCCGCGCGAGCAAGCTCGTGCGGTAATGCTCGCGCAGCTCGTCGTACAGCTTGCGCTGGGCCGGCTCGAGGTCGCAGTACAAGGTCTGCTCGGTCTTCTCGGGGAGGTCCTTCGCGACCTGCGCTTTGGTGCGCCGGAGGAGGAAGGGGCGGAGCGCCTTCGCCAGCATCATCCGCCCCTCCTCGCTGGGGTTCCGCAGGCCTCCCTCCGCCAGACGAAGCACCGCGGCGTGGCCGAGCATGCCCGGGTTGAGGAAATCGAACAGGCTCCAGAGTTCTCCGAGGTGGTTCTCCACCGGGGTGCCGCTCATGGCCAGCCGGTAGTCCGCATCGAGCAGGCGCGCCGCCTTCGCCGACTGGCTGTTCGCGTTCTTGATCGCCTGCGCCTCGTCGAGGATCGCGTAGTCGAAACGGCGGTCCTTCAAGTCGGCGATGTCCCGCCGCAACGTGCCGTACGTCGTCAGGATCACGTCGTGCTCGTCGAAATGCGGCCCCGGCTTCGCGCGCCCGATCCCGGTGTGGTCCAGCACGCGCAACTGCGGCGTGAACCGCGCGGCCTCGTCTTTCCAGTTGAACACCACCGACCGCGGCACCACCACCAGCGAGGGCCCCGGCCGGTCCCGCTTCCTCGGCTTCCGCCGGAGCTCCCGGCGCGATTCGAGCAGGGCCAGAACCTGGACCGTCTTGCCGAGGCCCATGTCGTCGGCCAGGCAACCGCCGAAGCCGAACTGCTGCAGGAACTGCAACCAGCCAAGCCCCTCGCGCTGGTAACCGCGCAGCTCCCCCTGGAACGCCGGCGGCGGATCGACGGGCGCAATTCCCTGGAACCGATGGAGCTGATCGCGCGCGCGCTCGAACTGCGCATCGAACTGCACCTCCGGCCGCTCGGCCAGCAGCGCGTCAAGCAGGCCGACCTGCACCCGGCCAAAGCGCAGGTGGTCCCCTTCGACCTTGCCGAGGTCGGCCAGCAGGCCGTACCGCTTGAGCCAGTCCTCGGGCACCATGCCGACCGTGCCGTCGCCGAGCGTCACCAGGTTCTCACCGCGCTTCAAGGCCGCCAGCAGCGCGGGCAACGCCACCTCCTGGTCGCCGAACGATGCGCTGCCGTGCACCTCGAACCAGTCGATGCCCGAGGTCACCTCAATGTTGAAATCGCCCGCTTGCCGGTACAGCTTCCCATCCGCCTCGACGCGCCACCCTTCCTGGAGCAGCACGCGCACGGTCTTCGGCAGGTTGCGCGGGGCCAGCTCGAGGGAATCTCCCTGGCTATAGGCGCTCTTGCGACGGAAGCCGGCCTGCTCGAGCCGCGCAGCCGCCGCCCGCTCCGCGTCCACGTCCCGCAGCACCAACCGCCGGCGTGCCGGTTCATAAAGACTGCGCCCGGGTTGGCGCGCGGCGATCACTTGCCCGTCGTAATCAAACGACAGCTCACCCAGCAGCCATGGCTCCTCACGGGCGGAGAAGTAGCGGCTCTGGTCGCGCTTGATCTTGAGGAGCGGCCGAGGCGCTGGTCGCGCCTCCTCAAACTGCAGTTCCTCCGGCAAGTCGAGCCGGGGTAAGTTCGGTAGCCGGAGCAGCTCCGCCAGCAGCTCGTCCTTTTGCTTCGCCGGCACGAGCACCTGGTGCTCCCGCCGGAGCAGTGCAACCCAGTAGAACGCGTCGAAGTCGCGCAACGGCGCGACGCGGTCCTCCCAGAAAACGAGCCCGCCCGCCACGAGCAAGTGCGGCGCTGAGAGCGGCAAGCGCTCCTCCCCACGGCGCAGCGAGCCGGTAACCGCATAGCGCTGGGCGTTTTCTTCCCGGACGACGGCCAGCCAGAACTCCCAGGGGCCGCCGTCGTCCCAGCGCAGCGCCAACAACTCATCAGCGGGGGCCGGTCGCCTCAGAAACGCGCGACCCGTGGCGCAGAGCACGGGCAGCAACGTCTCCTGAATGGCCGCGTTCAGGGAGTAGCGGCTGGGCGACGGATCGTAATACGAATATCCGTACGAGTTGACCGGCTCACGGGCTCCCGCCAGCACCGCCAGGACCTGGCGGTCGGCCGCGTCGGGCAGGTTGGCGATCTCGCTCGCCATGATGCTCTGACGCTTCGGCTTGCTCCATTCGCCGTCCATCTTCCGGGAGCGCGTGGCCACGTCGAGCCTCAACCCGTCCCCCGCGAGCGTCGATTCGACGTCCACGACGTAGACGATCTCACTCCCGGCGGGCAACGGCGTGGGCTGGGTCGCCGCTGTTCGCTCCATGCTCAAACGCAGGCTCGACAACGTCCGCTTCCAGTCGGGCACGGGCGCGGGCTTATCTCGCTTCGGAACCGCAGGCTTGTTCCGCGACGTCACGAGCGTCGAGACCGTCCCGAACGGGTCGTCATCGAATTCGTCGCCGTCCCACTCCTCGTCGGGGTCTTCCGCCAGCACGAGCTCCCGCGGCGGCCGGCCGTCGTTCCCTCCGAGAAACCCCTGTGCCTCCGCCGCCAGAACTGTCGCCCAGATATGTTTGCACGCTTCGTATTCATTAGCACAGTGTGGGCACGTACACCAAGCCACGAGGTTTCGCCCTGTTCGGTTGAGCGTAACCTCGTACCCCTCCGTTCCTCGCACGGTCGCCACAACGAAGTTTGCATCGCCCTGGTGGATCGTCACCGCCCGCGCCAGGTAGTACTCTCGGCCGCGATCGCGGACTCTTTTCGAGACGTCGTTGAGGAGGCTCGCCGTCAACGCCATGGAACGCTCCCTTGCCGATCCTTGGGCCGCTCGCTCGCTCCACGAGACCCGGTGAGACGAGTTGGTGCAATCCGCCGTAGGCCCTGGCGGCGGTCCGTGAAGGGAAGGGCCCTATCGCTACGCCGGCTCCCTGTTCGACCGGAGCGTGCCGATGACCTGGTTGACATCGTCCACCCCGGTTTCGCCCAGCAAGCGCGGCAAATCGTCGAGCAAGCGGTCAGCCGCCGCGGGGTCGTAGAACGTGGCCGTGCCCACCTGGACCGCCCGCGCCCCGGCGACGAGGAACTCGAGCGCGTCGTTCGCGTTGGCGATGCCGCCGATGCCGATCACCGCCAGGGCGGGGAACGCACGCGCGACGTCCCAGACCATTCTCAGGGCCAACGGCTTGATCGCCGGTCCGCTCAGCCCGCCGACGTCGTTGGCGAGGATCGGCCGCCGCGCCTTCCAGTTGACGGCCATGCCCCGAAACGTGTTCACCAGGCTGACGGCATCCGCTCCCCCCTCGCCGGCGGCCCCTGCGATCGCGACGATGTCGGTCACGTTCGGCGTCAGCTTCGCGATCACCGGCAAGGGGCAGGCCCCCCGCACCCTGCGCACCACGCGCTCCACCGCCCGGACGTCGACGCCGAGGTCGAGCCCGTGGCTCACGTTCGGGCACGACACGTTGAGCTCGATCGCCGCCAGCCCCGGCTCCCCGCCGAGCGACTCCGCCATCGCGACGAACTGGTCCTCGTCCTCCCCCGCGATGTTCGCGATCACGGCGGTGCCGACCGTCCGCAGGTAGGGCAAGTGGTGGGACCGGAAGTGGTCGATCCCATCGTTGTCGAGCCCGATCGCGTTCAACAGGCCCGACGCCGTTTCCACCGTCCGTGGCGTCGGATTGCCCGCCCGAGGCCGGTACGTGACCGTCTTCGGAATCACTCCGCCCAACCGCGCCAGCCGCACGAACGCCGCCATCTCGCGGACATAGCCGAATGTGCCCGACGCGACCAGGACCGGATTCCGCAACGTCAGCCGCCCGAGCTCCACCCTCAAGTTCACCACACCGCGTCTCCGCCTTGCCGGGTCTTGCCAACAACGCCCCATCATCGTCGAAGACGCTCCGGCCGTCCACAGCCGCCACGAGACCAACCAAGGCCGTTTCATTTTTCTCCCGGAGGGCAAGGCTCCGGAGGTGAAAAGTTGGGCCTGCAACGGCTTGATTGCGCCGCCGGCGGAGGCGGTTTCTGTTGCCCCTTTGACAGCCCCGAACGGGACACGACGTAACAGCCTGGAGCAACGCCCCAGGGACCGGAAAGCGCTTGCCATACGCATTCCCCATGTCGGCCAACGTGTCCGTTTCGCCCCGTCACGCCAGCGCGGCGGATCGCGCGGAGAGCATCGCCAACAGGTCCTCCTCGATCGTGCGGCAGATGTCGTCGAGCGGCAGGTGGTTCAGCGTCCTGGTCGAGAACGGAGCCTGCAGGCAGTTCCCGATCTCGTCCAGCGATAGAAGGGGGTAAGCCACCAACACGGTCACGAGCGGGGTCAGCCATTCGACCTTCTTCAGCAACGCGAACGGAAGAGTCGCGAGAAACAGGATGAGGAACTGCCGAATTTGGATCGCATAGGCCCGCGGTAACGGTGTCTTGCGAATGCGCTCGCATCCGCCGACGTGGTCGAGGAGAGACGTCAGGTCGCGGTCGGCTTCGAGGAAGGCAAAGCGGTCCATCCCCGACTGATCGCACGCGGACCGAAGGTGGTCGGCAATGAGGAGCGCCACGTACCCTGGCATGTGACGCGCAGCCGCGATTTGCGCCACCTCCACCGGACCCAAAAGGGCCTCGATCTCGGGAAGTGCCCGCTCGTCACGGAGGCTACTCCGTGTGGCATGAGCAAACGCCGCGATCAATCGGACCGCGCGCTCGCGCCAGGCGAGGTCATTCGGTCCGTACGCGATCGCAACGACGCCAAGGTGCCGGCATTGGTTAACGATCCCGCCCCAAAGCTTGCGGCCTTCCCACCACCGATCGTATCCCGCGTTGGTCCTCAACACGAGAAGCAGCCCGAGTGCAGCGCCCGCGACTTCGTAGGGGGCGAGGCCCACCTCGAGCAGGGCGTGGTGGTGTCCGACCCAGTCGTTGCCGCAGACGAGAAACGCATACGCTCCGAAGATGAACACGCGCCAGAAAACGATGGGAGGCGCCGCAGCACGAAAGGCGTAGGCGCTCCGCCAGAAATCGTTGACCGGGTCGAGGCTGCTCGTGATAGGCAAGCGTGAACCGGCCCGGCCGTCCTCGGATGTCCTTGATCCCACGAAGGGTTCCTGCGATTGCCGGACGATCGAGGGTCTCCTCCGGCCAGGCATTCAGCTTGCGTCGGTCCTCCTGAGTTTGCAAGTCCACATCTCCGGCAAGGAAAGGGCCGGGGACATTGGAGACCCGGCAAGACGATCGGAAACTCGCAGAGCGAGAGCTCCCGCCGCGTCGGGTGGCACGCCCGGAGTCTTCGACGGGCGTGGTCGACCGACCAGAACGGTGCGCCACACCCGTTGAAGACTTCGGGCCTACCACCCCGATCGGTCCCCAACGGACTTTGCGATTGTTCGGGGAGACCCGGCCGGAAACTCGCAATCGCGCAATCCGTCTTGTTATGATGATCCGCGCGCGTCGCGGTGTGGATCGGGCCGGCGGGAGTACGGCGGAATGCAATACAGGCTACGCAGGCAAGCGCGGCCAGCGAGACCCTTTAGCGAGAAGAGTTGGAACCGACGGGCGCTCATTCCTTGGGACGAGCGCTGGCACGCGCTCTCGCCCGAGGCGCGAGGCATCTTCCTCGATGCCATCGAGCCCCGCGCGTCGCAGAACGGCATCCGGCTGGAACAGTCCCCCAGCGCCCCGCGGTCGCCGGCTTTGAAGCAACTGGAGGATCAGGGGTTCGTCGTCATCACTCCGCACACGACTCCGCCGCTTGCCCTTCGGGTCACACCGAATCCGAAGGCGCGCGACTTCACCCTGCGCATGCGGGCGATCAAGGAGCACCAGTTGCTGACCTCGCCGGCGCCGACGGGGCTGGTTCCGTACGTGCTGGGCGCCTACTACGTCACCGAGGGTCTCCAACAGCTCGGTGAAGTCCTCCGCAAAGCACGGATGGAGTTCAGCATCTCGCTGGACCAGATTGTCCAACGATGGGTCACGCGGCGCTACTGGCCCGAGTGGGCTGCTGCGTTCGTGAAGTCGCCCTTGAAGGACCGAATCCTGCGTCTCCTTCGCGAGGCCGACGGCCCGCTAGCGCTCGACGACCTCGCCGGCAAGCTGCCCGACGCGCAGCGCGAGGACGTGCGCGCCGCCGTCGATGAGATGGTCGCTTACCTCATCTTATTCGAAGACCTGCAACCTGAGACCTTCGACCTCGTCATCGATTACCTGCCCGCCGTGCGCGCATCGTTCCCTGGGGGCTCCCAGCGCCTCGAACGGCCGCCACTCGTCGTCTGTGAACATCCCGAGCAGGTCGCGCCCGAGGGAGGGACCGTCGTCAGCGACCTGCGCGCATACCTGCTGGAAGTGGCCAGCGAACCCCCGAGGCTCAAGCAGGACGCGTCCCTGTTCGCCAAGGAAGTTCCTCGCTTTCACGACATACTGGAGCCTTACCCCCGCTGGCTCCCCGGGGATTGGACCGTGCGCGCCGAAGACCGGCTCCACAACGCGGCCCGCTTGGCGCGGCAGCTTGATCTCGTGCGGCCGTCGACCGACCAGGGGGGACTCCGCCTGCATGTCACGTCCGCGGGCCAGCAATGGCTCGGCGGCGGCCTCGAGACACAGTTCGTCTCGGTCTACAAAACGTTCAACCAGCGCTCGAACGCGGCCCCGTACTCCTCATACTACTACGGCACGGCCGACACCGATTTCTTGGGCGCGCCCGTCGCGGCCGGCGCTGGTCCGAACCTTCGGAAGCTTGCGCATTCGCATGGCATCTTGAACGTCACCGAGGCCGACGTCCAGGCCCTGCGCGCGGCCCTGTTCCAGGCGTTCGAGGCCCTTCCCCTCGGCGTCTACCATCGGCTGGATAGCGTGCTCGAACACCTCAGCTTCGATGCGGGCAGTCCCTTTAACCTGGGACGCGCCCCAGGCAGCGTGATCATCGCCTGGGGAGGGCGGGTCATCCCGGATTTCAAGGAAGAGCGCGAGGAGGTCGGCCGCCGCGCGCTCGGATACTTCATTCGCGATCGCTTGGTGCCCGTCGGGGCGCTGCGCCTGGCCCTCGCCTCCGGGGGCGCCCTGTGCGTGGCCCGGACCCCGCTCCTCGCGGCCTACTTTGGCCGGCCAGGTCTGAAGCTCGACCAAGACGCGCTGGCGACGGGCGACACGCGCGTGGTCGTTCAGCCCGACTTCAGCGTCATCATCATCGGTCTGAACCCCGCGCCGGCGGCCGCCCTGGCACCATTTTGCGAGCGCGCGAACCGCCAGCCCGGATCGGGCGCCCTCGTCCTCAACCTCACGCGCACCTCGGTCCTCAAGGCCGTCGGCCAGGGCCTCCCCGGGGGCGAGATCCTCGCTCGTCTCCAGAAGCACGCGAGCAACGGCCTCCCCGCCAACGTCGAGCGGGAGGTGCGGGACTGGTGCGGCTGGGTCCGAAGCGTCGACATCGCCACGCTGACCGTCGTGCGTTGTGGGGACCGCGCAACCGCCGATCGGGTCGTCTCCGCGCTCGGCAAGCGGGCCGAGCGGCTCAACGACACCATCGTCGCGCTCGCTGTCGACCGTCTGACCGCGGCCGAGCGTGCGAAGCTCCAGAGCCAAGGCATCCTCGTGCGAGGCGACGGGGCAACGCGGGTGAAAAAGTCCAACGGGAAGAGGCGACGAACCCGCGCCGAATGGTGATCGAAGCGACTCGCCAGCAGGCAGCATGGGACTTTTGGCAATCCTCGCGAGCGTCCACCAATCCTCCCCACGCGACGCCGGCGGCCTGGGTGCCACACCCACATCTTCATATAAATACGATTCCGGAAGTGTTGCGCGAACCCCCTTTCGCCTCGCGGGAGAGGAGGCGCACCGCCAGCGACGCCCGTCTCGGGGCACCCCTCACCCAACCGCTAATGCGGCTGACCTCTCCCGCAAGGGGCGATGTGCAACGTGCGCCCGAGGCGCAACAACAACCGAGCGGAAATCGGGTGTCAGCCGTCACGCCAACTTGGTCGGCACTCAAACCCATGAAAATGGGGTCGGTGATGAATGGCACGAGGATAGGGACTTTGTAAAGTCGTTTTCCAGGGGTTTGTACACTGCTTACGAGGCCAGTTTCGATGTACACCCGCCCGTAACCTCGTGCCATTCCAATCTGACATCTTTTCAGCACGCCGAATTCGCGGTCGACCAAGTGATGATCGCCTTGTGCGCCAATGGCATCTCACCGCCGCGGTCGTTTCGTGCGCCGAACGTCCCGATCCGGCCGGGCATCCCTTCAGTTCGACGACGAGCTGGAGCCGTGGGGGGTATACCGGTCGATGATGCTCACGCCATTCCACGTCCGCACGACGATCGTGAGTAGACCTTCGGAGTCCACGCCATCCTGCAGCGATTGGGCGATCTCCCGACATTCCTGCGGAAGCGATGCGATCAGCGCGGCCCGGGAGCAGACCGTGACCTCGATCCGATCCGGATTCTCTCGGTCGGAACGGGTGACCGCCACCACCGGGTCGATGTCGCCGCGGATCCGTGCCCGGTGATACGCCTCTTCTGCGGCATCCAACGCGGCACTCAGTGCTTCATCAGCGGGACGAGTCATCTTGGCACTCGATCTCCTCTAAACGGGTGATCGGGGATTTGCACGGACGGTGGGATTAGCCCGCGCAGGGCTGGAACCGCTGGCGAGAGCCTGCGTTCATCCGTCGCCCCGACCATAGGCTGGCGATCGGCCCGGCGGCTCAATTCCTCATAGGTCAACGAATGACCCCCGCAAGTCAAAGCCGTTGCGCGGGGAGTCAACACAGCTTGAGCCTCATCGAGGTGGTGCGAGCACACCTCTTGAACGCCTTTGGCACACGAATTCCTCCCCTACCATTCCCCCTCCGCCTCATCGCGATGCATATCAACTCTTCCTTGGAATGACGGATGCAGCAGCGTCCGTCGCGTCGCCACGGGACCATACCGTCACGGGGATGACGCCAGCATGACGGCGAGATGACGATTCCGTCATCTCCGGCGGAACCGTTCGACGGCATCGTGGGCCAGCGGACTTTACGCTCGTGACGCTCATTTCGTGGCAGGGGCCTCGAGCAAGCGAATCGTTGCCGACCCGAGGGGCGGATTGAGATGCTTCTCGAACGGCCGGTAATCCGTCGGACGGGCTACCGGCCCGTAAGGTCGACATCCTCAACGCTCTGTCAAACCGGCCGCCACGATCCCACCGGGGCGGTCCCCAATCCGCGGGGAAGAATGTTGCCGAAGAACATCGGGACGACCCGGCGGCGACCGGCGGCCGAAAAGTATCCAGGAGGGAACCCACTGGCGGCGGGAGGAGGCCCGATGCGAGGATGTCCTATCCGGTCCGGTAGAGATCGGCTGGCGCGGTCCGTGCCGTCACACCAGCCACCCTGGCCCTTATCGATCTCCCTGCCGTCCGCTAGCAGTCTATTTCAAATAGGGCTGCGCAGTTCGTATCGAACGGTGAGCCGCAATGAGGATCTTAATCGTCGAGGACGACGAGGAGACGCTCGTCTATCTCCACAGGGGACTGACGGAGCGCGGGTTTGTGGTCGACACGGCCTCCCGAGGTGAGGACGGGCTTCACCTGGCCTTGACGGGCGACCACGACCTCATCGTCCTCGATGTGATGTTGCCCGGCGTGGACGGCTGGTCGATCCTGTCCGCACTGCGAGGGAGCGGCCGATCGGCGGCGGTGCTGTTCTTGACCGCCAAGGATGCCGTCGTCGACCGGGTGCGGGGCCTGGAGATGGGCGCGGACGATTACCTCGTCAAGCCGTTCGCGTTCTCCGAGTTACTCGCCCGTGTCCGCACCGTCTTACGCCGCGGGGCACCACGGCAGAACGACATGCTCCGGGTGTCCGACTTGGAGGTAGACACGGTCCGTTTCGTGGCCGCCCGTGGCGGCCGGAAGCTCGACCTGACGCCGAAGGAGTTCAGCCTGATCGCCCTGCTGGCGCGGAGGGCCGGCGATGTGCTGTCGCGAACACTCATCGCCGAACAGGTCTGGGACATGAATTTCGACAGCGATTCCAACGTGGTCGACGTCCACGTCCGCCGACTCCGGGCCAAGGTCGATGACCCGTTCCCGGCAAAGCTCATCCACACGGTTCGCGGGGTGGGTTATGTCCTCGAAGATCGGGGCTAGGGCGTGGTCGATGGGCAGGAGGATGGCCGTCTGGTATGCCGGGTCGGCGGCCGTCCTCCTGCTCGTCGCGACGACGGGCCTATATCTGACGATCGCGGCAAGCCTCGACGCGGAGGCCGACCAATTCCTCGCATACTCAGTAGATTATCTTACAAAATATCATGATGTCTATGAACTATCTCGCGTTCAGGACGAGTGGACGGAGTCCGACTTCCGCGTCCGCGACGCGTCCGGCCTTACGATCTTCGCGACGCGAGCGGCCGGCGATCGCTTGCCGCAATCACTGGTTCCCGGGGCGGCCGGGATCACGTTTCGCACCGCCACCGGGCGATGGTTCCGTGCCCTGTCGCGAAGGGCCGGCGGGCGGATCTACGAGGTTTCTTACGACCGGACCCGCGAACTGGAATTGCTGGGCCGTTACCGGCACTACATGGCCTTCTTCCTGATCCCGGCCTTGACCGCTTCGACCGTCGCCGGCATCGTGATCGCCCACCGGGGCCTGCAGCCGCTCGGGGAGATCGCGGCGACGGCCCGCCGCATCGGGCCGGAGCGATTGGACGAGCGGATCGTAACCGATGGACTACCGGCCGAATTGGGCGACCTGGCCCTGACCTTCAACGTCATGCTCAACCGGATCCAGGTTTCCTTCGGTCGTCTTGAGCGGTTCTCCGGCGACATCGCTCATGAGCTTCGCACGCCCGTCCATGCCATCCGGAACGTCGCCGAGGTCGCCCTGGCGACGTCACGCACGCGGGAAGAGGATCGCGACGCGTTGGCGGCTTGCCTGAGCTCGGCCGAGCATCTCTCCCGGCTCATCGAACGGTTGCTGTTCCTTGCCCGTGCCGACGATCCCCGCACGGTGCTCGAATTGGAAACGTTCGACCTGGCGACCGAGCTGGCGGCCATCCGCGAATTCTACGAGCCCGCGGCGGCCGAGGCGGGAATCAAACTGGTGGCGATCACCCCGCCACGCCTCATGTGCAGGCTCGACCGGACGCTGTTTCAGCGGGCGTTGGGCAACTTGTTGACCAATGCTTTGGCCCACACGCCCGAAGGCGGTCGGGTGGCCGTCTCTGCGTCACTCGACGCGGGGTCGTTGGTCATCACCGTCTCCGATACCGGCGTCGGGATCGCGGCCGAGCACCTGCCACACCTTTTCGATCGGTTCTACCGGCCGGACCCGGCCCGCGCGCACGGCCAGGGCGTTGGTCTCGGTCTCGCGATCGTCAAGAGCATCGCCGAACTGCACCGGGGACGGGCGTCGATCGCGAGTCGCCCCGGGGACGGCTCGGTCGTCACGCTGAGTTTCCCAGCTCCCCAGCATGACGAAATCGTCATCTCGCCGTAACGCTGCCGTCATTCGCCGCCGTGTAGCTTCATCGAGGAGTCCTTGATCTCCCGCCGAGTGAACGACACGGAGATGCCCGATGACGCGACGCTACGCCTCCCCACGCGGTTTCACTTTGATCGAGCTCCTGGTCGTGATCTCGATCATCGGCATCCTGATCGCCCTCCTACTGCCCGCCGTCCAGGCCGCCCGCGAGGCCGCCCGGCGTGCCCAGTGCACGAACAACTTGAAGCAGCTCGCTCTGGCCGCCCACAACTACGAGTCAGCCCACGGGTGCTTCCCGATGGGCAGTCCGGTGAAAGTGGCTACGTACAGCGCCGGCTGGATCAAGGCGGGCGACTACGATTATGGGCACAGCATCTTCGTGGCAATGCTGCCGCAGATGGAGCAGGCGGCGCACTACAACGCCGTGAATTTCTCCGTGAACATCTGCATGCCTGAGAACATGACGATTCAGTCGGCCCAGATCAACACCCTGTTGTGCCCAAGCGACTCCGCCGCGTGGCAGATCGACACGCCAACTATGTGGGGGACTTTCAACGGGTTTCGCGTGGCCCACGGTAGCTATAGCGGGAGCACCGGCACGTGGTCCCACTGGGCATGGAACCCCTCGTCGACACCGCCGCTGGCGACGCTCGCGGCCCAGGACAACGGGATCTTTTTCGTCAACAGCCGGACGCGGATCGCCGATGTGACCGACGGCACGAGCAACACGATCCTTCTGGGGGAACGGATGCTCTTCGAGCGTTATCGCCCGGACACCAACTGGTGGTTTGCCGGGTGGACCGGTGACAGCCTGTTCGACACGTTGACCGCGATGAATCCGCAGCGCCTCGTCTCGATCACGTCCCTCCCCGCTCCGAACCCGAATGACTGGCCGGGCGTCGAGGACAATGCCTTCTGGAACTCCGCCTCGAGTCGGCATCCGGGCGGAGCCAATTTCGCGATGACGGACGGCTCGGTGCGGTTCCTGAAGGAGACGATCCAGAGCTGGCCGGTCGATTCCTTCGGTAACCCGACCGGCGTTAAAGACGGCGGCGGTAGCATGCATCCCTTCGACGGAACCACCCTATACACACTCCTGCCGGGCACGAGCCTGGGCGTCTATCAGGCCCTTTCGACGCGAAGCGGCAGCGAAGTCATCAGTTCCGACAGCTATTGACCGATCCGACCGATCGCGGGTGGACATCCGAGCGTCGTTGCCCCTCACGGCGGAGGCGGTTGTCGTGGTGCGCCTTGGGCAGAGGGCGCGGAACAGGACACGGGCAACAATGTAACGCCGCTCTTCGCTCCCTTCCGGCGCCCTGTCGAACGCGGTTCGTCCGAGCACCGACCTTGGACCTTGAGCCCGAAGGGCGACAATTGGTGTCAATTCAGTTTTCACTGTCGGAAAACCGAATTGACACCAGTTTGCCTATTTTCCGAGACAACCACGAACCGCAAGGATTTCAACGGTAGCGTGCAGCCAAACGTGCAACCGGGCTGGGGATTGGCTCCGCCGCCGCCTGGTGTTCGCCACACCATTGGCTCGGAGATCGCGGCGAGAGGCCCGCCCGCCAGAGATCCGTCGGTTCCTCGATTGAAGCTCCGAGACATTTCGGCGCGATCTGCGGTCCAATTGCTGCCACAGTCGCAAGACTCAAACCATTCTTGGTCGGTCAGTGAACTTGCGGTGCCCCGAGCTGATAGCCTCGTCCAGCAAACCGTTCAACCCAACGGACAAGGGCATCGCCGTCGAGTTACCGTCACATTTTGCGCGGTAACATCATCAGTTTTTATGGGTCATACACAACGCTTTGTGTGTAGCCTCCATCGATGATTACATTGATTCCGGTAATGAAAGCCGATGCGGGACTTGCCAGGAAGACCACCGCGTTCGCGATTTCGTTTGCTGTGGCCATACGTCCGATCGGATTGCGCGTGACCCGGTCCTGAAACTGATCAGGGCTGGCCTGGGCGATTTTGTCCCAATAGCCGTCCTTCACGAATACCGATCCAGGCGAGACGACATTCGCGCGCACGTGCTTTGGCGCGAGCTCCCTGGCCAAGCCCTTTGCAAAATGGATCAACGCGGCCTTCATCGGACCGTAGGACGTCGCTTCTCGCGCTTCCGACGCTGCAACCGAGGCGATGAAGACGATCGACGCATCGCCCTTCTCGCCGGCGGCTTTTACCAAGTACGGCTTCGCTGTCTCGACGGACCGGACAGCACCCATGACGTCGATGCGGAAATTGCTTTCCCAGTCCTTCTCGGTGTTCTCGCCTACCATCGCTCCAGGGTTCGAGATCAGGATGTCGATTCCTCCGAGTATCTGCCCCGCCTCCTCAATCCATGCCCTCAGCCTCGGGCCGTCCGAGACATCCAATATCCCGCCGATCGCCGTGGCGCCTGCTCTTCTGAGCGCGTCGACGGTTTCGTTCACCTGAACGTGGTTTCGGGCACAAATCGCTACATCAACGCCCTCCGAAACAAGTGCTTCGGCTATGGCACGCCCAATGCCACGGGTGGCCCCCGTGACGATTGCCTTCTTTCCTCTGAGTCCTAGATCCATGGCAAATCCCCGAATGAATATCAATTGACCTGATAGTCGCGTTAGGCGATTCATCAGGATGGGCGTCACCCAAATCGTTGCCGATTCCGTGTTCCTTTATGGGGAATAGGTGCCCGGGCTCGGATTCGACGCCCGGTCTCCAGCCGTCCGAGAACAGGGGCACCGAGCATGGGAATCTCCATAGCTTCAATAGTAAGCTCTTTCTGGAACGGATGCAAAAGCTCGCGGCGCGATTGCGCTCCACTTGCGGTGCACGATGGTTCGTCTACATCTTGCAACACTCGGTCGATCATTCCCTTCGACGGACCCCTCGTGTTGGAAGTCTAACGATGCGAGCATTTGACGAGCGTCAAGGCGGCTACGCCGACACCACGGAGCTTAGCCTCACACGAGTCGCGAGCCCACGCCGCCCACCCACGCAGTCGCTCCTATCGAGGATGGTACGCCGGCGCCGATTTACCGGTCCGATACCCGTCGCCTTCCAGAGCGCTCGCAGTGAGAAAGGCAGAGCCCCGTGAGAGTCCCCTAAGCCTGAACCGCCATGCATGCGTGGCCATTGCACCAGAGTCATACTTTCTCAAAACAGATTGCTTGACACCGGTCGACTACCACAGTAATTATAAGAATCGCCAAAGCACGATTCCAGTAACCCGTCCGTTCCAAGGTCCTTTCTGGAGGATGTCTCAATGGCGAACCCAGGTCAGGGGAATTACTCGTCCACCGCGAAGACAGTCGTCGCACCGGGCGCAATCGTCGTCACGCTCGACGCCGCGCAGCAGCAGAGGGCGCAAGAGTGCCTTGCGCAAACGGGAAAGATCACGATCGGCTTCAAGGAAGTCGCGGTGACAAAACTGGGTGAGATTGTCGACGCCGAAGTGATAGTGAACTAACGCCATCAAAACGTCCCACACCCTACCCAGCGAAGAGGTTTCGGTAAAGTCGCGACTGAGCCGTTGGGCCACCTCATCGGTCGGCGCGAATCACATATCCCAAACAGCGGACCGACATTTCGTTGAGCCGGCGGAAGGCACTCGATCACAACCTCCGGCTCAACCCGCGACAACACCGAAGGTCGTGCTACATGATCTCTCCGGCGACCAGCGAGCCCAGAATCGGCTTGGCGCATAGCGGTTATGTTCGCACATTCTTGCAAGAGCACCCCGACGCAATAGATTATGTGGAGATGCCGTATGAGCTGTTGCAACATGAGCCAAGAGTTCAAGCGATAGCGGAGTTGAAGCCGCTGGTGTTGCACTGCGCCAGTCTCTCGGTGGCAGGGACCGTGCCACCGAGCGACGAGACCGTCCGCGCCATTCAGCATTGGATCGAGGCGACGCAGACTCCGTGGCTGGGCGAGCACTTGGCCTTCGTCACCGCAGACCGGATCGAAGCAGGCCCTTTCGCGGATGCTTATGCCGCGGGCGAGCCGTACAACATCGGGTATACGGTCAACCCGGTGACCAATGCCGAAACCGTCGATCTGGTTTTGCGCAAGCTCGAGTTGTATAGCAAGACCTTCCCAGTTCCCGTCCTCCTGGAAAATGCGCCGGTATACTTCAGGGCTCCAGGCAGTACGATGTCCCAGACAGAGTTTATCTGCGAGCTTTGCAAACACTCGGATCTCTTATTGTTATTGGATTTGGCGCACCATTTCATAACGTGCAAGACCATCGGGGTGGATCCTTTTGACGAATTGCTGTCGCTCCCGCTCGACCGCGTGACGGAAGTGCACATCTCGGGAGTCGACTGCCAAGAGGGCATGCACTGGGACGACCACACGATGAGGGCGCCGAGTGAAATCGACCGGCTCTTGCAGATGACCTTGGCCCGAGCGCCTGTCCGCGCCGTGACCCTCGAGTACAACTGGTCGATGAGGTTCTCCCAGGGAATCTTGCTCGAGGAAATAGCGAAGACCCGAGAGATTCTCCGATTCAGGCCTCACATTTAAATGACTACCGCATCGACGGTTCACGCTATTCTCGCGCGATGTTTAATCGACGCGACCTTCTGCGAACACCTGGCGTCGCACAAGGGGGACGTGCTGGGCCGATTCGGTCTTGACGACGCAGCCTCTCGCGATTTCATGAATCTCGACTTTCGGATCGTACGGCGGTTCGCCGGGCAGATCACGAAGGTGCAGAGCAACGGCTTGTGGCAGTGGTTCCCATTCACGCGACAGATGCTCAAATCTCTCGGCCTCGAGCTAGAGGTCTTCACGGCCTACAGCGCCCAATATCAACGGGCAAGGGCCACGAGAGAATTGAACCGAGCCGAGCAAACAAGCGATTTCGTAAAATTCCTATTTATGCAGCCTTGTGTCTCACAGCTCGATGTATACCCGGGGCTGCGAGACCTCCTACTTCACGAGGAACTAAACTGGAGCGTGCAGACTGCGGCCGCCGCTGGCGGCGGCATGAAGTCGCCCGATCCGCGGCTGGGTCCGCGATCCGGCGATGGGACGGCGGTCGGGCTCAACTTGCCCGAGGACAGAAGCCCCGAGGATTTGGTCCCAGTAGTCCGAGGATTTCTACGCGTTGGTGAATTCTGTTATGATCCGCTTGAAATTATTGCCGCATTAAAGGCAGACGCGCTGGGGCGGCGATCCCGCTCCAAGTCGAGCCGCTTCCGCGTCTATTGGGCGGACGCCGGGAGAGGAGAACTGAGGATCATGGACCTGGATCAGATCGGTGCCTCATTGCTCTCGCATGTTGATGGTCGCCAATCGATCTGTGCGATCGTGAGCAAGGCCGACGCGGGAGGGCCGGTGGGCGATCGCGCCGTGGACTTCATGGGTTTCTTCAGGACCGCCCTCGGCCTCGGCATGTTGGAGCTCAGGCTGCCGTAAGGGCTAATTCAAAGGGCAGCCGAACGGCGATAAAGAACGCGTTACAAGGCGGCATCCAGACTGCGAGCCATAACGAGCGTCTATTATGCATATCGTATTTGTTGATAATTTGTTAATCCGATCGAAACCTCGCGGTTATCAGCTGGACCTTCAGCCACATCTGGGGTTGCTCTCGCTGATCGGAGTTGTACGGTCGGCCGGTTACACAGCCACCCTCTTCGATCCCAAACTTGCCGTTGAGATGCGCGGACGGCGACTAGACCAGACGCTCTACCGCCGATTGGCCGAGGACATACTAGACCATGATCCTCAGGTCGTCGGCCTGACGAGCCTCGGATGCAATTTCATTTGTACGGTCAAGGTAGCATCCTATATTAAGACCCTCGCCCCGCACATCCCAGTGCTCCTGGGGGGGCCACACGCGTCTATACTCGCCGGGGAGATCCTCGGGCGATTTCCCGAGTTTGACATCGTTGTGCGCAACGAGGCGGAGCGCACGATCGTCCCCTTGCTGGAGCACTTGGATGGCGGGCGGCCTGAACATATCGCCGGGATCACTTATCGACTCGGTTCCGAAATCATCGCCAATCCGGGCGCACCGCTCCTCGATGACCTCGATGAACTACCATGGCCCGCGTTCGACTCCTACCCGATCAAGGAGTTGAACCTGAAGGCAATACGAGTGGAGGCAGGCCGCGGGTGCCCCTTCCACTGCACGTTTTGTTCGACCGCGAGCTTCTTCGGGCGCTCCTACCGGTTGAAATCGCCGAGCCGGCTCTGTGCTGAACTTGATTATTTGAATAAGCATTACAATGTTTCGCACTTCGCGTTGATGCACGATCTCTTCACCGTGAATCGCACGAAGGTGCGGGCCTTCTGCGAGGAGGTCGCTAGCAGGGGCTTCACGTGGTCGTGTTCCGCGCGAATGGATTGTGTCGATGCCGATCTGTTGAGGGAGATGTATGATTCCGGGTGCCGGCAGATTTACTACGGAGTGGAGTCTGGCTCGTCGAGGATGCAGCGTCTCACGCGAAAGCACCAGGATCTATCGCTCTTTAATCCCATCTTGCAAGCGACCAGCGCCGTCGGAATGTCCGCCACGGTCTCGTTCATCACGGGCTATCCGGAGGAGGAACAGCAGGACCAGGACGACACGCTCGACATGCTCGGTTCGTGCTTTCGATGGCCCGCCGAATCGGTCAAGGTCCAATTGCATCTGCTCGCCCCGGAGCCCGGCACGAGGTTGTTCGAGGAGTTCGGTCATCTCATCCGGTATGACGGGCACACATCGGATTTCACTTTCCCCACCTTAGAGGAGGACGATGGCCCGATCATGGCCGATAATCCCCAGATTTTCATGAATCATTACTTCTTCGAATCTCCCATAAGCAGAGGCCGCAATATCTTCGCCACGTCCGTGTTCGAGACCCTTCACCAGTTCGGTTATCCATTCCTCGCGCACTTGCTCGAATACTACGAGAAAAAGCTCAGCCTGCTCGTACGCCGGCTCTTTGACTGGAACGAGAATCATGCCCGAGTAGGCCGCGTCGACGCGGATTTAGTCCGTCAGTTTGTGCGATCGGAATGGGGGCAGCACCATCACCTGACATCTGTGGCCGACTACCTGGCCACCGCGATCCAGCTATCAGAGCGCCCGGACGACGCGTGTCCGATGCGAACCTCCTCGCAGCCCCCCGGAGAGAGCGGTGTTGACGGAGCCGATCGGCTCGTGCTGAGCACGCGGGCCGCGATTCTCCCCCATACGCACGATTGCCCCGCGATACTCGAGCGCTTGGCGAGCGGGGACGCCCGGATCGACGGCGTGCTGGGCGAACGTTTTACCTATCTCATATTCGTCGAGGATGGTGGCGCCCGTTTCGTGCGGAATTTCGTCGTGACGTCACCTGTGACGGACCTGCTCGAAGAAATCAGGTCGCCCCGGACGTGCGACGAGTTGGGCAGACTATTCGGTGACCTGCTCGCGGACGGGGGCGATCTCCAACTAGCGATTCAATCACTCGAGCGCCGCGCGATTATCCATAGATTGAAATAGCCGTTGCAAGTGCCGCCGCAGGAGGAGGGCCTCGCATACCTCGTCGGACGCGGCTGGGCCCCGCAGAGAGAGGAGGTGTTGAATAGGATGGGCAAGCGAACGCTCTTGGATGCTATCGAGGGGTACTACGTTTCCCTTGCCCTCGACCATCTGCTGCGACACGGTGTGCTCGACGAACTCACGGGAGGGAAGACGAGCCTTCAGCTGGCGGAGCAGCTGGGATACGATGGGGAGCTGTTTTCGGCCCTACTGGATTTCATATTTCAAACGACGGACATTCTCCAGCGTGACGAAGGCGAGCGCTACTCGATCGCTGAGCCCTACCATCGTTACTATTCTCTCGGATTTCAAATTACGAAATTCATCGCTAGCTACGGCCCGGCCATGATGCGCCTCGAGGACAGCCTGCTCGACCCCCAGTTAGGCCGGAACTACGTGGACCGGAGGGCCGAGGCGGATGCATATGAGAAGGTCGGGTCGCCGCCGAATTCTATCGCGCTTCAGCTCATTCGTGAGCGAGGCTTCAATACGTTGATCGACCTGGGGTGCGGGACCGGTTCATTGCTCACGACGCTCGCGGCCGCGAATCCCAAGTTCCTCGGCTGGGGCGTGGACGCCACGGCGGAGATGTGCGGCGTCGCGGAACGGCTGATCAAGGCGGCCGGCGTCTCCGATCGCCTGAAGATAGTCAATGGCGATGCGCAAACACTTGGAATGGCTCTATCCGATGATGTTAGGAACCAGATCGAGGTCGTCCACGCGAAAGGCCTCCTAAACGAGCTCTTTCGGAACGGGGGGGCGAGTGCGGTGCGGTTCCTTTCGGGCCTGCGGGAGCTCTTCCCCGGCCGTTATCTGATCGTCGTCGAGTACTACGGCCAGCTCTCGCGGGTTCGGGACGTAGACGACCGATACCGGCATACGCTGCTCCACGACATGATCCAGGTTCTGACCGCCCAGGGTGTGCCACCGTCCGACCTGGCAGGGTGGGCCGAAGTCTATCATCGCGCCGGTTGTTCGGTCGAGCATGCCTATGAGGCGGAAAGCCGCGGAATCAAATGGTGTGTTCACCTGGTAAGGTTGGCCGCTTAGTCCTGCATGGGAAGTCGGTTTTCGGGCGGCCACGCCCGAGTTCAATCGGGGTCAGCTGGCAAGTCTCGACCGTTATTCGCACTGGAACCGGCGATGAATAACAGGGATGAGTTGTACGCGTCGCAGATGGAACGCGAGCGAGATTTCTTGTTCGGGAAGGATGTCGCAGACGTTTTTGATGACATGATTCAAAGAAGCGTACCATTTTATGACGAAATACAGTTCATGATTGCCGAAATGGCGGCGGCCTTCGCCGCCGACGATACCGTGATTTACGACCTCGGTTGTTCGACCGGCGTCACGGTACTGAATCTCGCCAGACGATTGCAGAATCGCGCCGCCCGCCTCGTTGGCGTGGATTCCTCAGAGCACATGCTCGACATAGCCCGCCGCCGACTGTCGAACGAGGGGCTTGCGGAGAGGGTGACGTGGCTGCTCAGCGACCTCAACTCAGCGATAGCATTCATGCCAGCTAATGTATTCGTGATGAACCTGACGTTGCAATTCATCCGGCCGATATACCGAGAAGATCTCGTCGCCAACGTCTTCCGGAGTCTGGCGCCCGGTGGCTGCCTGATCCTGGTGGAAAAAGTGCTCTCCGATCAGTGTAACCTTGCAAGGCTGTACATCGACTTGTATCATTCGTTTAAGCTGCGAAATGGGTATTCGCAGATCGAGTGCTATCAGAAGCGGCATTCGCTTGAGAATGTACTGGTGCCCTATAAAATCTGTGAGAATGTCGAGCTTTTGCGCAGAACTGGATTCGCTGAAATTGATGTATTTTTTCGCTGGTACAATTTTGCTGGCATAATCGCCGTTAAGCGCGATTGAATTTGCCTTTTCACATCACCCGCGGGCTTCTCCGGCCCGGACTGCCCGTTCACCGCTCCACTATGACTGCATCCTGACCGGCCCGTTTCCATCTGCCGCCGACTGCTTGCCGCGTTGCCGGGATCCGGCACTTTGTCTGAAGCTTCGAGAGATTACCGGCGCGCCGACCCGAAGGGCGTCCGCCTCGCCGACGGAACAAAATAGGACAGGCATTGCGTCCTCGACAGCCGCAGGCCGACTCGCCAGACTTGGTCGAATCTGAGGGAAGTACTCCATGACCATCGCCCGCGCTTATTTCGTCGATACAGAGGTCACACGCTGGTATCATTGCGTCACGCGCTGCGTGCGACGCGCCGTCTTGCTCGGCGAGGGGGATTCCGACCGCAAGCATTGGATCGAGAATCGCCTCGAAGAGCTCGCACAGATTTTCGCCGTGTCTGTCGGCGAATTCACGGTGCTGGATAATCACTGACACGTCCTCGTGCGGCTCGACCCGCAGGTGGCCACGGGCTGGTCGGACGAAGAGGTCGTGAGGCGCTGGGGCCAGTTGTTTTGTCCCCGCGACAAGGCGCGGCTGCAAAGTCTCGGTTGGTTCATGAGGTGCCTCAGGGAGCCGCTCTCCCAGCCGGCCAACCAGCAGGAAAACACCCGGGGCGCAGTTTTCGAGGAGCGCTCCAAGAGCGTGGCAATTCTCGATACCGAGGCGCTCTTGGCGACTTGTGCGTAAATCGACCTGAACCCGCTGGCGGCGGGGCTCGTGGCCGTCCCGGAAGCGGAGGAGCGCACGTCGATCAAGCAACGGGTCGAGCACGTCGTGACGCAGGGCCGCGTCGAGGACCTGAAGGCCGCTCCGCGCGGCAGCATGGCCGGCGCGGCGCGGTCGGCGGGACTGGAGGAGTCGCCCTGGCTCTGCCCGATCGAGGATCGAAGCACTGTCGACTCGGCGCGAAAGGGGATGCTCGAGGGCTTCACGCTCGGCAGCTACCTGCTGCTGGTCGAGCAGACCGGGCGGCTGTTTCGTGACGTCGAGGCATCGATCTCGCGCGAGCTCGCAGCCCTGTTCATCCGCCTCGGAGGTGACGCCGAGTCGTGGCAATCTCGGCTGTTGAAGCTGAGCGAAGGCCGGCTGTCGGGCCGGTTCTTCGCCGCCAGCCGCCAGCGCCTCAGAGACGTCGCCAAGCATCTCGGTGTGCACCACCTCACGAACCTCGCCTGCTGCGCGGCGCGCCGAATCGGCGCGGGTTTGCGTTCACCGGCGAAGACCTCGACCGCGTGCCCCCCTGCCCTACCTGAGCGAGAACCATTCGTTCACGGCGCGAGGCGGCCACCGACGTTCTCCGCGGCGCGACACCGTCTCGGCAATTGCGCGTCGGGCTCAAGCTTGGTCCCAGCGACGGATAACGAGAATGGACATCCGATCGGTTCTGCGCTCCCCGCAGCGCGTCGCCTGTCCCTTAGCCGGTGCTTTACTCGGCGATGCCCTTCACTCGCTCGCATGCGTGTAACTTCGTCGGAGAAACGGCCGACGTATCAGGATCCGCTTTTGTACGAAATTTCCCACCCACTTTCGAGACGCCTACCCTTCTTCGCGTCCTTTGCCGGTTTTTGCTCCAAAGGCAGTGGTCTCAATGATATCCTTTGAGAGTCGTCTAAATGGACGTGCCGCCGTCGGGGCGGATGCCCAGAACGCAGCACCATAGCATAACTTGTTGTCGTCACCTATAGCTTTTAACATTGTTGAGTTATGGTGTATCGTGGCTTTCATCCAGCGTGCGAGCATCGTGGAAACCGAGACTATTTCCTTAGGGGACTGGCCAATGCCGGACGGCAGGCGCGACGTTCCAGACGGACTGACACCGGGCGCAAAGCGGGCTAGAAAGGAGTTCCTGGCGGTTTACGGACGTTACATCGAGGAACCCAGGGCGCAAGTGTCCTTAAACGTCCTCGTCTGGGGACCGTCGCCGACATCCGCATCCGCAGCAGCCAAGAAACGCATTCAGGTTCGCGACACGCTCGTTACGCTTGGGCACCACGCAGCCTTCAGCGAGGACCTCCCGTCGCCCTCTGGACGCATGTCGGAGAAGACGAAGGAGTATGCGCAAGCACGAGCGGCGAATCTGATTGTTATCTTTATCGAAGGTGCACCCGGGGCGACGGCCGAATTGCACGATTTCAGCAGTGACTTGGAGATATATCACAAAATCATGGTGCTGGTCCCGGTCGAATACCGGAAGGGCTACAGCGCCCGAGGGGCAATCCAGGAACTCGAAGACGCGACAAGCGGAGGCGGCGTGCTTTGGTATAGAGAGGGCGACCTGGAAAAGTGTCGCGTCCTCACGGCGGTCGTAAAGCGTGCCGAAGCTCTTCGAATCTTTAAATTCCGCCAAACCCGTCATGCAAACCTATAATCAATCATCCGACCCGCTGGATTGGCTAGTCGCAGAGATTCTCGCGGACCCACGAGATACGTTTATCGTGTGGTCCATCGATCGAGGTTTCTGTGAAACCGTCGGAGATTTTTCTAGAGAGTATGGAGAGGAGTCTCTATTAACAGAAGATATAGGGGCATTAATTGCCAAAGGAGTAATCGGGAACATCAACGGACGTCTCACCCTGTTCGAAATCGGGCAAGCGGTCGTCGCGGAGATAGGGAAGTTTCAATCGTCCAAGCCGAAGGAAGCTGAGCAGAATTGGGCAACCGACCAGGCTTGGGCAGCCCAGGAACGGGCACGAGCGTCGCGACATCAGTTCGGTGCTGGACGTCCGGCGATTTCTGCGGTGGAGCTGCTCGACTTTGCATTCGAATTACGAAGTGGACAGCACAGCGAGTTGTTACGCGAGTCTATTGCCGCAGACCCGTCTTTAGCCGACCAACTCGAACGACTACACGAGGCTATTTCCCGCCTGGTGGATGACGGTGACGTGATCGAGCCGCCACTCGGACTGGCTACGCGCACCGTTGCCTTTGTCGAGTCTCGCCGCAGACGACCAATCTTTGCGAACCAAAGTCTCACGTTAGTAAGAGTGCCGATTCGGTTGATCGACCTGGTGGTCGCGGCATGCGTGTTTCTGGCCGGAATATCCGTTCTTTCGGTTGCGAGTTACCGGCAATCTCTTCGACAAGGTATTAGTGTATATTATGCCAAATTAGACATGGTTCGTGTTAAATCTGAACGCCTGAGTTCCTCAGTTCGCCTTATCCCGGCCGGCAGGGAGCGGACCGAGATAGCCCATGAGATTGAGCGCATCGATCGTCGTCTCAAAGAGCTGCTGCGAAAAAAGCAGCGTCGACCCACAATTGAAGATTTAAACGCGCTCGACCAGCTTGCGGCCTCGATTGAGCAGACGCAATCCCGGATCGATGCGTTGCTTCGGCAGGGCCAGACGCGGCCACCGACGATCTCCGCGGCGCGCCTCTTCGACCTGGCCACGGCCCGC
>JARLIH010000150.1 GCA_031291845.1 Isosphaeraceae bacterium | reverse complement strand
GAGAGGCTGGCCCTGAAGAGGTTGGCCCCGTCGAGGCTGGCCCCGGAGAGGCTGGCCCCGGAGAGGCTGGCCCCGGAGAGGCTGGCCCCGTCGAGGTTGGCCCTGGAGAGGCTGGCCCTGAAGAGGTTGGCCCCGTCGAGGCTGGCCCCGGAGAGGCTGGCCCCGGAGAGGCTGGCCTTTTTTGCGACGGCCATCTCCAGGGCCTCCTTGAGCGACTCGGCTTCGCATTCAAAGAGTAGCGCGCCATCCAAAACGGCAGTAATCTTGAACTCGGGCATTGCAGGCTCCTCAGGTTCCTTCGGTTATGAGAAAAGAAAAAGTCAGACAGCGGCCGCGGCTTGCGACTACGTCAAGTCACGAGTGACCGGCACAAGGAGCTTTTGGCCCGGCTCGAGCGGCCGCACGTGGACCTTGGCACCCTTGGGATGCTGGCTCTTAGCGAAGTCGGCCGCTGCTTTGAGCGACGACGCGCGGACGGCGTAGGTCGCGGGCTTGCGCGGCGGCCCGACGAGGAAGATGTTGTCGGGGAGCGGCCCAGGCTCGGCCGCAGCGGCTTTCGGTTTCCGCTTTCCGCGCTTCGACTTGTCGTCGTCCTCCTCGACGACCTGGCCAGTAACCGGCACGTCCTTCGACCCGATCCGCAGGTGACCGGGCTTCGACGGCTCGCGCGGGCCGTCGGGGTAGATGTCGAGGTCGGAGTGTTCGGCCGCCGCCTGCGCCTGCTCAGAGTCACCCACCGGCGGCCCAACGTCGTGCGCCGTTAGATCCCACCTAGTAGCGCCGCATCGCGGGCATTCGTCGCCGTCGGCCCGAACAAAGTAGCACCGGCGGCACTCGCGGTTGGGCTTGGCGATCGCGTCCAGAGCCGCGATATAGCCCTCACGCGATTCGTCGAGCAGGTCGTTGCTGTCGCCGCTCTCCAGCCACTCGCCGAGGGTCCCGGCGGTCTCAATCTGATATTCGCGGGCGTCGGCGACGAGTTCGTCAGAAAGGCCCATCTGGTCGATTGGGCGGTCGCGCCAGTGGGGAGGGTCGAGGACGTCGGACGCGGGAGACTCGATGGGGACGGACACAGGATACGCGCGGAGCTCCATGTCACGGCCGCCGAGCACGTACGTCTTACCCTTCCACGTAACGCTGGCACCCTGATAGCCGGTCTCCGGGTTCACTCGGCCGTTTCGACTTCCCTTCCACTCCTCGACCGGCACGGCACGAACGAGCGTGACATAGCTTCGAACAGGATGATCGGCGCCGGCGTAGACACCGCCGGCGACCATGTAAAGAGCGCCGCGCACATCAACGAGATTGGCGACCTTATCCGGCTTTGCCGGGTTGAAGTTGGTGGAAATCTTGGCCGCGTTACTCTTTGCCATAAGCTTGTCGAAGTCATCCGTGAGACCGAGCTCGGCGAACGTATATTTGCCGTCCCGGAACAGCTCGATCGGCTTGGCTGTCTGCTCGGCAGCCGCCGCGTCCCCGGCGATCTCATGGCCTGTGACAACCTCCCGGCCTTCCGCGAACACGGCAAACACTTCGGCCATCCGGTCGGCGAGGTGCGCGGCGCTAGTCGCCGTCTGGCCGGGGAGCGAATCGAGGAAGCGACCTTCCTCCAACACCGCGTAGATGACATCGCTGACGTCGCTGAACCCTGCATCGTTCAGCATCGTAAGTCGCTGGTCAGTAATTCCGAGCTCCTCGAGCGGGGTCCGATTCCAAACGTTCTGGTCTTCGTCGCTCAGGGTCCCGAGCTGCTGGTCGATCTCGCGGATGATGTCCTCCGGCTTCGGCGCCGCCGAGGTCGAACTGGACCGCGGACCCTTTGCCGCGCGGGGCTTCTCCTTTGCCGCGGCCTGCGCGACGACCGCCGGATCGGCGCACGCCTCGACCTGGCACAGCGCTTCGGCCACGGCGGTATCGATCGGATCGCCGCTGGTCGACTTGTCGGTAGCCACTTCACGCGTTTCCACCTCCCCAAACGGCAACCGGAGCTGGCCCAGCCGCTTGCTCAGCGCGACGTAGCTGCGCCGCTCGATCGAGTGTTCGCCGTACCAGGCTGCGACGTCGCCGAAGCCGTTGATCAGCCAATCGTCGGGGATCGTCTTGACTACGGGCCGGTCGTAGGCGTCCTGCTCGAACCCGCCGTCACCGTCCTCGACCAGCTTGAGGTGGTAGAGCTCGTGCGCGAAGACCGACTCTTGCGAAGGTCGTCCCAGGGTGCCCCACGCCTTGGCGTCGAGCACGATCCGAACGTCGGGACCGCCGCGCGCTCGCTCCTCGTCCTTGACGACCTTCGCCTTGGCGAGCACGGGGCACTTCATCATCTTGACCGGGCGACCCTTGTCGCTAAACGCGCAGAGGACCTCAATGTTCACCTCTGCATCGAGCAGCGGCAGGAAATGGAGGTGTTTACGCAGGACGCGTTCCATCGTCATCAGAATACGCTCGTCGACCTCCTGGGCGAGCTTGTAGGTCGTGGGCACGGGGCGGCTCCTCTCAGGCGAACAGTGATGCGGGCGACTCGGTCTTGGTCTTGGTCTTGGCGGGTCGGCGGGTAATCACGCGCTCCGCCGGCGTCTCCTTGGTTTCCGGGGTGACCGTCTCCAGCGTCACCGTGTCGACTGCGTTACCAACGGTGATCTCCAGCGGAAGGATCAGGAGCTCGCGGTCGGCGATCTGGGCCTTGGCGGTGTCGGGCAGCGCGTCGACCCAGAGCTCGAGCTCCACGATTGATGGCCAGGTCCGGGCCGTGGCGGGGTCGAGCGTCGACATCATGTTGCCGAACGACGCGCCGCGGCCGAGGAACCAGGAGCGGCCGCCGTCCAGGAAGCCGAGGACGAAGACGGTGACGGCCACAGCACGGGCTTGTCCACGGATAGGGGCTACAGGTTCTCTTGGAGTATTAGACATTCGTTGCTCCGTTCTGTTAATATAGGTAATATATAGACTCTATATAGTAGTTATTTACTAGAGAGAGTAATTTTGTCAATTCTGTCAATTACGCGTCGTAGCGTGCGGGCGCATACGCGCGTGCGCACCCGCACACACGACGCGTAATTGACAGAATTGACAAAATTAGGTTGCATGCACGCAAACTCCACTCAAGAGAGTCGGGTTCACCTCGAACGTCAGCGACCGTTTCCGCCCCGGCCCCTGCTGTTTTGCACCTTCCACGACGCGAAGGCAGTGACGGTCCACGAGCCAGTCCACGGCCTTCGTGTAGGCTTCCGTCTCCTCCCTGAACCGCTGGGGGAAGTTGCGCTTGACATCGCGCTCAGAGACCGTCTCGCGGCCCGTGGAGCGAAGCCAGCGCACCACCGCTCGGGCGTCCTGGTTGTCGTACAGGCCGCCCCCAAGGAGAGACTTGACCCTCCTGGTGTGGACCTTGAAATAGTTCACTAGAGCAATCGCGCCGGCCACGGCGGCGGGCCCGACGCGCTCCGTGTCGTCCTCTTCCCCGGTTGGGTTGTAGGCCATACTGAGGCAGTGGAGGATTAGCGCGAGCCGGGCACAGTACGCGCGTAGCTTCGACCAGGCACCGTGGAGCTGGTGGGGGAAGTCGAACTGCTCCGTTTCGGAACAGTGCTCGTTAAACCAGGTGGCAAACAGCGCAAGTGCGTCATCGGTGAAGCGTAGGAACCGGGGGCACGGCCGCCCCTTGTTATCGAGCAGCATTGGCCGGTTCCAGAGCACACGCACCGCCGCGCCCCATCGGTCCATGGCCTCTCCCGGAACCGTCTCGGGAACCCACCGCACCTGAACCGGATCGGGCAGCGTGAACAGGAACCGATCGATGAAGCCGTCGTCCCGGCCCTTGCCCTCAGCGAGCTCCGTGAGCATGTCCGGCGTCATCGCGCCGAGGATTGACAGGAACGGGTGCGGGATGTGGAGCGGCCCGCGGTCGTGCTGACCCTTCCGATCCACGGTCACTGCGGTGCCGGACCAGGCCGAGAGGAAGAACTGGCGGTCGGCACCCTTGCCGCCGCTCTTGTACTGGTTCAGGCCGGCGACAAGTGCGGTGAGCTCGTCTCGGACCATGACTACACCGCGCGGGTTGTCAACCAGGATCGGTCCCAAGGCCTCGCACGTTGTGTCTGAGACAGCGATCCGGCGCAACTGTGGAGGAGGCTCTGCCGGTGGCGCCACCGGTCCCCCAGCCCTTCGGTTCGCCATTGCCATTTGTTGCTGTTCCTTGGCCCGTTCGACCTCTGCCCGGAACTGGTTCAGGCACGATTCACTGATTGCAAAGATCGGCTTGGACACCAGTGAAATAGCTGGGCTCTTGGTTGAGCCGGGATCGGCCACGGCCGAGACGTACAGCGCGGCCGACTCGATCCACGAGTCCTTGATGGCGATGGCCAGGGAACGACCAATCGCGGCACCAGCAACGGCCAGCGCAGCAGCACCGAGGAAGTCGCGGGGGCAGCTCATGCACTCGGCCCCGGCCTCCACGAGCCACGCTAGATCCGGGGGCAGCACGTCCACGGGGAATGGCGTCGCCGGGTCGGGCTTGGCCAGCACCGGAGTTTCCCATGACCGTGCACGGCGCACCGCCTCTACGATGCTCTGTGCCTGCTCCTCATCCAGGTCGTGTGCTCCCGGCTCCGGCACCAAAGCGCCAGCGGAGAAGTAGGCGCGCATCGAGGATAGGGTCCTGTCGATGGTGCGCGCCCCATAGGTGTGATCGCCCCGGCGCTCATCCCACTTGTTGCGCATCAGTGCGGATTGGCGGAACAGTCGGTCCACCGAAGCGCCGTCGCCCCCGGTCCAGAACGCGAGGTGCGAACACAGCGCCATGTCCGCACGCGACCAGTCCCCGTTGTGCTTCGTAAGCTCACCCTCGTCGAAGAGCTTGCGGAACGCCTTCCCGTTCCACGCTCGTCGCGCGATCTCGAGCAACTCCTCATCCGGGATCCCGTTCCGCCCTGGTGCCGCGACCGTACCGCCCGCGCCGGCGTGCCCGTTCCGCCTGGGGAAGAGCTCGTCGCACAACGCCGTAAGCTCCTCCTGACGGTCCTCGATGGTTTCAGGCGTCCCGTCGAGGTGGTCGCCAGTGACCGTGAAGTAGCGGTTCCGGTCGTACAGTTCGATCGCCCCGATCCCGGTCTCCCCGAATCCGTTGACCTTGTGTCCGCACCCTGCTACGAACTCGCCGCGGACCACGATGTGGAGACCGCGCCGGCTCGGGCTGAACTCGGTGTAGCTGTTGAGCGCGTGCACGAGACGTTCGGCCCACGGCTCGATTGCGCCCTCGTCGTTGACGCACTTATCCAGGTCCACGCCAGTGATGCCGCCGTTAGGGGCGAAGACGAAGCCGACCCCGTCGTAGTTGCGCGAGACCTCCAAGGCCCTGCTCAGCGGCATCCAAATGGCCGAGTCGGTGATATCGCCGCGCCTTCCCGTGCGATGGTCGAACGGGGGCTTGTCGAGCTTGCCCTTGCGTTCGACGATCCGGTACACGACCCACTGGTGGGCGCACCTTAGTAGCTCAGGGATTCGCGACGGGTCCACGGTGGCCATTAGGGTTGGGGGCCCTCTGCCGTTACTGTGGCTATCGTCTCGTCGGCCTGCCTGTGGTAGTCGGCGATTGGCCTCCCGTTTAAGAGTAGCGACCATTCCCGGCTCGCGAGGTAGGCCGCGTACTTCTCTTTCTCGTTACTGGGCGTTCGCCAATCCATCATTGAGACTGTTCCTTGATCTTGAGCCGCCAGTATTGTCGTGCCTCTTGCTTCACCTGCTCCGCATTCCAGTTAAAGGCTTGGGCGACATAGTATGAGTAAGGGTGCTTGCGCTTTTTCGGAGCCGTGATCCAACCTTCTTCGACTCCGGTTTCGTATAAGTGAAAGTGCAAATCCTTAACGCTAAAAAGATGAAGTGCGGTGCCACGTCGCCGTGCCCAATCGAAATTAGCCAGTCGTGTGGCGTGCCCCGCCCAGATGATGTATTCGACATGGATGAGGAGTGCAGCCATTGTAGGTTCCACCTCGGGAGCGCCGGCGGGGAGAAGGTCCCCGCCGGTCTGCCCTAGATCCGGTTCCTGTTCCTTTTCAGAATGGGGCTCCCTCGCCTTCATCGTCGTCCCCCGCGGCCGGTGCTGTTGCTGTCGCCGATGCCTTGGCTCGAGTCGGAGTTGCACCCTTGGCCTTTGGTGACTTGCTCTTGACCCGGATGCAGGGCACGAGCTTGCCCCCGAACGCCACCTCGCTCGGATACAGAGTGATGCGCTTGCCCTCCCATTCATCGGTTTCGTCGCCGTAGAGGGTCACGAGCGTGTTGCGGTTGGTCGCGTTCAGGAGGAGTGCCTTGTCACTTTCCCGGAACGTCACCTTCACCTTCTTCTGAACGCTTCCGGTCTCCCGGTCCTTGAACTCGACGATCTCCGCTTCGTCGATGGTGAAGACCTTGTCTTCTTCCCCGAGATCCTCTGGCTTCAGATAGTTGCTGGCGAATTCTTCACTGATGCGAGCCATCTTCGATTTCCCGCCCCACAGGGCAATTGGGTCTTGGAATGGTAAAGTTGTTGACGTCCAATCGTGCCCGGATCTCCTCCCGGCACTCTCCTCTTTGCTGTGCCGTCCACTGCCACGGGTCCCGTCCCCACCCTTCGCGTTCCCCGATCCGGCGCGCCAGGCCTATGCAGCCGACGCTTCGCAGCCAGTTCGTGAAGTGATGGGCGGAGACGGGAACAGCGAACATGTCAGAGCACCTCCTTTCCGTTAGCTTCCTCAGTGTTAATTCAGCGGCGACGGTGCGAAGCTGATCCGGCCCCACCGACTATCTCGGCCGTTCGGGAAACGCGGCGAGTGCGGAGCGGAGCTCGACGCATACGTGCCACGGGAGCTTGCGTGGTTCACCCGTGACGTCAGAACTGTTCTGAAGAACCGCCCGCGCCGCCTCGACCAGGCGATCGACGTCGTACGGATCGTGCGGCGGGAACGGGTAGTCCCAGCGGTACGGCGACGGGTCGACGTCGACCTGGCGGATCATCTCTTGCTTAACGGCTCCCATTGCGGCTGCCTCCATTCTTCCGTTCCGAGACCTCAAGCCGATCGACCGACACCTGACGGGGCGCCTCAATCCCCAGTCTCACCTTGTTGCCGACGATCTTCACGACGGTCACGCGGATGTTGCGGTCGATGACGATCACCTCATTTTTCTTCCTGCTAAGTACAAGCATCAGTTACATACCTCCATGCGGTGTTTCAGGCGTAGATCTTGCGTTCGCGGTAAGGGCGCGTCTCTCCGCCGGAGAGCGCGCGGTCCATGCGTTCGAGCTCCGCGTCGTAGAGCGCGATCAGGGTTTGGAGCGACTGCCGTCGCTCTTCGGAGACGGCGGCCTTCAACCGATGCCTTGCCGCCGCACGGGCGCGGACGATCTTGCCTCTCGTACTGGTGGCGTAGCGGCGCAGTTGGGACTGGCGCTTAGCTGTCTTGGCGCGTTCGCGCTCAAACTCAGAGCGCCGTTCACGCACTGCCGGACGTTCGCGGTAATCGCGGGCTTTTGCCTTCGCCTACGGTGTGGCGTGCCGGCATGCCATGTCGACGCGGACGCATGTCTTGCACCAGCCCTGGCCGCCCTCTTTTCCTCGCTTGCGGTGGAAGCAATCGAGGGGTTTGATCTTCCGGCATCGCGGGCAACGCTTGGCGCCGCGCTCGACGAGGCCTTGATTCTCGTGGTATAGTTGGGTGGGCATGAGAAGGATCTCCTTGGGGCCGGGCGCCTGGGCAGCGTTCGGCCCCATCCATTTCAGTGGTCGCCACGTCGTCGGAAACGATCCTGGGCGGTGATGCCGATTTCCGCCTCCTCGAACTCTTCGAACTCTTCGAAGTCGTCGGCGCGTATGCGGAAATCGGCAGACACCGCGCGGTCCGTCGTGCGCCCCTGTTGTGGTCGTGGCGGCAGGTCGAACACCGGCCCATCGCACACCGGCGGTTTCGGCGCGTCGGGGCGCTGGCCGTGCGCCAGGCCGAGCGACGCCGCGGTGGGCAAGTCGACGACGGTGATCGAGCTATCCGGGTCGGCGCTGTCGTACAGCCGGCGGTTGCGCGTGGTGCTGATCTCGCCCGTGGTCGGGTCGTAGGAGCCGATCTCCAGGGTGTCGATGGTGGCGCTGGCGATCCGGTCGAAGCCGGCCGCTCGCAGCGCGTTTACGGCGGCCAGACCGTCGCGCACGGCCTGGTGGTCGTCCGGGGCGGCGAAGGGCGTGTAAGCGCACTCGCCGTCGGTGTCCGTGGTGGTCAGCCAGTAAAACGGCATCACTTTCCTCCCGCGATCCGATCGAGGTAGTACACGGCCACCGTCAGCCAGTTGGCCTTGTCCGTGTCGCAAGTGGCCTTGACGGCCTCGTGCAGGGCGTTGCCGGCTTGCCCGGTCAGTGAGCGCTGACGGAGGTTGAAAGCCGCGCGCTCGACGGCATCCTTCAGGCCGGCGACGACGGAGCGCGCCTCGGTGAGGTACTCGCGTCGCGTGAAGTGGTCGTCGGCCTCGAGGGCCTTGCGCGTCAGCTGGGCGGCGGACGCGGCGATGTCGGCGGGTGACAGGGTTGCGGTTAGTGTGGACACGTAGGGGCTCCTTCAGCGCGTACCTTCGACGCGCCGATCGGGCGGTTTGGGGTGAGTCACAATCGAGCACCAACGCTCGTTTCAATCCACGCTCCCACGAGGGAGCGACATCAAGAATTCGCCACTGTCGGCGAATAGCGTGTTACGGTCAGTTGGCCTTAGCTGCGGTCAGCTTGCCAACGCGGGCCAGGGCCTTCTCGACTTTCGGGAGGTCCGACTCGGCGATCCGCTTGGAGCCGCGCTGGCCGTGATAGGTCTTGAGCGCCAGGCCGTCGATGAGCCCCGACAGATACAGCGGGTCAAGGCCGTACCGGGTCTTCAGGTCGGTCAGGCTCAATGTCTTGGGTTCGGCCATGCGCGAGGCTCCGTGTTAGGCGCTTGCGGCGGCGTCTTCGGTGACGTCGTCTTCGATGATCTCGCCGTCCGCCGGTTCGGTTTCGACGAGCTCACAGCACCGGCTGTTGCCGGACGCCGAAAGGTTCTGGTTCGGGTCGGTCGGGTGTGGCACCCGGACCAGCACGTTGCAGAAGTCAACGCTTGTGCTGGTGATCTCGACCGTCCCGCGAAGGATTACTTCGTCGCCGTTCTTCAGCGGCTTGCCGTTGCGATCGTGTGCCAAGGTCAGGTCTCCGTGTCGTTGGCGCCGTCCCGGCACGCCCGGGGCGACGGTGGGGCGAAGGGGGTTAGGAGGCGGCGGCGGAGAGTTGCTTGTCGGCGTCTGGGTGAGACGAATCGAACGCCGAGGAACTCCTGGAGATCAAGTCGTGTTCGTTGAGTTGGTTCCGTATGGCCGAAGCCCATCGCGTCTCTTCGCCCGTTGGAACCGGGTAACGCTTAAGCCCTCCGCCCCGCGTTTGCACTGCGATCACGGAAATCGTCTCGGTGCCTTCAGCGCCGGCGAGAGTGAACTTGGCGAAGAGTTGGATGTCTTCGACAAATTCGAGGTTGATCAGGAAGCTCCCGATGCGCAGGAACATGCGGCGGCTCCTGTCAAGAGGCGGCGGCGGGTAAGACCGCGTCGATAGTTTGCTTCATGAGGTTTTCGACCTTCTTTTCGATGGTCAGGCCCTCAAGTTCCACGGCGGCTTTGAATCGCCGGCGCAGCACCGGATCGACCCAGACGTGAAGGATCGCCCGGCCGTCTTTTTTTTTCTTCCGGGTCGTCGGCAAGGTTGTCTCCTGGAGTTCCTGGAATTCCTGGAACGTCGTACACCGGAGATCATAGCTTCCACGACGTGGATTGCAAGACCCGATATTCCAAGATTTCCAAGATTCTTGGAAGTCTAAGAAGTCTATGGACTTACGATCGGAGCGTTTGCGACAATGCACGACATGGGAAAGAAGAAGCGGTCCGACATCTTCGACGGCGAGATCAGTGTGCGGATCTTCGACAAGGCGAAAGCCGCGTTAGAGCACATCCACACGGATTTGAAGAGAGACGCTCGGCTTGAGTTTCAAGAGCGTCCAATTACTCAGGACGCACTGTTGCTTGCGTCATGGCTCTGGCTTGAGGAGCTCGGGCACGAGGTCGTTGCGGAAGCGCTGGCTCGACATATTGCGCGACTAGACAAGCTGGCGGCGTCGCGCAAGGCTGCTGCTTCACTTTCTTCGGACGATACTCCCGCTTCCGGAAGCATTGTTGATGAGGATACCGAGGGTGCCGGTGGCCAGCCGAAAAAACGGAAGCCGAGGTGATCGATGATGTGGGTGAAGGTCCAGGCTAGAGAACCGTCGTCCAGGTACTTTGTGCCCGTAGATCGGATCGTTGCATTCGACGAAATCGCGATGGTCTCAAGTTACCTGGACCCTGAATGCCCGAAAGATGATGACCCGCCTGGCGCCTCGCAGTTAATCGTGAGTGTGCGACTCAAGAATGGCGATCCGTTCTTCATTCACGGCCGGCGGGCCGAAGCGTTTCTGAACCATTTCGCCGAGCATCTCGAGAGCCATGACGTTTTCGACTGGAGCGTTCCCGCAGTCCCCGCTTCCGGTTCCGTCGTCGACGACGAGTCCGAACGGGGCACCGGGGCCTTGCCACGAGAGCCCGGATGAGTCGAACATCGCTGCCGTTCCTTTCGGCACCATTTTCCCGACCAGAACGGTGCAAATATCCTTGTAAGCCGAGCACGCTCCCAACGGACATAGGCGGCATCGTCTCGTTTCGCCCGATCGCCACCGTCTTGTGATCGCCGTTACGACTGAGCTCCCGATTCGCAGTGAGCTCGTCTGCGTAAGGTAGGGTCTCGGCTGGAACTCGATCGTTGTCACGTCGTCGTGATCGGCCTTCGCTGGCCGCAAGACAATCCCCATCGGATCACGCAGGGAGGTGCTCATGCTCATAATGCTACTCCTTCCGCCGACGGGCGCTCAAGCATGGACTCCGGACCCAAGGTTATTTGAGAGGGCCGGGCGTGCTGTATACCGAGGGCGGATAGAAGCCGTGCCACGGTTACCCAACCGACATTCAGCTCCACACGGGCGCTGTTCAAAGGGTCGTGCGGGTGCTACGTGACGGATGTATACCATACGGCACCATACAGCGCGCATGCAAGACAGTCGTCGGATCGGAGTTTCATTAACTCGACACCTGGAGAGGACGCCATGCGACCACGACGCTCTTTGATCTTGCTCGCTCTGCTGCTCGTCGCGCCGGCCCCTCCCGATCAGAACGAAGATATCGTCGCGATCCTCGGTCCGAAGGATGTCCAGGGGACGATGGTTCCGGACAAGACGTGGACGGCTGAAGCCGGCGATCAGGCGTCGATTGCCGTGGCGTCTCCTGCCGCTTCCAGCTTTCTTGATTTCTCCGAGTATGCGAAGTGCGAACAGGCGAACGACCAGCTCGGGAAGAGCAAGCTGGTCGAGTCGAAGCGGGTTGTTGCGTTGCCGAAGGGAACGAGCATCCTTGTCCTGAAGAGCTTCCGGCCCAAGCCGGTATACAGAATTCGCGAGGTCACACCCGGCAGCGGCAATTCGACGGACTTTGCGAATGACATACTCAGGGCTGCCCTCGCCGGACCCGGCAAAAAGTACCCGCTCGAAGTGCGTATCCTGGACGGCCCGCTCAAGGGCGAGAAGGTATTTCTGGACGAAGATGCAGCCGTGAAGCTGGTTCCCGTGAAGCGACCGGACGGATTTTCGGTCTGTTCGGGAGCCGGAAAGCGTCGGCGCATCCGGGAACATTCTTTCAGCCGGCCAGATCTTGCCAAGCTGAAGCGGACCGCAGGGCAGTCGATTGCGGCGGCGATGATCGCTGAGGGTCGCAAATTCGACAGGCGAGGTGATGTGGCCGGAGCGGTCAACCACCTCTGGTTCGCCATTCAGCAAGACAGGGATGCGCCGGAAGCGGCTGAGGCGGCCAAATTGCTGCGCGCGATGGGATTTACGAAGACGGTTACCGGCCGATACGAGGTCGACCTGGCGCGAACGCCCAAGGTGAAGCCATAAGGTCGGCGCGTGGAGCAATAAGGCATGTCGCTGAACATCAACACGGACGAACCGCGGCGACCGCGACGCGCGGAAGCAGATTCTACGAAGCTGCCGGGCTGGTTCTGGCACTTCGCGTTACCGACGTGCGTGTTGCTCTCGCTGGCCCTGATCTGGGTGATCGGGTCGATCATCGTAAACGGTCCGACGATCGAGGTGGGCAGAAAGGTCCAGCCAACGCCGAGCCTCGGCCAGGAGGGCCTCCTGAACTGGCCGGTGACAGAGAGCCGCCTGGTGTGGTGGGGATTAACTTACCTCATGGTCGGTACGACAGCGATCGGGCTTATCGTAGGCTGGCTGGTTGCCTACGACCTGGTGCGCGACGCGGGACGGGACACGACCGACCTTTGCAACCAGATGTTCGTGGCGTTCGTTGCTATGGCCGGTCTCTCGATCGCTGTGGCTTCAACGCTGGGCGGTGATAGCGGCGATCATGACCGCCAGTGCCGCTGGTTGAGCGTTGCTGTGCGGCTGTTGTCCATCGGAGCGGTCATGATCATCGTGATTGCCGCTCTGAAGGGATGTGCCCGATCGTTCTTCGTTCCCTACGCGGATCGCGGCATCGTCCCCGACGACCTTCCCGGGATCAAACTCCGCGTCTTCTGGCTCGCTCGCGCGGTCGGTTGGACTTTCGATCTCTTGGCCGTTACCGCGGGACCCGGAGTCATGCTGTTCGTAGCCGCCATGGCTTCTCTGGTGCGTCCAAAAATACGCCACCGACGCGGCGAGCGCGCCAACCAGAACGGCCCACCACAGTTCGGACGAACCTTGTGAGAAACCCTGGCTGAACGCGCCCATGGTAACCTATGTCTCCACTCGGTATGCCACCACCCACGGTCCCCAGTCCGCCACGATCCAGGCCGGGTCCCTCGATTCGCACCGCCTCATCCAACTCCGTCGAGGCATGCACATGAGACCGTGTTTCGCCAGCCGTCCGTCCGCCAATTGTACCACGTCGGAGAGTACGAGCTTCAGCGGCATCCTGCACCGGACGCGCACCACTCCTTTGACCGGACGGACGGACGTGGCCATGGTGACTCCTGGGGATCTGTGTTCCCGCCACCCAACCGACGCCCGACAGGGGTAATAGATCGCGCTGGGCCGCGGTGAACAGAATAACACTAGCGGCGAAAAGCGGCCGGGTCAAGACGGTTGTCAGATCGGAGTTTCTCATGTCGCTGAACATCAACTTCGACGAACCGCGACGACCACGGCGAACGGAGACGGCGCCGACGAAGCTTCCCGAGTGGGTCTGGGTTGCGGGAGCTGCCGTGCTTGCTGGGGTCGTGTCGGCCGTGGTCTACCTCTCCGTGTGGGGTCCGGTGTTCGAGTCTGCGGTCGCGCGCTCGGCACCGAGACTCGGGCAGGAGGGCGTCTTGAATTGGCCAGCGACAGAGAATCGCCTGGTGGCCATCGACTATCCGGCGTACGAGGAGATGTCGAAAACGAGCGTGGCAAACGACAAGCTCGGGCTGGCCGAGATGATTCAGACCGGTCGGCTTATGCTCGTGGCCGGTCGAACCCGCGTCCTGGTCCTCGAAGACCACCTGCTTACGTACGAGATCCGGATTCAGGAAGGGCCGCTGATAGGGCGGAAGGGAGTGATTGGCCGGGAGTTCGTTGCCCAATGACGACCTTTCTCGCCGCCGCCCACTCCCTCCACTGGTACGACCTGCTCGGTATCGTCGCGGCGTGCGTCGTCTGGGTGGGATTGGTCGATGCGAAATTCCCGCGAAAAGAATTCCGCGGAATTCGGTATAGCCGGACTTGACACGGAGGTATAGCCGGACTATACTATGGGTGTGGGGATGAGAGAGACGACCCGAGACACGAGAGGGATGGGGCGATGATGGCGACTGAGATCGCAGCGACTCGGATTGTGGCGGTCGAGTGCTCGTACACCCGACATGACGGGCGACACATGCGGCAGATACTCTTGGTGCCAGCCGTTGACGATGCGCTCTACGGCGTCGCGGTGGTCAACCAGCGGGCCGAAAAATCTGCTGTTGATCAGGTACGCAGGCATGCAGATGGGCCGGTCTTTGCTCGGGTTCATGCGAGCATCCCGCTCGATACCTTGACCGTCGGCTCCGGGTCGCCCTCGCTGGTCATTGAGGATGCCCCATCTATCGGGCTCGGCACGCCGTACCGGGAGTACCCCTGACGCCGCGACCCGCGCCTACCCCCTCTCCTGCGAGAGGGGAGTGGCCTGGGCCGTGGGGGCTTGGGAATCACAGGAGAAGGGAGCAATTGAGATGGGCGAGACATTTCGGCCGTGGACAGTTCAATACATTGAGGAAATTGGGGATTTGCTGAAAATCAATGCAATCAATGCAAGCGTGCCGATCGAACTGCTTCCGGAAAGGCTGACTATCTGTCACGCTTGGGTGCCGATCGGCGCCAGTCGATGCCTGAACTATTACGCCTCGCACGATGGCGGCCTCATCAGCTTTCCAAAAATTGCTGGGGACGGCTCACAAAGCCTGCGACAACTGGAGAGCTGGTTGCAACGCCAGGGATACACGTGCGTGTCGGATGATTTCGAAATGCCCGCAATCTACGAGCGACAATCCAATCTGGCGCCAACCGGAACCTGATCATGCCCTCCACCTTCGCCGCACGCCTCCGCGACCTCCGCCAGAGCGCCGGCTATACCCAGGAAGAGCTCGGTGTCCTTTGTGGCTGGACCAAGGCCCGCATCTCCGAGCTTGAGCGCGAGCGCGACGTAAAAATCCGGCGCGAAACGACCGTGACCCTTGCCGCCGCGCTCGGCTGCCAACCTTCGGCGATTGACCCTGACTACCAGATCGAGGTGCCCGACGGCGCCGTCGTGCTCCGACCGGACCGAGACGTCGTCGGGCTGTATCGGCCGTGGCGCGAGCAGGACCGCGAGCGCGTCGGCGACTCGGTCGATCACACCGAGATCGCTGCGCTAACGACTCGGCTCAGCGACCACGGACTGGGGCTGTATTTTATGCCTTGATGGCGGGATCGGTCGATACGAAAAATCTTCGGAGTAGCCTGTTGACCGCGGCCCCAATGAAACCCAGAGACGGAGGATGAGACGATGGTGATCCACGAACTGGATAGCACAGTGATCGAGCGACGGACGATCCCGACCACAGGCGACGTGGTTGAGGTGAATGAGATCGATACCGGTCAATGCTATGCCGAGCAGATCAAGCAGGTGCAATACGGCATGGCGAGCCGGGTGACTCGCCTGTATTCCAGCACGCGGGACTATTACGCGGCCGATCGGGCCGGGCAGCTGGAGTGGGGCAAATGGATGTGAGTGCCCCCCGTGGCCATTGGACCAAGGGCAAACGGCGCAGCTCCCTCTCTCCCGCTGTTTGGTCCGCGCTCCGCCAGCGCATCGTCGACCTGCTCGATGAGGCGCCGCTGCCCGAAGTCCGATCGATGCGAGCACTCGCTACCCTGCTGGGCGTCACCGATCGCACGGTACGGCGTTGGCTCGCCGGCGAGGACCTCCCGCCGCCTAACGCCATGGCGCGGCTCAGGGCCTGGCACGCAGAGCAGCGCAAGCGTCTGGATGCCCGCAAGCGGAGCTGACCTCGATGCTCCGGCCGACTCTGCATCAGCGCCTCTCCGGCCGCTCCAGTACCGCCGCGCGCGACCACGACCCGACCCGCCGCCGTGCCCGCGCGTGACCGAATTCCTCGGCTTCTTCCCGACTTGCGAACGGCCCGTAGTGGTGCTCGCCGTCCGTCGGGTGGTTGATCGTGGTCATCCAGCGCGAGGGGAGGATACCTCGATCGGCAAGCCAGGAACCTAGACGTCGCAATTCCACCTCGTCGAACGCTGCGTCAAGCTTGACCGTCACTGTGGCACGACCATTCTCCAGATTGTTGACGACGATTTCGGCCTCTCCAACCCCCCTGATTTGCGCTGGATCTCTTTTATCTGTTTCGTCCACGCGGATTGTCAGGATTGTCGAAGCACCCGGTCTCACGGTCATAATGTCAGCCATCATCCCCTCCTCGTCACTCGGACCATCCATCCTCTGGTATCCCCTACGGCCGTCCCGCGCGCCACGAGCACGGCCTCGATGCGTCCGTCGGCCAAGAGCGCCCTCAGCGTGCCCTTGACTGCCGTTCGGCTCAATCCCGTCCGCTCGACCAGCTCGGGCTCGGTGAGGGCCTGGGGGCTCTCTTGGATCGTGCGGTAGACGAGGGCGGCGCGGTCAGCGGGGGTCAAGGGATACGCTCCGGCGGTTCCTTGCCGAACCCGATTCGTTGAGCCCGCTCAATCGCTGCCTTCTCAACGAACGCCGCCACCGTCACCCGATCGTGTTTGGCTACGTCCTCCAACCACTTCGCCCAGCGCTTCGACGCCCTGACCCCGACCGTTGTGAACTTATCGATGTCGGTCCGCTCCTTGTTCTTCGGCGAGCGGTCGGGAGCTTTCTTCTTTGCCATACGGTCAAGTCTCCGGAGCGGGAGTGACGCCATCCACCACCCACGGACATTATTGCCCCGCATGTACGCCGTTGGCAACCCGTAGAAAAATTTTCGGATTTTTTGCGAGTACCCTGTTGACTACTCCGTATGTACGGCGTATTATTAGGGTACAGGACAGAGACGACCGCCAAACACGAAAGGAACCCGACCATGACGACCCTCAAGCGAATCTGGAACAGCCTGGACCTCTTCGACCTCTCGATCCTGACCAGCTTCGTCCACAGCCTGTTCGACCTGGCCGACTGACCCCGAACAAACGAAAGGACCGACCGATGCTCCTCACCCTCGCCACGCTGATCGGAATCAAGGCCGCCGGCTTCACCTTCGGGTTCGCCTTGGGCCTGCCATACATCGTGTATCGGGCTGTCGACGCGTACCGTCACCCGTTTGGCCGACTGACCCGCTGAAACGAACGCGGGCCGGAACGATGCGTCAACATCGCCCGGCCCTAAGTCTCACCCGCGAACCTTCACAGAACACAGGAGAAGACAGATGACCATCCTATTCGACTCGACCCAGGCGTACAAGACGAGCACTCGCCGCCGGCCGTTCGGTGTGGGTCTGCAACGGCCGAAGTGTGAGCCGTACACGATGGAAGATCTTGCGTTCGCCGCTCGAGAGCTGAATCAGGGGAGCGAGTTCTACGCGGTCTCCAAGACCAATCCGAACAGCCTCGATCAGCGGGCCGCGGAAGCCGCCTGGTACGGTGTCTATGCCGCGTGGCCGATGACTCGGGGCGGCGTCAGCAAGGATGCGCAGGAGGAAGCGGCCGAGCGGTTCGGCTGCAAGGTCGACGCGGAAGGGTTCCCGGTGCTGAGTGAGCAGAACGACTACGACGCTTACCAGAATCAGATGAGCAAGTGGCTTGCCGGCCGCGGCCCGCGCCCGGAGTGAACAGGACCAGGGGCACGGACGCCCCGAGAATGGAGGAGCCCGAGATGATCTCCGATAAACAGAAGGCGATGGCCGCTCGCATCGCCGCGGAACTTCGGGAGCACGCCCAGGCCGTTGAAGATTCGGTGAACGAAGATGCCAACGTGCGCGACGACGCTCGGCTGACTCTGAAGCTAGCCGCCTATCGTGATGGCCTCTGGCGACTCTATCGGCTGCCCGTGGTCGAGCTTGAGACCACGCGCACGACGCTGCTCTACGACGTCTGCCCAGAATGTCAGGAAGGTGAATTGAAGCGCGGGGAAGCACTCTGCGAAATGTGCGCGGAAGGAACGGTCACAGCATGAAACGGTTATCCGGCGAGATCATTCGAGAGGCCCGCATTGCCAAGGGCTATAGTCTCCGGCAGTTCGCCCGCATGGCCGGCATCAGCCCGACTTATCTGTCGTTCGTTGAGCGGGGATCTTCCCATGCTTCGCCGGCCCGATTTCACAAAATCGCTACGCTTTTGGAGATTCCAATGCTCAAGTACACCGTCGAGCCCTGGCAAGCCTACGATGATGAATACGCCCCACTCGAAATCATCGGTAACGTCGATACGATGGCAGACGCCGAACACCAGTACGAGCGAATCTGCACCATCGACGACGGCCCGAACGCCTGCGGCAACGCGAAGCTCGTGATTGCCGCGCCGGCCCTGTTGGCGGCCTGTCAAGAGGCTATTATCGCCATCAACAGATGGACCACAGAGCCTATGCCGGTTGGCGTTTACAATCGTGTTGCTCGCGTGCTGGGAGATGCTATTTCCAAAGCTACCAGCCTTACATGAGCCCGCCTTCCCTCTCGATCCTCCGCTCGCACACCCTCGCCCAGCACGCGGGGGTGTGTTTGTGCGCGCAGGCGGAAGACGCCGGCCCGTACTGACTTCTCAGCGACCCATGGACGCCGGTCGCGAGCTTCGGCGGACGCGGCGCCGAGGTTTCTGGGAGTCCGGCTCAACTCGCCGCCCAGCACCAAGCGTGGGCGGCGTTCGAGGCGCTGCGACGGGTCGGGTTCGTCGGACTCGATCGACCCGCCGCCATTCGACTTGCTGCCGGCGCCGCGCGGTCGCGCTGGGTCCGGCCGGGCGTTCCGCAGTTCGTGCTGTAGGGTGGTGGCGCCGGGCACTACGAGCGCGCGGTGCAGGAACGGTACAGGGCGATGACGGCCGAGTCCCGGCGCTCATGAGCCGGCCACGCACACTCGGCAGTGCGACATCGTCGCCACGTTTCCTTCGCCCTGGTCTCCCTTCCCCGCCGCGCATTTCGCGGACGTGCAGCTCACCCGGCATCCCCGGTATGGGCACGCGTTGACGCGGGCGATGATGTCCCGTTCCGCGGCTACTTCCGCGGGACTGGGGGTGACAGAGGTCTGGACATAGGCCGTGTCGGCCAGCCACGGAGGGGTCTTTTTCGTCGGAGGCGCGGTGTTGACCCGAGCCACCAGTTCGGTCCATGCCGCGCCGAACGCCGCCGGGGAGAACTGGGCCTGCGCGACTTCTTTCGCTCGCTCGACGCGCGCCCGTGTCCCCGCGGGGTCCGCGCGATCGGCGGCGAGTGCCTCGGCGATCGCCGCGCCGCTTGGCCCCAAGGGGATCGTGCGCACCAGCTCCGGCCACTCCGGGGCGATCCCCACAGGCGTGGCGATCACCGGACACCCGGCCGCCCAGGCCTCAAGGACAACGATCGCGCACCCTTCCTCGTGGCTCGGCAAAACCATCGCGTCGAACGCCGAGAGTGCGTCTCCCGGCAGCTCGACGGCGCCGTGGAAGACGATGCGATCGTGGGCCGGCGACGTGGACGTCCGCGCTTGCAGGTCGGACAGCATGGCCCCTGTCCCAACGAACACGCCGCGTACACTCGCGTCGGCCTCAACCGCTGCGATCAGGGCCCCGGGATTCTTCTCGTTCGAGAGCCGGCCCAGGTAGCCGAGGACGGCCTCGCCCGGCCTGACGCCCCACTCCCCGCGCAGGGCCGCGCGGGCGCCAGGCGAGGCCGCCACCCGCTCGGGCTCAAAGCAGTTGCCGATGACCGTCGTGTCAGGCCGAACGGCCTCGGGCACGGGCAAGAGTGCCTGCCGGGAGACGGCTGCGTACGCGTCCGCTCGCGCGTACTGGCTGAACACCCGCGCGGTCCACGGGCCTGACCCATGCGACACCAGCACGACCTTGCACCGCCTGGGCGGCCGGGGAAGCCGTTGTTCGGCCGCGGTGACTCCCCAGACCAGGACCACGTCGACGGCTCGGTAAAGCTCGTCCAGGGCCGTCGGTCCGAACCCGACGCGAGCGCGGCTCTTGAGCGCGCGGTACATGGTCGGCTCGGTCTGCTCGGGATAGAGGACGGCAACACCCCGCCAGTCGAGGCGAGCCGAGTCCGTGTGCTCCAGTAGACTGAGCATCCAGATTTCGGCGCCGCCACGGTAGAGCCCGGGGGTGACGATACCGATCTGAATCCGGCCATCCGAGGTACCCTCAAAGCCGAAGGGTCCGGCAGTCGATGGGTGCGAAGCGACTGCAGTGGCAACCGCGGATTGGAATGCCGCGACCTGGGCGGCAGTCGGTCCCACCGTCGAGGCCGCGACGATCGCATGTCGAAACTGGCCGCTGCCGGCCAGCTCGCACGCTTCGCCACACGACTCCCATCGGGCTGGGCACGGTTGCCGGTGGCGCTTCAGTGGGCAACGATCGCAGTGGGCGGGGATGTAGTAGCTCATGAACCGCACGGGACCTCGATCGAGATGGTCATGGGGCCGCCAACGCTCCACGTGAGCAGGACCTGGCCGTTGCCGCCGGAGGACGCCCCGGACGCTCCGGTGCCGCCACCACCACCACCACCGCCCGCAGAGGAACCGTTGAGACCGGTCCCGAATTCGCCATTGCCGCCCGACGTCCCTGCGCCGCCGCCGATTCCTCCAGCGGTGCTCGTTGCGTTGCCGCCATTAGCCCCTGCGCCACCCGAGCCGGCCACCCCGCCACCACCGCCGCCGTATTGCTGGCCGGTGTCGTTCGTCGAAGCATTGCCACCGTTTCCTCCGTCGAAGGTCACATCTCCGACGGACAGGGCTGCGGTGCCGCCTGCTGCGCCCGTGTTCGAGCTGGTTCCCTGTCCCGGCGTGGCGAAAACGGTGCCCACGGTGTTGAAGTAACTGCCGTCGCCTGCTTGGCCGCCGGTTCCCGCGCCGCTGCCGCCCGATCCGACGTGCACGGCGTAGACGGTCCCTGGCGTGACCGGAACCGCATTGCCCCGGGCGTACGCCCCGCCGCCGGCGCCTCCACCAGCGAGGGAGCTGCCTGCGCCTCCGCCGCCCCAGCACTCGACCTGGACCGACGTCACGCCGGCGGGGCACGTCCAGGTGGTGTCACCCGGAGTGGTGAAGGCGAGCGCGGTTGGCGAGGAGGACGGTGCGAAAGATCCAGAGCCGCCGGAGCTGTAAGTCATCGAGCTGAAGCTGAGCGTTTGCGGCGCGTTGTTCATGGGCAGCCCGCTACCCGTCGCAGTCCCATAATACGAGCACGACCCGTCGGCGCATGTGCTCAAGTGCGTACCCCCCGTCCACTGCGCCGTCGCGTTGACTGTTCCCGTGCCGGTCAAGCTCAGCGTGATCGTCAGGAGCCCCTCGGTCGGCGCTGTCGGGTCGCAGCGACCGCCGTCGGTCGTGGTCGTGAGGCAACTGGTGGGGTAGTCGCCAAGCCCGGAGTCGTACGCAACCGAGAGCGAGGTCCCCGCGAGCGATCCCAACAGGGCAGAGCCGTCGAAGTTGACGGTAATCGCGGAAGGAAGCACGCAGCCGGAGCTGTAGGTGGTGCACGCGTCCGAGATCGACACCGGGCCGGCGACGGGGTTGGGCGAACCCACTGAACCGCTCGCCGGCATGGTGCCGCTACCGGAGACTGGCGGCCCACAGATCGCGCCGAGGACCACTGTCGCGACGTCGGTAACAAGCGGAGGGGAATCTCCTGGGATCGGATAAGCATAGAATGATGTTGGGTCGGAGATGCATTCCCGGGCACCCCAGTTGGCTATCAAAGTCCAAATCCCCGTAGTCGGGCCGAGGTCCAGCGTGTAAGTCACCTGGATGGGCACGACCGGGGCACCGCATGCATTCGTGCTAATCGGAGCATGGTAAATCGTGCTCGCCTGGCACAGTCCCGGGGGGCCGGAGAGCACGTGAATCGAGGCCGTATGATTGCCATTAAGATCGGTGATGTTGATCGAGGAGGGAACCGGCCCGTGACATCCGTTGCAGCATATGTAGCAATCGATCGGCGGAAGGTCGATATGAAGTTCGCAGATCGCTCCATTCGCGAATTGGCCCGTGACCGCGAGCGTGAGATCGTAAGTATGCGTGACCGTCTGGTAGTAGGGAGGCTTGCTTACCGTCACCGTCGCGGTCTGATTCCCCCAGTCGGTCGTTGGCACAAAGCAGAGCTCTCCCGAACTGCTGGTCGTCCCGCTGAACGACTCTGTGCCGCACGAAATCTCGACCTCAAAACCGGTCACCTCGAAGCAACCGCTGGTCGAGACGCAGACCTGGTTCTGAAAGGTTTCCTGCGTAGAGCAAGGATTTCCGGGGAACAAGATATTGTTGCCGACGGTGACCGTCCGAGTCGGCCCGGTCGGAATCGTGATCGTCTCGACGAACGGCGTCGGCGGAACATTGTGCGACCAGTCGAGCGTGCAATTTCCCGACCCGTCGGTGGTGCCGGAGACCGGACCGCAGGTCACCGTTGCCCCTGAGATCGGACCGTTGCACCCCAAGACTTGCGTCGTCGTTTTGTCGACGAACGTGAAGCCGACTGTGTATCCCTGGCATTGCGTGACGTTGACCGTGACGGTCTGTGTCTGTGCTCCGTTCCAGACGGATACGAGCGTGTAGGTGCCCGATTTGTGCCCGACGTCCGGCCAGGATACCTCGCCTGTGCTGTCCGTCGTCAACGTGCCGATCGTGACTCCATCGGGATCCGTGAGGGTGACGGCAACACCAGAGAGGTGGCTAATGCCCGGACTGCATAGCCCGTGGGTCGTCACCGAGATCGACGTCACGCACTTGCAACACGCGGATGGCGTCGGGGTGGCGCTGCCCCCGCTCCAAGCGAGTGTATACTGACAGCAGCAACCGGCGGAGACGTAGAGGGTGATCCGGGGCGGCGTTGCCATGCCCCCGGGCAACCCGCTGAGGTCGATGTAGTAGTAGCCGGTCGCCAGGTTCGCCACGCACCAGTTGCCGCCGGGGTCGGTGGTGCCCGTGATCGGAGGACCGGAGTCGGGCGTGAGCGTGACCGTGGCGCCGGCGACGGGGGAGCCGTCCGAGTCTTTGAGGATCGCGCACACCGAGCCGCACATCTTCGGATACGTGTACCTCCAATCGTTAGTGCCGACCTTAGTGAGCCGCACGACCTGACCGATGTTTGCTCCGCTGCCCACGGCATAACAGTAATCGGTGAAGCCGCTCGGGGCATTGACCCAGGCGCCACTTCCGGGATCCCACACGCAATCGACGAACGTCGTGCCGGACCCGGTCAGCTTCCCCCACACCACCGCTGGCGTATCCAGCGACAGACTTCGCCCCCCTCGGTCGTCCACGCTCAACCCCATCGGCTGGACTACCGAGAGATTCTGTAGCTGCCGGATGCCGTCTCTGAGCCCGTTAAGCATCGCCGCCGTCTCGGCGTTGATTCGGGTCGGGCCGCCCAGTCCGCTTGAGCCGACTGAGTCACCAGGGACATGGTCGCGCGGGGGGATCATGGGCAGTGCCCCAGCAGGAACACAATCGCGTCGGAGCTTGGTTCGCGCCAGGCCGCGACGAAAGTGTTGGCGGGAATCAGGGCGTTGCCGTTGGCCTCGATCGCCGGGTCGCTGGTCGTGGTGCCGCTCTCACCCATCGGCGACACGACCCAAGTGCCGGGAGTGCTTCCGGGGACCTGTCGTGTCCACGCGTAATTGCCCGAGCCGTCTCCGGTCCCGAGTTTGATCCACCAAATCTCCTCCAGCATCGCGCTAACGGTCGTCCCGCCGACGTCTTGATCGACATAGATTGGCGGGACGCCGGTGATTTTTCCAATTGAGCGCCACGCCGCCCAGAGGGCATTGATCGTGGAGGTCCGGAGGATGTCGCCCGGTTGGGAATCGCGGTCGAAAATCATCGGAAGAGCAGCGCCGAGAAGTCAACAGGTTGGTATTGCTTATTACCGCCCAGATCGGTGATTGCCGCCCATACGCCGGTGTCCGGCCGAATCGCCCAGTTCCACGAATATGGCCGCCACTTGAAGCCCATTTGGACGCGCTGGACCACCGTTCCGTCGCTCATGACGATGCGGCTCGTGCGCACCGGCTCAAAGAGTACCGTCTCGACCGCACAACCGAGGAACACCGTGGAGTTGACCTTGCCCGCCATTGTGCGTACGGCTGACATGGGCAGGTAGGGAAGCCGCTCCCATGTGATGGTCATCGTGATGATCGGCAGGCGCAGGACGCTTGGCGTGTCGATCTTCGTTCCGTCGGCAAACTTGAGCGACGATCGCGGCCGTGGGATTTCCAAATACCCGCAGTCCAACTCCTGGGAAGCGGTCTGAAGCGCCGCGATCTCCGGACCGGTCTCGCCGAAACTATTCAACCCGAACGGGTCTGACGTTTCGCTGCCGTCCCAGGTCAATGGCGTGAATGTCACGACGACAATTGCGTATGTGTACGCAATCGGGCCAGCGCCCGCGATATTGCCTGTTGCCTTGATTGCGATCTCCGTACAGTAGATGTTGTCCGATGGCGAGTCGGGATAGAGGAGCGGGCCGTTGAAGATCCAGTTGCCGTTGACGCCGCCGGACTGGTTCGAGATGCCTCGCAAGTTCCGGCAGAATGTGTTCACGTCCGCCCACGCGACGAGATACGGTTTTTCGGCGAATGGGCCGCGGTCGTTCTGGCCACGTTTCCAGCCGAACTCTTCGCCGAGTTCGCTGAACTGAACGGTGGTCCAAGAAGCAGTCTGCCAGGTTGGGTCAGTGGGTAGCGACACAGCATCGTGTCCTTATGCGGTTTTGCGTGAATTTCAGTTAACGACGGCCTTGCCCATCTTGTCCTTGATGTCGGTGAGCAGGGCAACCGCTTTACCCAGAAGCGTTTCAGCGCTTTCCGTGTTTTCGGCGATCCGTTTCTGCGCCTCTCTCGCTTCTTCGTCGCCTTTCTGGTTTAGCGCGGCCTCGAGGACCCGTGTGCCGCTTTCGAACGCCGAATTCATCGTGACGGCGTAGTGCTGAGGGCGGCTCTTGGTTGGATCGGGGGGTAGGTTCTTCGGCGCGGCGTCCAGGCGGTCCTGGACCTTCTTTTTTCGTTCGTCGAGTCGGTTAACTTCACCTTCGGCTTTGATTGATTTCTGGATAGCCGCATCAAGCCGAGCTTTGTTTTTTGGATTGTTTTTGTCGAGCCCTACTTGCCACGCTACAAGAACCATTTCCTGGTCACGGGCCGCTGCGATCCTTTTTGCTTTCGCCAGCTCCGCGTCAACCGTGGCCATCTCCGCCTTGATCTTGGCGACCTCGGGGTTGGGATTCCCGAGTTGACGCTGAGCTGCCGGAGGGGCCGCAACACCACCCCATGCGGCGCGCAGCGCACCCACGCCTACCCCCAGCATTCCGTTTCCGAATTGCTGCTGTGCGGCAAATCCATTGATAATTGCATTTTTTGCCCGTTCTCTGAGATTCTCCAGGGCGTTCTCGTTCTGCCGCCTAACGAGCCTTTCGCCCAGCGCTCGTTGTTCCGCGATTCGCTTCTCGACTTCCTCGCCCGCTTTGGCTGCCTTGAGCTTTGCTTCTTCGGCCTTAGCCTCGGCTGCCACCAGGTCCTTTTGCCAGGCTGCGACGGGAACGCCTTCGCGTTGCCCAGCCTTGTCGAACGCCGCGCGCCGCGCGTCCTCCGCGGCCGCCGCCCGCTTCCTGGCCTCGTCGCGCGCCAACTGCGCTTCGCGGATCGCTTGCCCGCTAGCCGTGTACTCGGCCTGCATTTGCTCGGTCGTAACGTCGTTCGGGAGCTTCTGGGGTGGTGCGGGCTCCGGCGGCTTGGGCAGCGGCTTCCCCGCTTGGGGGTTGACCCCCAACGCTTTCCAGTCGTTCCGTTCACCGCGGACCACCATCGCCAGGCCGGCCGCGATATCGCCCAGCGCATCCGCCGTCCCACCGAGCGCCGGGTTGACCTTCGACATGATCGCGTCGCCGAACTCGCGGAAGCCGTTCTTCATGCGAGTGATAGCGGATTCCGTCGTCGCGGCCTGGATCGCCACGCCTTCAGCCAGGGCCTTCCCGTTGACCATCTCTTTGTCGGCAAGCTTGATTCGCCCCGCCAGGCGGTCCCAGACCGAAGTAAGCCGGAGCAGCGACCCGCTGACCCGGGCTCCCTTCAACCCCAGGTTGTCGAGCGCCTGCATCTTCTCGACCGTGTCGTCCATCCTGGCCAGGTGCTCGATGACGAGGCCTAGCGCGTCGATGGGTCCCTTCCGATACGCATCCTCGAATTTTCTGGCGTCCATCCCAATTTCTTTGGCGAACTTCTCGGAGCCCGTCGCCATCTTCTGAAAGATTTGGGAGAAGGACGTCCCTGCGACTTCATTGGAGATGCCGACGTCCTTCAGCACCGATGCCAGCGCCATTGTCTGCTGGATCGACAACCCCACGGCGTGCCCTATGCCGCCCAGGCGCTGGGTGATGTTGAGGATGTCGCTGGCCGATGCGATCGAGACGTTGTCGAGCGCCATCAGGGCCGATCCGAAACCCTGGACGTATTCGGTGCCGAGCTGGAAGTTATTCAGGCTCCGTCCCACCTCGTCCGCGAGCTTCTCCGCGTCCATGTCCTGGATGACCGTTGCGAGCTTCGACATTCCCTCCGTGAACTCGACCAGCCCTTTGACGCCGCCCTTGTCGCTCACCCCCATGCGGGCCCCGATCGTGGCCATGTTGCCCAGGTCTTCGACGCTCGCGGCGTTGCCCTGCGAGGTGCCCAGGCCGAAGAGGGCTTGCTTCACTTGCCCGGTCTGGGCGGCGGAGAAGCCGCTGATTCGGCGGAGCACGGCGTACTGAGTCTCGAGGGCGATCGTCGACGCCGCGGCTGCACTGGCCAACTGCGCGAGCGCCACGCCGGCAGCCATATAGGGGTTGGACGTGTACCCCATTCCGCTGCCCATCGCCAGTCCGCTGACGAAGCTGCCGCCCCGTCCCATCCCGTAGCCGCCGCCCCCACCGCGCCATCCTCTTCTGGACGGTAGAGGACCGTTAAGATTGATTCGCGTGGACGCCTGCCACGCGGCCATTGCCCGCTGGTTGGCCGCATGCTGCCTGAGTGTGGCCTGGAACTGCTGTTGGAGTTCACTATCGAACTGCTTTTGCTCGCGCATCGCCTGTCGCGAGGCATCCGTTTCCGCCTTGGCTGCCGCGCGCTTATCGGCGACACGCTGGCGAAGAGTGGCGCGGAATTGCTGCTCTAACTCCGCGTCCCATTGGCGTTGCTGGAGGATTCCTTGCCGCACGACTGCCGCTGCCGTCTGGGCCGCTGCGCGCTTGTCGGCAAGGGCCTGCCGGAGATTGGCTCGAAGCTGTTGCTGGAGTTCACTATCGAACTGCTTTTGCTCGCGAGCGGACTGTCTCGCGGCATCGGTTTCGGCTTTCGTCGCTACCCGTTTGTCAGTGGCGTGCTGTTTCAGGTTCGTGCGGAATTGCTGCTGAAGTTCGGTATCAAACTGCTTCTGATCGCGTGCCGCCGTCTGCGCCGCCTCACGCTTGCTCGTAACGTGCTCTTTGAGCATTACGCGAACGTGCTGTTGCAGTTCGTTGTCGAATTGTTTCTGCTCGCGCATGCTCTGGCGCGAGGCCTCGGTAACGGCCCTGATGCCTTGGACGACCGCAGAATTCTGAACGGCGAGGTTGATGACGACGCTACCAGGGAGCTTAGCCAGATCCGATTGGATCTTGGCTATCGCCTGGTTGTACTTCGACATTTGGGCCGAGACGTCCACGAACGCCTCGGCGATTTTGAGGTTGAGCATGCGGTTACTTCTTCAATCCCAAACTTCGTTCCGCCCACTCGCGGTACGCATCCGGCTTCGCGGGCTCAACCGGCTCACCCTTCGCGCGTGCTCTTTCCAGTCCTTCCCGGATCAACTGGTTTGCACGGCCCAGTGATGGCGCCTTGCGCCGCGGCCGCTTCCCTTCGTTCAAGGCGAGCTGAAGCTGTGGGAAGGTCAGCTCTCCGATTTCGTGGAAGGACATTCCTCGCCCGTTGTTCCAGAGCCGGCTGAGGAGCTTTCCCCAGCCGTCTCGGCTCGGGCGGCGAAGAGCAGCGCGGCGGCTTCCTGAAGGTCCGCTTGAGCCTTCAGGAGGGCGTCCTGAAGATCCCGCATCGCCTTCTGGCGCTCGCGAACCGCCGCGCGAGCCAATTCCGGGTCGAGGTCATCCTCGCCGAACGCAATGTCCACGAGCGTCAGGAAGTCCTCGACGGAGAAATGCGAGGCGATCTGCCCGAGTTCCTCCGTCGTGACGGCCTGGTGTTTGGTGAACATTACCTTGAGGAAGAATTCCTGTCCGGCCGGATCTCGGAAGAGGATCGTGTTTCCCTCGTGGGTGCCGGGCGCCGGGGGCCATTCGTAGTCCGCGTCCCTGGCCTCCGCGACGGCCTTGGAGCGTTCATCCGCCGGAATCAGATCGAGCGTGCCGCGAAGCACGTCGGACGGGCACTTGCTATGATCGCCGATCCAGCGTTGTAGGCGCCCGAGCTCGACGAGCTTGAGCGCCCCGATCAGATATTCCTTGTCGCCCACACGGATTGTGCGCGGGGCGTTTGTGAGAATATGGAGCATTGATGGAATCTCGAAAGGAGATCAGTGCGTCTACGCCGCCCGGCGTTTGCTCGCTCAGGCGTCGCCGGGGTACTTCAGGCTTGACCCTTGCTGGAGGCTGAACTTGATGTCCAGGTCGATCGACCCCTCGAACTCGCTCGATGGGTGTACCTCGTCGATGATCGCGTTCAACCTGAAGCTGTCCGTCGGGTCGGTGCTGGACGGGGTGGCTCCGTCATCGAGCAGCGCCAGGCCGATGACCTGGCCGGCACGAAGACTCAGCGACGTTGCACTGACCGTGAACGGAAGGTTGCTCGTGTCGAGGTGCATCGACAGCGACCCATCCGCGTCGACGACTCCGGCGAACCGGTAGCGCCCGTCCTTCGCGTTGGATGCCTGGAGGTTGTTTCCCTTGATCGTCATGTCCCACTTCGTGACCGCCGCTTCGATCAGGTTGGTGCCGGACGGCGGCAGGATGAACGCCCGTCCGTCGGCACCATTGTGGTAGGTCGGATTCGCCATGGAACTGAGCCCCTTTCATCGGGTGGAATTTGTTCGGATCATCGAACTCTCGTGGGGCAGCATCGCCCCGAAATCGGCCTACTCGCCCGCGATTTCGATCGAGTAGGCGGCGCCGCTGTTGGTGCCCGGGTCGATCTTGATGGTATCGTTGGTGCTCGCCGTGACGGTAAGCGCTCCAGCGGTCGGATCTTCGAGAACAAAGATGCCGCCGGCGGGAATGGTGACTCCCTGGGCGCCGGACGGCGGCAACCACGCCACGCCGTGGGAAGCGCCGGCAGTGAGGATGAGCGGGCACGAGCCGGTGTTGTTGATAATCAGGCTCTTGGCCTTCGCGAACGCGATCGTGCGCGAGCCGGATCCGGAGATCGTGTCGGTGAGGGCTGACAACGTCCACGTGTCGGGCGTCGACGCCGCGGGCGTGCTGGTCTTGGACCACTTCTCGTTGATATTGCCGGCGCCCGTCCCGGTGCCATATTGCTGCAGCCAGGCGATACCTTCGCTGACACCGGCGCTGCCCAGTCCGACCGTGATCGTTTCCGTAAACCCGCTAGTCACGCGCACGCTGCCATTGACATTGAGGCTCATGGGATGCTGACTCCGTCGTCAGGGTGGTGATGGGCGGTCGCGACGTCGCGCCTCCCGGTCGTCTTATTGCCTGCAAACCGTCCTCGCCAAGTCGTCCGCTTCCTCGATCAGCGTCGGCTGAATGTGCGGCCGGGCGTTCATGTTCACCGTTCCGAACTCCAGGTCCACGGCGTAGGGCGTGTCGGTCGAAACGCGGGTCACGATGATGTCGTCGATGCCATCTGTCTCGTGCGACCAGCTCGTGCGGTAGCGGTCCGTGTCGACGTGCGGGGGCTCTCCTGGCGCGGAGCGTGGCGGCCCCGGGGTCGCGATGGCGTCTTCGATTGCCGCCTGGAACTGAGCGCCCGCGGCGTTGACGTTGCCGAACAGCTTCGCCGCCACGCGGCCGCCGTCCCCGATCCAGCGGTGTCTCACTGGCGGGTCCTCCCGACGCGAGCCGTGTAGCTGATCGTGAGCGGAAAGTCGATCGTTCCGCCGCTGCCGTAACCTTCCGCGCGGTCCAACGTGTCCCCCGCGTAGTACAGCCCCATCTGATAGCCGTTCACGAAGGTCAGGGGATTCGCAATGAGCTTGTCGAACTCTGTGATGATCGCCTCTCCCCAGGCTACGGCCTTGTCGGCGTCGGGATTCCAAATCGAGAGCTGGTAAAGGCGATCTTGCCAGTACCCCTTGCCCGTATTTCTTCCCCCGGCTTTCCCCTTGATGTGGTGAATCTCGATGTACGGCGGTCGAGTCTTGGCTGGGGCGACCCCGAGATACGGTTCCGGCACGATCGCCGTCAGATAAGCGTCTGCCTTCCAATACGCCACGAGCGCGCTCAGGAAATCCGCCGGAGTGCCGGCAGACGTCGTTACCAGGCCGAGGTTAAAGTAGCCAAATTGGAAGTACCCGAGCACGCTCATTCGACTTGCTTGCACTCCGTGACCCAGAGGACACCGGAACCTTGGGAGCCGTCGTACGGGGCTTTGGCGATCTTGAGCGTCATGCCGAGCGCCGTTACCGTGTCGTCCAAGCCGAGGTCGGCCAACTGAGCGCCCGGGTTCGTCGCGGTGATCACCCGCCATCGCTTGTCGCTGATCGGCTTGCCGTGGCCGCCGCGGCCGTCCTGGCGGTCCGTGCGGTGCGCGTCCGTCGTGTCCGGCTCGACGAACGCGTTCAGCATGATTGTGTATGCCAGGCCCTCGGTGGTCCCAGCGTGCGAGCCGATGACGGGATTTGCCAGCGTAAAGACGGCCGGCTGATCGAAGAACGAGCTGTCGAACGGTTGAAATCGCATCAGTGCACCGTCACAGTTCTGGTCGTCTGCGTGTTCACGCTTGTCACCCGCGCCGCGCTGCTGTTTGACGTGTCGCCCATATCGTAGAACGCTGACGCCGAATGGTCCGCCGCGTCCACCAAGTTGCCAAACTGCACGGCGGCGAACGCGCGGAAAATCTGACTCGCGGTGTAGCCGTTGACGATGACTTGGGACCACGGGTTCGAGGCTGCGCCCGCGTTGTCCAACAGCGCCCCGGCCTGCGTGCCTGAGTAGCCGGCTGACAGGTCGATGGACCATACCAGGCCACCCACGGATGACAGACCGGCCCCAGTTTCCTGCGATGACAGCTTGACCTTGTTGTCTGCGCCCAAGGCTCCGAGGAACGCGGCGAGGGCTTTGCCGACGCTGTTGGCGGCCGTAAGTGCGGACGCCAACGTGTTCCAGATGGCCCCGGCGACGGCGGAAAGGAAGGTTGAGGATCCGGCGAGGAGCGTTATCGGGTCCTGTCCAGTCGAGTAGGCGCCCACGGTTGTCGTGAGGGAGAACGAGAACGAGGATAGCGTTCGCCCGCTCGCCGCCCAAACGGCCGTGGCGGCAGCGATTGCGCTCAAGTCCTGCAAGTCGCTGACACGCTTCCCGTCCAGCACGAACCCATCGATTGGCAGCTTCCCCGCCACCGTCGCCACCGTGGCCGCGACCGTGATGTTCACGACGTCGCCTGGGCTGTAGCCGCTCGGGATCGTCCCCGTGACCTTGTACCGGCCCGTGTCGAGGTTGGTTACGGCCAGGACGAAGCTGGCGTCGTCCTGGCCGTTGTGGTTCGCGGTCGCGACAGGCAGGCTGTCGGCATTCTGAGCGGCCAGTGTCGTGGGGTTCGACGTGGTGAATTCGCTGAAGTAGGCGTCGCCGGGGCGGTAGCTCATGCGGTCCTCCGGCGCGAGGCCCGAATAAACGGGCAACTGATGACGCGCGAGCCGAGGACGGGACCGGGCCTGGTCGCGATGGCGACGAGATCATCGTCTTCGTCGTCCAATTGCGAGTAGGGTGCGGTGGCCCAACGAGCGATCTCAGAGGGGGAAACCACACGGGAGTAGAGCTGGAGACCATCCGATTGCTGCGGATAACACCCTCCGGCGTAATCCTCGGCGATCCGGAAGCTACTATTCGCATAGCCGACATATGGCCCCTGGGGCGACCCTTCCTGTTTGCCGTCGACAAATAGCGAATATGTGGCTCTGTCGAAAACTGCGGCAATGTGGTGCAACTTGCCGTCGAACACGTTGGTCGCGCCGGCGACCGTGAGATTAGCTGTCCACGAATAAATATTCACAACGCCGGTCGTGTGGTTCGCGAAGACCACGAAACCCGTAGAAGCGGCGCTACGCTGGTCGATCAGCACAGCATGCTGCGAGCTGTTCATCGGTCGCAGCCAACCCATAACCGTAAAGGTCGTCGCCGCGCCGAAAGGCCACGGCACGCTCGTAGCGCCGCCCGTCCCATCGTACGTCGCTATCGGTCCCCAGGGTCCACGCCCTGACGTGACTCCGCCGGAGTTGGTCGCCTGAAAGCGGTTGCCCGACAGGTCGTACAGCCGCCCGTCCCGGTCGGCGATGAGCCACAGCGACGGCCCGTCGTCGCCGCCCTGGATCTCCTCCAGATCTGCGGGCTTCAGGCCGGGATCGTAAGCGACGTCGTAACTCATGAGCCGAATGACCGCGTGATGGGACGGTTGCGCAGGGTGACGCCGGTCAGGCTGCTGTTACCGCTGGGGTTGCCGACGTACACGACAAAGTTGCCCGGCTTTTTCCACTGGAAATTTCGGGTCAGCGTCGTCGATGCTTGCGGCGTCGCGATATGGGCGAACGACCACGCGACGGCCGTGACCTCGTAGACGCCTGTGCTCACTTCGTGGGCCACGTAGATGACCGCCGGGCCGCCTGAGATGGTTGAGCCATAACCGACTGCAACGGAAAACTCCTGGCCGCTGATTTGAGATCCCGCCGCGCCACCGTTGGTGTATTGGGCGGATGCGGGCGAGATCGAGCCGGCGGTGACCGTCAGGCCAGTGATCGTCGCATCGACGGCATAGCTGCCGGGCAAATTGAGGCCGTAGGGCGTGCTCATGATTGCGCGGCCCTCGCTGCGATGACGTCAGCCAGATCGATCGTGCGCCCGAGCGTACCGACGTCCCAGCGTACGGTCGCGGTCCACGAGGGATCGGCGGTCGTGCCAGCGAGATAGGTCGTGATGTTGCCGGCCTCGCCAGCCGTGATGATGCTGAGCAATTGGAGTTTCTGCGCCCAGAGATCGACACCGGTGCGGTTGCTGGCGTCGATGTCCGCTTTGACGAGTCCGAAATTGACCCAATTCAGAAGCTTCGCGAGGCTCCCGTTCGATGGATCGTTCAGCAGCCCGATTAGCGCCGACTCGTCAAGCACGTTCGGCAGCTGGGCCGCGACGGCAATCGGATTCGCGACGGTCGCAGCCTGGATCGCCGAGAGGACCTGTGCGTCGGTGTGCGCCGCCCAACCGCCAGACAGCGCGGCGGCGAACGCCTCGATCGCGGTGATTGCGGAGGGGGAAGGGTTCACGTTAGCGATACCTCCAGAAACCCCAAAACCAGTGCAGGCACAGCCCGTTCAGTGCAGCCGTCACTGTCGGCCCGAACCAGTGGTGGCGTTCTGCCAACCGCCAAAGGAAGTGCGATTCGGTGGCTCGATTTGCCGGCTCGACCAGTTCCGCGACGACGTCCCACCCCAGCCAAAGGACCGGTGTGGCGACAACGACGACGGTGGTGATGCGCTCGGCGAGGGTCATTGGCAATCACCCCGGCAAAAAATCCCACGGCTCCCGGCGTCGTTCGTCCCGGCGCCGGGAGCTACCGTAAACATCCCCCGGCATCCGCTCATGAGCCTTGATCTGCGCCACCGCGGCAGTCGGGATATCCGGCCCGAACGGCGAACGCTCGAGCTCACGCTGCAACTGGTCGATCTGGGCGGCAACGTCCTTGACGAACTGGTTGAGCTTTTGCTCGCCATGCGACACCTTCTGGTCGACGGCGGTCGCCGCCCCGAGCACGCACCGTAGAGCGGCGAGGGTCGACAAATCCGCAAGCTTCTCGACCTGCCAGCCGGCGAGTGAGACCAGATCGCCGTCCACCACCGTCAACGGCGTGGCCACAATCACCCCGAGCTCCCCGGCCGCGCGCCTGATACAGTCGTCGAGCACGCCGCCCGCCACCGTCGCGTCCGTGGTGATCCCAACCCGGGCGAGCTTGGGGCCCAACCGGTTGACGATGACCTGCCTGACGGACTGGACGGTGAGGGGCATGACGCGCTACGCTCCGCAGAAGACTCGTGATTTACTTCGGCTTCACGCCGCCGCGCGGCAACCCCTTGTCGGGGTCGGTCGTGGCGGGCGGGCGCAGCGGATCGGCGGGGGTTTCCGGTTCCTTGCGGCCAATGGGCACAATCGCCCCCTTGCTGATCATGAACTCGATGTCGGCATCGGGACCGAAGTCTTCTCGCCGCACGTGCTCGCCGCGCCGGCGGAAGTGCGCTCCACTGCCCACCCGGTGATGCAGCACGAGGAACTCGGCGTCGTCGCGGTGGACGAGCGGCGGCTCGGCGTTGGTCGTAACGACCTTCGCAGCCTGGTGGGGCATGGCGATCGAGCCGTTCTGGTCGATCGTGGAGACGTTCGGGCTGCTGGGCAGCGCCGGGGGTGCGTCGAGGTTCGGGGCCGGGTCACCGCCAGCAACGGGGGGCTGGGCGACCGCCTGAGCGGCCTGCGCGGCGGGAGTGGGAGCCGTTGGGTCGGGCATGATATCATTACCTCAAAGGGTCAGGTGTCGAAGACGACCGGAGAACGCTTCCGATGAACGCGAGCAAGGTCCGAGACGACGTCAAGGGTCTGGTCGAGATCCACGGGGACCGCGTCAGAAAGTGGGTCGAGGAACGCAACGACGAGCCGGCCCTGCACACGCTGTACGAGACGGCGTTCGCCGATCCCGCGAAGAACATGGCCGGCATGGTGGCGTTCATCCTCCCGAACCACATCGCACGGAAAGTCCAGCACGAGAAAACCGATCCGGTCACTCTGATGAAGGACTATCCGCACTTGATCACAACGATGCACACGACCGGTGGTCGCCGCATCATCGGCAGCGCCCTACCGGGCAAGTTTTAGCTGCTGACGTTCATCACCACGATCGTGCCCGGGAACTGAAGAACTGGACCGCCGTTGTGGCCGTCGTGAACCTCGACGAAGGACGGGACGTCCTCTTCCATCTTGACCCGGACGTACGGCGCCGCCGCCATGTTCGGCGAGTGGATGTTGCGGGTGAACCGGTAGTACCCCATGCGACGTCCCGTGGTCCGCTTGCCGACCACGAGCACGTACCCCGTCGGGATGAAGAGCTGGAAGGTCCCGGTCTCATTGAGGTAACCCCCGTTGTAGATCGAGATCCGCGGCAGGTCGTTCATCACGAGGATCTTGTTCCAATCCTCGAGGCTGTTGATCGTGGCGCCGTACTGGCCGCGCTTGCCGCCCAGGTCGGCCGCGTTGCTGTTGTTCAGCATCTGGTTCGCGGTGACGACGTTCATCAGGGCGATGGCGTCGGCCCCGAAAGTCACGCTCTGGCCGAACTCGAACGGCTTGATAGCACGGAAGTCGGCGAGTGGGGTGGCCGTCGCGAGCGTCGACCACGCAACGGAGGACGTGAACTGCTGCGCGGTGAACGATCCGGAGTAGACCGTCGAGCCGCCGGTGCCCGACAGGATGTTGAAGGCCCCGGTCACCAACAGCTTGCTGATGATCCACTCGATCAGGTCGATGCGGCGGGTGAGGAGCTGCTCGTGCGATTGCCCGACCAGGTCGTTGATCGGCACCGGTTCGCCCCAGGTGCCCTGGATGCGACGAGTGGTAAGCTGTTCTTCGTCGATCACCTGCTTTTCGCCGTACACCCCGGGGTAGGAGATGTACTGGTTGATCTTCTTCTGATTGACCAGCCGGGGTTGGCCGCCGTACCCGCGGTACTGTTGAAGGTCGGTGTAGGAGTCCATCTGCTCCCACTTAAGCAGCGTACCCTCCCCGGTCGCGGCATCGAAGGGAAAGAGTTCGAACAACGGGGAGCGCGCGGTGAGGCGGGGAAGCAAGACCTGCTCCACCTTCTCGATCTCGGCGCTCTTCGGATAGTCGTAGATCGCAGTTGCCATCGAAGTATGGGCGGGCGGTAATTATCCGCCATGCCCCTCCACCATGGATTGAGGAAGAGCGCCGAGCAACGTCGCTCAGCGTGTCTCGGTGCAAGTCTTAGAAGTGGAAGATCCCCGTGTCGCTAGCCAGGCTGCCACGCTTAAGGGACCCACCCATGACGCTCAGGGCGTGGGCGTCGATGTTCGGGCAATCAAAGGTCCGGAAGTACCCGCCGAAGAACGCCTTGACCGACTGTTGCGACTCACCGAACTGGGACACCCCAGCAACCTCGCCGTCCCAGATGGCGCCGCTGGCGTCGGTGGCGCAGGACTTGGAGACGATCGCGGTAGGGCTCTGGGTCCCATCCGTGGCGTAACTCAACGTGGCGGTAGCCGTGGCGCCCGAGCCCGCGCCTCCGCTGAATCCAACCGTGGGGGTCACTGTGTAATCGGAACCACCGGCCGTGACGCTCACGGCGCCGACGCCCCAGACCAGCGTGAGCGTGCAGCCCGTACCCCCGCCGCCCGTGGTGGAGAGCGTTCCGGTCGGAATGACACTGTAGGCGCCGCCGTTAAGCACGGCGAACGTCGCGACCTCGCCCGAGGAGACCGTGAGGACCTTGATCGTGGCGGCTGTCGTGAAGGTGCCACCGACGACGGTGAGCACGTCGCCCACGAGGTAGGTCGTGGCGCCGCCAGCGACGAGCGTCGGCGTCACTGCGGTCAGGGTCGCGGTTGCCGTCGCGCCGCCGGCTCCGCCGGAGAACCTGACGGTCGGCGCCGCCAGGTAGCCGCTGCCCGCGCCGGTCACCGTGATGCCGACGACGGCACCGCCCGCGATGGTGGCCGTGGCCGTCGCGCCTGAGCCGCCGTTAACCGCCGTGAAGGCGATGGTCGGGGCACTCTCGTACCCATCGCCGCCGTTGGTGACCACGACGCCAACGACAGCGCCGCCGGAGACGTAGGCCACCGCCGTCGCACCGGTGCCCGCCGTGCCGGTGAAGGCGACGGTCGGCGGTGACGTGTAGCCGGTTCCCGCCGCGGTAACCGTGACGGCGCCGACGAGGCCGCCGGTGTAGAGACCGAAAGTACCCGGGGTGGCGGTCAGCTCGCCAATGAGAGAGCCCGCGGGGTAGACGGCCGAAGCCGCGAGCACGACTTCGTCGGCGGGTGCGACTTCCGGAAGCCAGACCGGCTCAATGGTCGGGATCTGGAACTCCGCAATCGGAAGGTCCAAGGGGAAAGACATGGGTCTGAAAACCTCGTCATCGAGGGTTGTCGGTCGTGAAGGTCGGTGCTACGTCGCGCCGGCCCGGTAAGCGTATGTTGCGTTACTTCGCGTCGGCCTCGCGCAGCGCCATCTGGCCGATTTCGGAGCCCTGAAGCATCTGCTCGACGCGGGACAGCGACTCGGCCCGCTTCGCCTCGTCCGGGGTTGTGGCGCCGTTGTCGAACAGCTTGAAGCCGCCGGCCTTCAACTGCTGCTGGACGGTGGCCGCGTCGGACGGGACAAACTCCTGGGTCTGGACGGCACCCTTGGCCGGTCGCGCCTCGACGCCCGTGGTGAAAGTTTCGAGGCGGCTGACGACCTGATCACCGCTCGCCGTCGGCACCTTCAGCGGGTTCACCGCGTCGTCCACCGCGTGCGACACGTACATCACGGCGAGCGCCTCAACGTTCGCCGGATCGATGCGCCCGGCCTTGACCTGGGCCTGCGCCCACGTCTTGGCCTGGTGACTGTAAGCCATCACCAGCGCGTCCCGCTGGGCCTTGGCCTCGATCGCCTTGACGTCGACGGCCGAGGGTAAATCAACCTTGGGCGGCTTCTGTCCGGTGCCAATCGCCGCGAGGAACGTGTCGACGTCCTCGTGCTGGTCGGCCTCGCTGGCCTCGATCGTCTCCGGCTTCCCGGCAGCGAGCCACCGGGCCAGCGTGGCCTTCATGTTGAGCTTCATCGGTTTTGGTCCAGTGGTCGCTGTGGCGGCCGCGCCACGAGCGGAGAAAAACGACACGGCGCGGCCGCCGCTTGGTGATTCGGAGAGCTCTTTGTGTAGTCCCTCGTACGTGCCGATCCGATCGGCCATGCCCGCATCGACCGCGGCTTTGCCGATCTTCAGGCCGCCGCGGCCGAAGCGCTCAACGACGTTCTCCGGCTCCATGTCGCGGTTTGCCGCCACGCTGTCGATGAAGATTTGTGCCAGCGCATCGACGTGAGCCTGGATCTCTGCGCGGCCGGCTTTCGTCTCGGGATCCGGGCGCTTGTTAGGGGACTGAGAGGAGACAAACTCTACTTCGTCGTCATCCCCGGTCGACACCGCCAGGACGCATCCAATGCTGCCCAGCACACCGGTTTCCGCCGTGACGATTTCCCCGCACGCGCTTGCAAGCCAGTAAGCCGCGGAGCACGCATAGCCGCCAACGTAGGCAATGACGGGCTTGCGCTCGGACGCATCTCGAATCTGTCCGGCCAACTCGCCGACACCGTTTGCCTGGCCGCCTGGGGAGTCGATTTCGAGGATGATCGCGCGTACGCTTGGGTCTTCGGCAGCCGTGCGCAGGTCCACGGCCAGATCGTCGATCGACGTCGCCCCGCTGAGCTCGGACATGATCCCGGCGTACCGAGAAATCGGTCCACGGACAGGGATGGTCGCAACACCGTCGCGCACGGTGACGCACCGGGTGTTGTCGAGCTCTCGGCCAAGCTGGGCAGCGACGGCTGCCGGATCGGCGTTGGTTCGCTCCGCAATGCTGAGGATGGTCTTGAGTGAGGACCGTTCGATCGCCCAGGCCTGACTCGCCACCCAGCCCCAGGCCTTGCCGCGTACCCCTCGTGTCTTCACGGCAGATCCCTCCGGGTGATCGATCGACCACGAATACTCTGCGGTACACTGACAATTCGATCCGCACTCACACTCAGTCGACGGGGCCGGAAGCGTGCTGGCCGGCACCCATCCGCGGTCCTCGTACTCGATGCAGCGCTCGCACGAGTGTAGGGCGTGCCGGGTGCGTTTCGCCCAGACCGCTCCGCCGCCCAGGGCCAGTCGGCGACCGATGACCTCGTAAGTGCCGTGGGCAGCGCGGGCGTACGAGACGGCGCGAGCAAGGAACCGGCCGTCGGGCGGTAGGCCGTTCTCCAGCTCGACGGCAAAGTCGCGAAGGTGGCCGTACTCGTCCTTGAGCCGTCGTCCACACTCCGCCCAGTCGACCGGCATCGCCTGGATCCAGCCGCCGGTGGCGATCGCCGTGGCCGCGGTGTGGATGGTCTTAAGAGACCGCTCCATCTCCAATTGCCAGTCGGCAATCTCGATCTTCCCGCGCTGGAGTTGTTCGCTGACTCGCCGGACGTCGTCCACCGTGGCGTCAATGACGGCGGACAGGGCCGCCTTGACGTCCTTGCGCGACACGAACCGGCCCGATTCCGCGCGGTACTGGCGGGCGTTGGGGTCCCAGGTGTAGCGAGGCCAGCGTTGGGCCATGGGGTGTTCATTTGCCTTCGTTCGGGTTCGTCTCGGCCGGCTGATTCGCGATACTACGATTGTCCGCCCAAATTGGGTTGCCATCGAACGGCCGATACGACGCATCCCACTCCATCCACGCCAGGGTGTGGCGACGCGGGAAGAGGGCCGGGGCCGGAAGCGGGGCGGTTCGACGGTCGCGAGTGGTCTGGCTCATGGCGTGTCCGGTTCTTCCGCTTTCGGTTCGGCTTCGATCAGCCCCTTGAAGTCGTCGGGGGCGTTGTCTTCCCAGAACGCTCGAGCCTGGTTGACATCCCACTGCGTCACTTCGCTTAGGCGCTCAAGCTCCTGGTCGGTGCGGTGGAGCGACTTGCCCTTAGCGGTCGGGGTTTGGTCGTCTTTGGTCGGCTCACTCATGGCCGGTTGCTCTCCTTCGGGTTGACCGCCGTGGCACCCTTCGGCGTCGGCTCATCATCGGGACCGCTGTGCTCGGCCTCCATCGCCAGCGTCGTCTTCATTGTCTCCAGGTCGGCGTCCTGGTCGCGCTCGGGCATACCGAGCATCACGTCGACCTCCTCGAACTGAGACGGTCCAAGCTTGTAGCCGACGCTGGCCATAGCCTTGACCATGTCGCTCCGGTCGTGCTGCTCGGTATCGCCGACAGCCAGAATAGGGCAGAGTTCCTCAGCGATCTCCTCGCCATAATTCAGCTTGATCGAGTCATACAAAATCTCACGCGATCCCATGTCTGAGGCAACCTCTCGACCGTAGTCGATCGCGAGTGAGCGCGTATTCTCGGCGGTTTCGGAGTCGGCGCGCGAGCCGAATTTCGACTCGAGCGTGGCCCGCACCTGGAGGCCAATCCCCAGCGCCATCTGGCGGTCGAGGTAGTCGAACGCGGAGAAGAAAAACTCCCCCTTGGACTTCGACTCGAACAGGTTGAGCTTGGAGCCGTTGGGGCGTGCCATCCGGCTGCCATTCTGGAAACCCTCCAGGGCCTCCAGGGCCCGCTGGGTGGCACTGATCTTCGGCAGGTCCGTCCGCGACAGGCCGGTGCGCGGGTCGACCGGATACGACTGCGTGATGTCGCCCGGGGCCAGCTCCATGTCGACGCTGGGCGACCCGAACCGCACGCCGTGCCGGTAGAACTGGGGGTAGAGTTGCTTCTTCAAGTTATAGGCCTCGTAAGCAACCTCGAGACCGCTCGTCCCCCGCGGGTCGCTGTCCTTCGGCAGCCACTCCATGCGAACGAACTTTTCCATGGGCAGGATCAGGAACCCGCCGATCGCCGCCTGCGCCTGGTTGTCGGGGATTGCGGCGACCGATCGGAGCGGGGGGACGTAGGTCAGGATCCCGGTCGGGTCCATCCAGCAGTCGACCACGTAGCGCCACGCCCAGTACGGCTTGCACTTGACCTTGGCCAGGCCCAGCTTTCCCGCGTCGGCGCCGGTCTCCAAGTACTGGCGCGTCTTCTCGGCGAGGATGTTCCCGTTCTTGATGCAGTCGAGGAGTTGGAAGAGCGTCCACTTCAGGGGGCGCCGCAACCGCTTGATGTCGCGTTCGCAGAACTCGGCTACCTCGAGGGCGAGCTTCTGTTTCGGGTTGAGCTTCGCGTTCGGATCGACGACTTTTGCGTCCTTCGCCGGGTCATTCCCCTCGGCCAAGCGTGTCGCCGGATCGCGGTAGCGATAGCGGGAGTCGCGGACTGCGGGAAGGATCTTGATCGGACCGTTGAGGATGCCGAGCTTGACCGCCAGGTACGACGACCACGCCACGGGGTCGGTCGCCAACATCAGATCGTACGCCGCGAACCCATACCGGTTCGTAACCCGGTCGATTGCCTCCGGGAGGATCTGAGGGATGGTCGGCGTGTACCGGCCCGGCCCGCTGGCGATCCACTCTTGCGTCGGATCGGCATCGGGCACCGGGACGCCAATCGCGGGCATGCCGCTGGCACCCCAGGGGCCGGACGTCGACCACACTCCCGTTCCGAAGGGTCCGAGCATCAGCCGAGTCCCCCAGGAATGGTGAGACCGTTAGCGCGATGGTACTCCCGGCCGAAGGGTGCGCCGGCGAGAATGGGGAGCGCGCCGCCGGCCTGGGCGGGCTCGGGCTCGGCGGCCCACTGGATGTAAGCAAGTCCGATCGCTCGACTCATCACCCGATCATCGTGGTAGCCTTCGGGGGCGCCCGTCTTACCGTCCGCCATGACGCGGTAGATTCGGAGCTCGTCGAGCGCCGCTTCCGTGTGAATGACGATCAGTTCGTCACGGAGCGCGGTCGCGAGGATGTCGATCGACTGCGGTTTGGTCTGGACGTTCGACAGCCACCCCTGGCGATCGTCATGGCCGATGCCGATTCGGGGGCAGCCCAGCGACCGAAGCATCGACAGCACTGCGTGCCCGTGGTTGTTCCGCTCCACGGCGATCATTGCTTCGTAAACCTCAGACAACGCGTTGAGCCGGCGTGCAAACTCGTCCGGTTCCCAGTGCCCGTGCAAGACGGCGAGCTCTTCCCAGGTGTCCCGGTCGAGCAAAGCGCCGTCGCTGAAGTCGCCGTGCTCGAGCCCCTCGGCAACGTCGGCGCCGATGACGGACGATCGTCCGGTCGGAAGGACGTAGACCGTCAGGCCATCCATCCAGCGAAGCGCTTCCGGCCACTCGGAACGGGGAAGCCCCGGCCGAACGTTCGCCGCCTGGGCCTCGATCCACTCTGACGCGAACCGTGTCCGACCACTGACAAGGAACGCTTCGGTTGCGGTCGCCGGGTACTCTTGCTTGACGAGATTCGGGTCTGTCGCCTCTGCGACTCGTGCTGCGTACCACAGCGAATCCCGGCCCGGCCGCTCCCACCAGGCAAGGAACTCCGTCTTGAACGAGTTCAGCCCCTGGACCGCCTTCGTCCACAGTCGGTGAAACAGGTTGCCGATCCCGTTCGCCGTCGAGAGCACCACAAGCTGACCACCGCCATCGATGGTCGGCTTCATCGCCGTGTAGAGCCGGTCGCCCCATTGAAGGAAGGCGGCCTCATCCAGGATCGCGAGCGAGGCCGTGAGAGACCGCCCAGCCTTCTGCGATGCGGGGAGAGAGCGCGCATGCGACCCGTTCGCCCACTTAAGCTCGGTCGTGTTGTCGCGCTCAAGTTCCGGGAGCTTCGCCCGCAACCACGCTGGCAACCGGTCGTAGAGGGCCTTGATGCGTCGCAAAAGCTCAACCGCCTCCATCTCGCCTTGACTGAACAACAGGACGACTTTCCCCGGATGAAACAGGCACAGCCACAGAGCGTAGGAGCAACAGAGCCAGGAGATTCCGAGCTGGCGAGCCTTGAGGATCAGAACCAACCGCTCGCCCATCAGCGTCCAGAGCAACTTGCACTGAGCCGGCCAGAGCCGAAACGGCATCGTCCCGCCGCCATCGCCGTAACCCTGCGCGTCATCGATCACCCCGTAGGTGTCGGTGAAGTAGGCGCAGTCGGCAGCACACTTGAGGAACTCAGCATTTTGGTCCGCATCTCCTTTTGCCATTCCTCCAACTCGCGAGCTGCCTTGTTCTTCACGGTGGCGGTCACCTCGATCGGACCACCGTCCTTCCCGCTGTGCTCAAGCCGTTCGGTCGGCTTGCCTAGCACCCGGTTACAGAGGTACTCCAGGGCCTTGAATGACGGCGGCTCGCGATAGCTCTTTTCGCCGTGCTGCGTTTGCTTCACAACCTCAATGCCGTCCGACAGTTCGAACAACTTATCAATCAAATGTGGAAGCTTATCGCGGATGCGATCCTCAGCAGCCTGAACGGGGTTCTTGTGCTTCTCCCGCTTCGGCTTACGCCCAGCGCCCGCTCGCTTACCTCCACGGCCTGCCATTGAAAAAATGCGCCTCGAATCAAGGAATCAATAAAAAGTCGGTCACCCGCCGCTGATCTTCCGCCGGTACTCGCCACCCTCCGGCAATTCGGCCACATGGCCGCCACCCATCACGCTGGGCAGCGTCGGCTCCGGATCCAGTCCGGTCGTCAAACGCTGGGCCACCTGCCGCGCGGCCTCATCGGCTGCGGGGTCGGCGCCCTTGCGACAGTGGCCGGCGCGCGAGGTCTCGCACTCGCCGCAATCACAGCCGGGCGCGCCGCCGTCGTCGAGCCAGCGCGCGTGATCGTGGTCGGGGTGGTTCGGAGGGGTCACAGATCCGTCTCCAGGTCCGGATTGGGGCGTGCGGGCTTCGCCGCCCACGGAAACTCCGACTCCGCTTTGGTTAAAGGACGGCTGGTGCGATCGTCGTCAACGAACGTGCCTTGCCGGGGTAGTCCCGTACAGCGCCAGACCTGGACTGTGTAGGTATGGCCGGAAAGAAGAACGAACGTCAGATACGACCACCCGGTTTCGCTATACGGCGGTACGAAGACGATCGCCCGGTACGCCATACCCTCATCGAACGCGGGATGTCGGACCTTGTACCAGAGTCGTTCGTGGCCGATCGAAGTACCGGTCATCACGTCCCCTTCCGCTGGCCGATCGCCACCGCCAATCCGCCTAGTGCCGCCGCCTGGCCGAGGGTGGCGAGTGCTGTCAGCACCTCGCCGCGCCAAAGCTGACCGATCGCCGGCAGCGCGTGCCCGACCGCGCCGCCCAGGATTGCCAGGCGGCCGGCGAGCGCGACGATGTGCGCGTACTCAGACTCGACGTACGCAACCGCCGCGTTGACCTTGGCGAACAGGGCCTTGACGTCGGCCTGGATCACGACTTCGCGGCCGCGCTTTCCGCCACGTGCTCGGCTTCCGTCGCGGACGCGTGAACAACCGGCTCGACGACCGGCGCCAGGATCGGCGCCTCGGCGACAACCGCTGCATCAACGACCTTCTCGACAGCGGGGACCGCAGTTTCGGCGTCCTTGACCGCTTCCGCCGCGCGCTTGTGAGCCTCTTCCTTGGCCCGGCGAACGAGTTCACCAACGAACGTGCTTGCCACGGGTCAGCCCCTTTTTTGTACGGACAAACGGCAGACGAAATTCCTGCCCAGATACACGGTTACCGATCATGCTGTAGGCGCGTCGTGGAACTCGAGCACGGTCTTCGCCGTGTAGGCAATGTTGGCTTTGCTGGCCGCCGGCCGCGGCAACACAACGTTCGTCGATTGCGTGTGATCGGTAATCGCTACGTCAACGCTGGCCATCGGGTGATCGCCGCCGCTTCCGGCCGCGTACGCATCCGCAGCATGCGCGTGGATGGCGGCGCCCGGCGCGTACAACACCAGGTGCATCGCTGCTGGCGCGTTCTCGTGGCTGGGGTCGTGGGCGGACACCTCGAAGTGGGCCTCCCCGGTCGCGGCATCGAAGCTAACAAACACGACGTGCGCGTCGTCCTTCACGCCGGGGATTGGAGGCGGCTGGTAGGCGGTCGGCAGATCCGGACCCCATTCGAAGCGCGGAGCGGGCGGCGTGGCAGGGACTGGCGCCGTCGACGCGGGCCGTCCTTCGGCCGGGGTGGGTTCCGGGGTGGGAGCCGTGCCAGGGGCGTTCGTCGCGTTGGGGTCGGCTGCTGTCGTGTTGTTTGCGTCACTCATCGAGGCGAATCCTCAGCATCGAGGTTTGAAGACGGAGTCCAGATCCAACGGAAGATCAGGCCGGTGGCGTAGCGTCGCGCCGGCCTCAGGCGTTTGGGGATGTGGACCCCGCAAGGATCGCCTTCATGCGTCCTTGCCGCTCTTGCTCGTTACGGAGGTACGCGGCAACAGCGTTCATGCCGCGGTCGAATTGCTTGGCGTAAGCGGCCTGCTCCTCCTCGAGACGTTCGGTGATCGACCCGAAGGGAGAGGGAGTCGGGACGGCGGAACCCTTTGGCCTGCGAAAGAACAACAGCTTCACCACCAGGCCGACGCCAGCCAGAATGACGGCCCCGATTGCCAGGACACAGAGGAAGGCGCAGACAGCAAATAGCACCCATTCCCAGCTCACGGGGTAGTCCTTCTGAAAAGGAAGACGCAGAGAACGAGCGCCGCCACGACGGCCGCGCCAGCAAAGACGACAAGAACGACTGAGCCGGCGATGGCCGCGATCGACCGTCCTTCAACGGAAGGGATCGGATCGGGATCAATGTCGATCGGGTTGGGGCACGGGTTCGGACCAGGCGGACATGGGCGGTTGCCGATCGCCGACTCGTTCGGACCAGAGCCCCCGCTCAATTCCGCGTTGACCGCCGTTCCAAACGGTTCGTCGTTCGTCCGCATGACACCGACCGCTGTCGAGGTCTCATCTACGGAGACGCCGAAGTTCTTACCCGGTCGCCCGGGAGGCAACACGGCCGCGGCTGACTTCAAGGCCATCGCGACCGGGTTTTCTTCCGGCAACCACTTCCGCTTCCCGCCCGCTTCGTGCCAGCCAGTGAACGCCACTTCTTCACCGTTCACGATCCCGACCATCGCATGGCGGATCCCGATCGCCGGACAGTCGGGCCCCGGTTTCTCCGTGCGGCAAACCGGTGGACCCACCACCGTCAAGGCAAGGAGCATCAGCGTCGATGTGTACATGACAGACTACCCTTGTGAACGACTTCGTTCACGCAAACGAGAAAGCCGGCAAAGCGTCAGGAGTTGGTTCGGGCGGCCGCGGAATGAGTGTGGCGACGATCGCAACGAGCGACACGCCAAAGAGGCTGAGCGAAGCGACTGCAAGTAACACGGCGCCGGCGACTACACCAACTTTGATCGCAATCACAACGCCGGCAGGAAGCCTGGTCAGCGCGAGCGCGAGGTGTCCGTTCGCCAACCAACGGGCTGCATACTCGGCTGCTGGCATCCAAAAAAATTCGCCTGGGAAGTTGCTGTCGACCACGCACGCCCGAGCACCTTCGCGGTAGTGTGCAAGGCTGATCGCGTGGCTGATCCGGATCGGACGCCCGAACTGATCGACGTAGCGTTCACCCCACCCCATGGTCGAGGCGACGGCGACTCCCTTGCGGCTGAGCGTGTCGAGGATCCGCGGGTCCGCCTCGGTCGACGCGAAGTACTTCTCCTTCGGCATCGTCCGACGGATCATGTTGACCATGTCGTTGATCGTGCTGCCGTTCTTGCCGATCTCACGCTGAGCCGCCGCCCAGAAGCGGTCGACATCGGCTTGCGGCACCCCCGCGTACTGGGCGTTGGTCTTGACCGAGCTCGGGAAACATCCACCCCAACCTGGCAGTCGCGGGTTGACGTTCCGGGTGTGGAACTTCGGCGCGATCGGCGCAGAAGCGGTCTCGCCATCCAGGCGCGGGACACGCGTCACGATCTCTCCTCGCGGGCCCGGAGTCTGCGCCTGAGCGCCGACGGAGAGCAATAAGACCAGTGCGAATGACAGCCTTCTCATTTGAACCTCGTGCACCAGAACTGGACCCCGTTCGCTGCTTGGTGCCAGCCACCGCCGAAACGAGTCCACCGTGGATCGAGGATGTTGCGCCGATGGCCGGGCGACTTCATCCAAATCTCCATAACCTCATCCATATTCGTGTAGTTGTACGCGATGTTTTCATTGACGCCGAACGCGTGCTGGAAGTGATTCGTGGCGGCCATCCAGTCGGCATGTGACTGAGAGCCTCTGGTCAGCTCGGGGTCTTCCACCAGGGGTCCAACGCCGACCCGCTCACGTGCGGCATTATGGGCGGCGAGAAGGCTGCCCGAGATCGTGGATGGTTGCGGACACGGGGGAGGAACAAACGGTTCCTCGCACCCACTGACAAATGCGAGCAATGCAAGCGACAAGATCCAAATTCCAACCATCACCCAGATACGCAACTCAAGCCTCCGTTCGATCATCCGCGTTTTCTCCAGAACACAAACCAGATGGTGAGGAAGAACATCGCCAGAAAGAACGCGGCCAGCAACGTCGCCAGGATCAGACTCAGCCAGCATGCCGACGCGATCATGGCCCCTTCGGTGCGGCCGGCATCGACGCCCATGCGCCAGACCCCTTCCCACGCGTGCATCCCTTCGGACTTCGTTAGTGCGAGTTTCGCCAGGAAGGGGAAAGCTCCGGCCGGCATCACTGGCGTCGACGGGTAACCGAGCCAGGTCCACATGTCGCGGTCACTCCGAAGGGATTGCCTTGAGCAGGGAGTGCCACCAGTCGCTTCGGTGGCGAAGAGTCATCGGCGGCGTAGGCTCGGGAACCAGCCGCATCCCGGCGGTAAGCAGCGCGAGAGCGCCGACCAGGAGCGTAATGGTGACGACCGTGTCAATCGCCCGTTTGAGAGTCCACCTCATCATCGAGGTCCCCAAAGTCCGGGTCGTACATCTCTCCGTTACGTCTCCGATCGCGCCGGTTGCGGGTGCGAGTGGCGATCTCCTCAAGCCGATGATGTGACATCCCGAATACGCGCGGCCTCCGGCCTGGTGGGTTGTCGGACTGCGCCCCATCATGAGAGCAGATCCTTTCAACCTGTCGCGTACTGAGGCCACTCAGCTTCGATAGCGATTCGACCGACTCACCTTGGACACGAAGCCGCCTCATCTCACGATTGCGTGCATCGTTATCCTCGCGTCGGGCCTTGCGCTGCGTCGCGTAACTCAAGTTCGTCGCCCCTTCGCGAGGCTGGCCGACCGCGCGGTCGCTGCGCGGTCCGTCTATATTCCTGCGCGCCCGACATCGCGACCCGAAAAGCAGCGCACAACCCGATACGCACACGATAGTAACGTGTCGATTCGCGGTTGGCATCGGTAAAAATTGAGATGTGAACGGCCGGAGATGAGGTTTAGGGATGTGGGCGAGCGGCTACAGGGTGTGGCGAAAACGGCACCGCCCGGCACCCGCTTTTTCCTACCGCTTTCATTACCGCTTTGAGCGGTTTTTGCGCTGTTTTGTAACCGTTTGTGAATCTTACAATCGCAATCGTCTCGCCGTAAGTTGTTATGCTGTAACAACTTCAGCGCCTACCTGTTCGGTTGTTCCGTCGCATTCTATACCAGACGACGTTGTGCGTGCTGCCGCCGACCGCGACGACGTCGGGTGTGCCGTCCCCGTCCAGGTCGCCGCCGCGCAGGTCCTGCGCGGCGATCGCGCGGTCGAGGACCGTGCGGTTCCAGGCCTTGCCGTCAAAGTCGTAGACCGAGACGCGATGGTCCGCACCACGATGGCCGGCAAAGATTTCCGAGTCGCCGTCGTCATCCACGTCCGCCACCCAGAGCGCGTGCCCGTCGGCCAGCGTGTCGTCAATCACCGTTCGCGGTCCAAACACGAGTGATCCCGGGCGTTCCGCCAAACAGACCGCGACCTGGGAACCGTGCCAGGGGTCGATCGTCGCCACGAACTTGCGGCCGTCGCGCAGGCGGCCGACGTGGACCTCGCTCGAGCCCCGTTTGGGCGATTCGCCCGGGGCGCCCGGGACGAGGGGAGTGGATATCCAGGTTTCGTCCTTGCCGAGGTTCATCCGCGTGACACCGAGGTTGCTGGCGGTGAGGACGTCAGCGCGGCCGTCCTCATCGATGTCCACGACATCGATCGCGTGCAGCACGGGCGCGACGCCGACCTTCTCGGCCTCGCGGAAATCGATCGTCGTGTCGTCGACCCGCTTCCGGTACGCCAGGACCGTCGCGCCTTCCTGGTTGAAGGCCGGCGGCTTGGCCGACGGACCGAAGATCGGCGCGATGACCAGGTCGAGCCGCTTGTCGCCGTCGAGGTCCCCCCAACGGAGGCGATGAATGCTCCCGATGTGGCCGACGGCGGTCACACTCAGCGGTGGCTTGTCGGAGACCGACTGCCTTAAGAAGAGCAGCTCGCCCTTCGCCGGCTGGTTCATCGCGAACTCGTACGCGAGCGCGACCTGCGCGCGGCCCCGCCCCTCGGCGTCGGCCGTGGCGCTACTGATGATCCCGGGGGTGAGCTTCGGCCCCGCGAGCACTTCCTTCGTCCATTTTGGGTTCTCGTACCACGCGCAGGTCCCGCCCCCGACCGCGACGACGTCCGGCTTGCCATCGCCGTTCACGTCGGCGACCTCGACCTGGTACGCCCCCGGGAACGCATCGTCGATCACGACTCGCTCGAATTCGACGGCCCACGCCGGTTGCGCAAGCGCCAGTGTCAGACCCACCGCGGTCCCCAATCCCAGGGCACATCTCAGCATGTTCTTGCCTCGGTGTCTTTGCGTTGCCTTGGTCAACACGCGTTATCCCTGTACGCCCCAACCGGCCGGAGGTCCGGCGGTGTCTTCGGGTTTGACTCGGAGCGCCGACAGGTCGACGTCGCCCGTCCCTACCGCGTCCAAGGCCTTGAGGCGGTTCTCAAGCAGAGCAACGCGCGCTTCGAGGAGCGCGATGCGTGCCTCGGCTTCGTCGGGACGACGCGGCCGCGGGACCTCCGGGTAATTGAGCTGACGTTGCAGTGCTGAAAAGAGGTAGAGCGGGTCGCGTCCGCGGTTCGCCCGGGCGATCTTCCCTTCCTTCTCGCCGAACAGCGTGGGGAACTTGGGCATGAAGCCGGGGTTCAGCCGGCGCCGTTCGGTGACGAAAAAGGCGGAGCGGACGTAGATCAAATCGGCGAAATCGACATCACCGAGGCGGGCCCCGAGGGTGAGGATGTAGTCGCGCCAGGCTTCGTCGTAGAACGGGTCCTCGGCCATCGCGGCGAGCCCTTTGCCGTAGCCCAGCCGGTTGCGCGAAAGGGCCTCGAATTGGTAGACGAAGAGGCCGGCCAGCGAGGGGCCGTCGGCCTTGTATTTCGCCTCGCGTTCGAGGATCAGGAGGGCCTGGTCGACCGTGAACCGGCTGACGTCCAGCTCGGCCTGCGTGATGATGTGAGTCTGGAGCGCAGTGAAGTAGTGGCTGATTCGCTCCATCGCGGGGCCCATGAGCCCCAAGCCTTTGATCTCGGTGTGGAGGAACGACACGGCGAGAGGAAGCCGCGTGGTCGAGAGCAGCTCGTCACCGATGCGGGCCAAGACGTCCTGCGCAGGCATGCCGTCGAGGAGCCGCTCGCGGAAGGCGCGAAAGAAGTACGCTTGCTCGATGTATTCCTCGCGCTCCAGCACGGGCATGGCGAGCTCCTGGCCCCCGCGCGTCGGACGGAGCGCGGTGTTTCCGAGGGATTATAAGGGACCGGTCGACCCGTGCCCACCCGGACGCCGGTTTGCCCCGGACGATTACGAAGCCGACTGGGGAACAATCCCGGGTGGCACACCCGCAGTCTTCGACGGGCGTGGCGCACGACCAAGGCGGGTTGACTGCGTCCCTCGCCGACTCCGGGTATGCCACCCGGCGCGTCGTTTGGGGATACCGTTCACGGCCCCTGACAGGGCGCTGAGTCGTTAGCGCACACCCCCCGGACAGTCATCGTCGGAAGGTGTATCGGTATCGCAATAAGCTGCTTGCGCGACAATAGGAACGAACCTGCTCGCCCGCGGCCCGAGACGCACGTGAAGTTTCGATGCGGTTTCAATGTTTTGTGCGTGATCGTGAACCTGCGGCACTTGGTTCTCTGCTCAATGCAATTCCGTTACGCGTTCTCGGTCACTCGGCCTTCCAATGGATGTGGGGGGCGCCCACGTCGCGCCGGAACGCATCGGGTTGACCGGCTCGCGAACCGCTGACGCCGGGCCACGTGCAAGCGGGTTCTTGTTGGCGTCCAAAGTTGCATATGATCCTCTCATGCATCGAAATTTAAAGCTTCCAAACGCGAACGGTTTTTGCTATGCTTACGGGCCTTGGAGACGATCGGAGAGGCGGGGCGGAGACGGCCGACCTGGAACACCGGCCGTCTCCCGACCCTCCGCAAGACGCTACTGGTGCCGGGAGGAGGGTCGGCGCGTGCGTTTACCAAGGAGAGACGATGGCAACCGAACGCGATGCCAGGGAGCTGATCGACCGCTGCGTGTCCTGCATGGTCTTCTACCACAATAGCAAAGCCGCGCCACACGCCGAATCGGCCATGGTCGCCGAAATTCAGGCGATCCCGGCCCTGATCGCAGCGATTGGACTGAACGGTGACGATGCGAACGACCGGGTCATTCGGCGCGTCGAGAACGAGCTGCTCGCCCGCTTCGGCCATGAGGCGGGATGGCGACTGTTTAATGAATTTACGGCGGCCTACGATGCGGCACCGAAGCGACACTCAGCTCACCCTAAGGCGGGCCTGTCCCCGCGCGTTGACTGACGAAGACGTTCCAATGACGAGCGATGAAGTCGTCGGTCTTCGACCAACATGATCGACCACCGGGACATCATGCGCTCGTCGTGTGGAGCGCCTGAAGGTTGCGCTTGACCTCCGTCTTGCCGGCCATCTGGGCCGCCAAGTCGCTGGCCAAGCCATTCCGCGGGAAAGGCGTGCGGGTCGTTCACCCGCTACCGTCCGCCGAGCGCCTTGATCCGTTCCGACGCCGTCTTGGCCTGCGGGCTGTCGGGGTAATCCTTGGCGATCCGGTGGTAGGCGTCGAGTGCTTGCTTGGTCTTGCGCAACCGCTCGAGCTCCCGGGCGGATGCAATCTCCATCGAGGCCCGGACCTCGGGGGTCGGCGCGAGCGTTGTCTGGCCCGATTCCGGGCCGGTCTGGGTGGTGGTTCCCCCGCAGCCCGAGGTTGCGAGGAGAACGACCCAGGCAGTCAGTTTCACCCGTTGGCAGCGTTTCATGGAAAGCTCTCGTGATGAGCGGCGTGAAGGGGGTCTGGAGACCGCGCCCTGGGAGAGAAGGCGCGATCCCCAACTCGCACAGCCGAATACGAAGGACGATCCGCGCTCAATACGCGTCGGACGAGACGACCTCGCCCTGGTTGCGCGTGCTGAGCGCGGTCCACGTGGCGGGATTGACCGAGTCTTTGACGAAGCCCACGTGGCCGTCGCAGTACATCACGTTCGCGCCACCCGGGTGATTGCTCCGGGCGGCCTTCCAGCCGGGCATGTGATAATTGCCCCCTTCGCAGTCGCTGAGCAGCTTGGAATTGGGAGTGAGGAAGTTGTTAAACAGGACGTTGCGGCAGTCGCCGAACCACCATTGCGAGCCTTTCGGCAGGTAGCCGGAGTCGGGCGACTGGCAGGCCGTGACGGTCAGCGAGGTGCTGGACGTCATTCCGAGCAACCGGCCGAACGCGTACGGGGGTGCGGAGCCGTTCCCGAGGAGGGATTCCGATGCGGCGAGGGTGCCGCTCGACCCGTCCGTGATCGTGGCGAGCGTCTGCGGTTGGTTCAGTACGAATGCGCCGTTGGCCCCGGTTGGCGACCCGACTCCGACGGTGGGGTCCCCCGCTGCGCCGGTGCTGGTGACGCCGTCACCCGTGCAGAAGACGTAGTTATTCGGTCCCGACGGAGGCGCCGGGGCCGGGCTGCCGTCGCTCGGGCAAAGGAACAAGCTGACGGTCGTGTTCATGATCGTCAGGTTGGCCGGGAAGATGGCGTAGCCACCCGAAGGGCCTGCGGCGAACGGCCAGTTGAAGTTGGCCGCGTTGTAGACCGAGGTCTGTTCGAGGTACGGCGTCATCTGTGCCAAGACCGACCAGGCGTAGTGGAACCCCGGCACGCCCGCGAGCGGCCCGGACGCCGGTGGGTTGGCGTTGTAGAGAAAGCCGACGGGAAACGCGTTGTTTGCCGAGTGGTAGTTGTGCATGGCGAGGCCCAGTTGCTTCAGGTTGTTGGTGCATTGGGCACGCCGGGCTGCCTCACGGGCGGCCTGGACGGCCGGCAGCAGCAGCGCGATCAAGACCGCGATGATGGCGATCACCACCAGCAGCTCGATCAGCGTGAACCCGGCCAAGGAATGCCGTTGGCTGCGACGTCTGGTCGACGGAAACATGAAACCTCCGGGAATGTGAGTGGTTTGTGGATTTGCGTGAGTCTGGAAGTGGGCCCACTCCGAAACGGGGGGGGGGCGAAGCGTGAACGAAACATCTCAGGCGGGGCGGGGCTTGAGCCCGATCAGACCGAGGTCGACGACCTCGCCTCCATTGACCGTGAGCTTTTCGCCGTTGCGGCCGCCGTTGCCGCCGAGCCAGCCGGCCGTTTCGTGCCAGACCATGATCCGGTGGTCGCCCGCGGGCGCATGCTTGATCTCGAACCGTCCCTCCGCATCGGTGACTGTGAAGTAAGGGTGGTCGAAGACCCGGATCCAGGCCGCTTCCCACGGATGCGGGGCGCACGTGACTCGGAGCGGCTGCCGGTGCGCGAGCAGGTCGCCCACCGTGATTTTCGTGCCGGGGGGCATCGCCTCGTTGTACTACACAAGTTCTGCCGCGGGTTCCCGGGGTGGCATGCCCCTCTCGGCTCCGGGCCCGAACGTCTCCCAGCAGAGGGCGATGTCATGAAGCCGCTGCAGCCCAAGCCACACCGTTTGCGGGCCTGGCTCGT
>JARLIH010000149.1 GCA_031291845.1 Isosphaeraceae bacterium | reverse complement strand
TATTGGGTGCCATGCCCACGTCTTCGTGGGCATGCGCCCTCCCAGCGACTCGGCCCGCGGCGCATGCCCACGAAGACGTGGGCATGGCACCCAGGCATCATATCCGCCAAGGACCTCTCCGTGAAAGCGATCGTCATCACCCGCGCCGGCGGTCCCGAGGTGCTGGAAGTCCGCGACGTCCCGCCCCCCGAGCCGCAAGGAGACCAGGTCCGTGTGCGCGTCCGGGCATGCGGCTTGAACCGGGCGGACCTGATGCAGGCCCAGGGGAACTACCCCGCCCCCCCGGGAGCGCCGGTCGACATCCCGGGCCTGGAATTCGCCGGCGAGGTCGAGCGCCTCGGGCCCAACGTCACGGGTCCCCTCCGGGTCGGCGACCGTGTCTTTGGGATCGTCGCCGGCGGAGGGCAGGCGGAGTACGTCGTCACGCACGAGCGGATGGCCGTTCGGATCCCAGACAACCTCGACTGGATGCAGGCGGCCGCCGTCCCCGAGGTTTTCCTGACCGCCCACGACGCGCTCGAGACCCAGGCGGCACTCCGGCCGGGCGAGCGCGTGCTCATTCACGCGGCCGGCAGCGGCGTCGGCACGGCGGCCGTTCAGCTCGCCCACGCGATGGGCTGCACGGTCTTCGGCACCTCCCGCACGGCCGAAAAACTGGAGAAGGCCGCCGCGCTCGGCCTGGACGTGGGGATCGACTCGTCCCGCGACGACTTCGCCGACATCATCCGCCAGCAGACCGCGGGCGCGGGGGTCCACGTGGTGATCGATTTCCTCGGCGCCCCGGCCCTGGCGTCGAACCTGGCCGCGCTGACCCTCAACGGCCGGCTCGTGCTGGTCGGCCTGCTCGGCGGCGGCAAGACGACGGCCGACCTCGGGACCATCCTGCGCAAGCGGCTCACGGTCATCGGCACGACCCTGCGAGCACGCCCCCTGGAAGAGAAGATCGCGGTCACCCAGCGCTTCGCGGCGCGGGTGGTCCCCTGGCTGGAGCGGGGTCTAGTGCGCCCGGTCGTCGACCAGGTTTTCGCCTTCGAGGACGTTCGCGCGGCCGAGCTGCGCCTCGAATCCAACGTCGGATTCGGCAAGGTCGTCCTGCGCCTCGACTAGGTCGGTCTTGAGCTGGCCGTCCTGGATCTCCAGCACCAGGTCATCGGGCGTGATGAACCGGCGGTCGTGCGTCACGACCACCAGCGTCGTCTGCCGCTGGCTCTGGAGGCGGCGGAGAATGCGATAGATCTCGTCCCCCGTTTTGGAATCGAGCTCGCCGGTCGGCTCGTCGGCCAGGACGACGACCGGGTCCTTGATCAACGCCCGCGCGATCGCGACCCGCTGCTGCTCGCCCCCCGACATCTGGTACGGCCGGTGGTCGAGCCGGTCCCCAAGGCCGACCTGAGTGAGCAGGTCGGCGGCCCGCTGCTTGAGCTCGGGCGTCAGGCCGCGGGGAAGGAAGGGAACGAGCACGTTCTCGACGGCCGTCAGGTTGCTGATCAGGTTGAACGCCTGGAAGATGAACCCGATCTTGTCGCGCCGAAAGAGGTTCATCTCCGGCTCACTCAGAGCGGTGAGGTCCTGGTCTTCGACCAGGATCGACCCCGAAGTCGGCCGGTCGAGCCCGCCGAGCAAATAGAGGAGCGTGCTTTTGCCCGAGCCCGACGGTCCGACGATGAAGGCAAAACGCCCCTTCGCGATCCGGCAATCGATCCCGCGCAATGCTTCCACCGAGCGCTCGCCACTGCGGTACGACTTCCGGACGTTGACCACTTCAATCATCAGCCGTTGTCCTCAGTGTGAGCCGAGCCGGATGGCGTCCATGGGCACGAGCCGGGCCGCGCGCCAGGCCGGGTAAAGGCCGCCGACCGTCCCCGTGACGAGCGAAAGGCCGACCCCGAGCGCAAAGAGCCACGGGGGAAGCGTCAGCCGGATCCCCCCGGAAAGGAACTGGTTTGCAACCGACACGGCGAATATCGCCAGCAGGCTTCCCACCACCCCCGAGAGCAAGCCCAGGTACGCACTCTCGAGCGTCACGAGCGACAGGATGTTCCCCTGCGACCAGCCGTTGGTCCGCAAGACCCCGAACTCGACGAACCGCTCGGTCGTGCTCATCAGCATCGTATTGATGATCCCAACCACTCCGACCAGGAGCGCGAGGCTCACCGTCATGAGCAAGAACTTGTCCAACTGCCCCATCAGGGCGCCGAAATTGGACATGAACTCGTTCATGCTCCGCGAGTCGATGTTCGCGATCGTCCTCTCGATCGTCTTCGAGACCTCTTCGTTGCGCGACGGGTCCTTCGTTTCGACGTAAAAGCTCGACACTATGCCATCCGGGAACTTCAGCAGCTTGCGGGCGGACTCGATGTCCATCACGATCACGACATCCAGCAGGATCGACCCCGTTTCATACAGGCCGACGATCTTGTACGGCTGGCCGCCGATGTTGATCGTGTCTCCGACCTGCTTGGACTTCCCCTCCTTCCCCGCGAAGTCCTTCGCCAGTTTCCGGCTGATCACGACATGCGGCTTGCCTTTATCGCCCGGCTCCAGGAAGCGTCCCTCCCCTTTCTCCCGGACCGCCCTCGGGTAAACCGCGCTATGCAGCTTGCTGTGGGCCGTGATGTCTTGCCCCTGGATCACCGGCTGGTCGAAGATCGACGACATCCCTTTCGAAGCAAACGTTCCGACGAGCGTCCGCCCTTCCACGGCCGGCGCGATTTTCCAGATCTCGGGCGCCACCTCACGAATTCCCGGAACCTTCCACAACTTGTCACCGACGTCCGCCGGCAGGTCGCTGAACACGGGGCTCGGGGCGTTCTCACGGACGACCATCACCCCTTCCACCCGGCTCAAAGTGTCCCCGACCATGTTCCGCACGCCGCCGGAGACGCTGAAGAGCCCGATGACCCCGAGGATCGGGATCGACAGCCCCACCAGCGCGAGCGCCGTCCGCAGAGGGCGCGTCATCAGGTTCCGCCAGGCAAACGTCCCCATCGTTCGATCCAACTCCGCGTGGAAGCCGATCCCGCGCATCGACTTTCGGCGATCAGCGCGCACGGCCACAGCGGATTATAGCCATCCCGCCCGCCGGGCCAAGGGGCCACCGCGCCGGGTCTTACGTCGTCTCGATGGACCTCGGCGACGTCTGCGGGGCCAAAAAAAACGAGCCATCGGCCAACAAGAACGTCTCGCACGCCCTCTCGATGGTCCTGCGGCACTCGTGGGTCTGGTTCAGCCGAAGCTCAAATCCGGCGCGGATTGTCAGAATGAGAGGGCGGGCCGACGCCCGCCGTGCAGACTGGAATCACGCCGTTGAACCAGCACAAAGTGTCGGTCCACCCGCCCTCCTAAGGGGGACCAGCGCCGTAACCACCCACAAGAGTGGGAACCCGAACATCTCGAGGAAGCACCGGACGGCCCGGCCGCGCGAGACTTGACCCGTCGCCCGATCCCGGTTTCGATAAACGGCGACGCCCCGAGGCCGCCAATCGTGAGCCATAACATGCGACCGTCATTCGAGTGCGCGGGAGACGCCCTTTGATGCACCAGCACGCGCAGCCCGGCGCCTCGCCCCGTGCGGGCTTCCCAAGTCGCCGCGAGTTCCTTGCCGCGGCGGGTCTCTTGCCGATCCTCGCCGCGTTCTCCGGACGTCCCCGGGCCGACGACGCTCCGCGGCGGGCTCGGTTCTTCTTCACATCCCAAGGCAAGACCGCGCTCGTGAACGCCGACGGAACCGGCCTGCGGTACTTCCATTTCGACAAGCCAGGCCAGGCCACCTGGCAACCCGGGCCGGCCTTCCCCGACGGCCGCCGGGTCATCTTCCTGAGTATGGAGCCCCGCCGCGACGGCCCCGGGCGGCCGTTCAGCGAGTACTACACGCAGACCCCGACGCACCTCTGGGTCCACGACCTCGAGACCGGCTCCCTCGATGAGATCTGCACCAAGGACCGCCTCGCGCCGTTTGAGACGCCGGCCCTGTTGCTCGCTCAATCTGACCGGATCCTCGTGCAGGTGGTGCGCAAGAACGTCGGCCAGCTCTTTAGCATGCACCTCGACGGGACCGACCCGCGCGAGTTCACCCGCGCTGGCGAGGGACTTCCCTATGGCCTGAGCCTCAGCCCCGACGGCCGTCGGATCGCCTTCCACCTCGCGGGCCCGCAGGGTTATCAGGTCTGGACCAGCGACACCGACGGTGCAAACCGCGTCCGCGTCGCCGCGCAGCCCGGCCACCTCTACTTCGGGACGAGCTGGTCCCCCGACGGCAAGTGGATCCTCTACGTCGACTGCCAACCGGCCGAAGACCCCGGTCACGACTGGGCCGACGTCTGCGTCGGCCGCGCCGACGGCAGCGAGCACCGCGTGCTCACGAGCGGCAAGTCCATGTGGTTCGCGGCCACCTACGGCGACCCCAAGAGGCGGGGCGGCGGCTCGAACGTCCCCGCGTGGACCCGCGACGGCTCCATCCTCTTCCCCCGCCGCTTGCCGGGTTCCAAGGTCCCCTGGGAATACCAGCCCCAGCGCCCCGACGTCGACCACTTCAACCGTGACTTCAAGCCCGACCTCGCCCGCGGCGGCACCGAGATCTGCCGCCTCGACCCGCGTGACGCCCGTGTCACCGTCCTGACCCACAGCGAGCCACCGCTCTGGGATTTCCGCGCGAGTGAATCCCCCGACGGCAAGTCCATTGCCTTCTGTCGCGCGAAGACGGGCGAAGCACCCGCGATCTGGCTGATGGACGCCGACGGCACAAACCCTCGCCTCATCACCCGCGGGATCGACGACGGCGGAGCGGATCATCCGCGGTGGCTCTGGAGCGCCTAACACAGGATTTGCGCACCCTCTTCGACGAGCAGTCTGCGCACTGCGGCTTGGTCCGCTTCGGACCTCTCCCTCCGAGCGATCAAGACAGGGACCGTCTCGCCGCGTGTCGTGCTATCGAAACAATCGCTACCTCAATTCGATCGGGCTACTGAAAGCCGCTCCGTGCGTTCACCGCCGCTCCGGTCATGATGAGCGGCGCATTCTCAAACATGACATTGCCCTTTCGTCCTTTCCACGAACCGGGTACCGCGGCCCATGTCTCGGGCATCGTCTCTGCGTCAACCGCCCCAGCAGAGGAAACCCGGGAACCGATCGCGCCAGACGGGGAGCGGGCCGATCTTCACGGCTTTTTCTTGTGACGGATCGCGAGCCCGCGGTATTAGGTTATCGGGTCAATCTTCGAAGTTGGGCGTCGTGCTGCTCGCCTCGCGCGTTTCCTGGAAGCGACATCGATGGAACGGACGATACCGGATGACGTAGCCTCGGCGCCGCTCACGCCTCCCCCCAGCGGGGAGGAAGCGGCTCGGAACGAGCGGTTCATCCGTTCGTTGACGGACCATCAGGGCGGATTGTTTGTGTACTTGGTGTCACTGCTGGGCGACGCGCACGAGGCGCGCAACGTCCTTCAAGAAACAAACCTGGTCCTCTGGCGCCGGTCGTCCGAGTTAGTGGATGGGACCGATTTCGGGGCCTGGTCGCGCGCAATCGCGCACTACCAGTTCCTCGCGTTTCTCCGGGACAAGAAGCGCGACCGCCATATCTTCGATGCCGAGCTTCTGAGCCGGCTCGCCGAGCGCGCCCAGCCGGCGGCGGATTCTGAAGAGCGGCGCGTGGCTCTCCGAACCTGCCTGGCCGAGCTGCCCGACAGCCTCAGGCTCCTGATCAGCCTGCGCTACAGCGCAGGGACTTCGATCAACGAGCTGGCCAAGCGGGTGGGAAAGTCGGAATCGGCGGTCAAGATGGCACTCGCACGGACCCGTCAAAAATTGATGGAGTGCATCGACAAACGACTCGCGGCCGAGGGGTGATATGTCCGAGACGTTCCGGTTCCAAGAGCTGCTGAGCCACTGCGCCGACCTGGTTGAAGGGGAAATCGACGAACCCCGGGCGGCCCGGCTCTGCACTTTGCTGCGCGACGACCCCCAAGCCAGGGAGTTTTATCTGCGCTTCATGGAAGTTCATGCACTTCTGTATCTTGATTACTCGGGCGGTTCGACGCCCGTGGCAATGCCAGGAGGCTCGTCGATGCCCCTGGCCTCCTTGACGAAGCCGGCGCTCGGGGTCGAGGTGTTCGAGACGTCCGGGATCGCCCAAGAGGGCATCGGCAACCAGGAGGCGACCTCGTTCTCGGCAAGAGCGCTGGCGGTCGCGTTCGGTTTTGGAATGGCGGCGATGCTCGTGTTGGTCGCCCTGACGTCGCGCTTCCTGCAACACGACCGCCCGGGCGGTTCATCAACTCCCTCCCGCGCGGTCGGAGCGCGGGGCCACGATCAGGCCCCCTCGGAATCCGCCATCGCGCGGGTGGTCGAGCTCGACGATGCGCACTGGGATGCCGGAGAAAGCCCGCGCCCGAAGGTGGGCGACACGATCAAGGCAGGTCCTTTCCGCCTACGGTCGGGAGGCGTCACGCTCGCCTTTCTGAATGGCGTTGTGCTCTCGCTCGACGGGCCCGCGGATCTGGACCTGGTAGCGATCGATCGGGTCTTCTGTCGCCAGGGACGGCTGCGGGCGCGGATTCCCAGGCAGGCCGAGGGCTTCGTCATCGCGTCCCCGAGGTCGGATGTCTCCACGATCGGTACCGACTTCGTTCTCGACGTTGACGCTGACGGGCGGGTTCGAATCAAAGTGTATGAGGGTGTGGCCGAGGCCGCCCTGCTGGACAGGAGCCGTGATGTCGAACGCGCGGAGACGGTGGCCCCGCGCGCGGTGCCAAGCGGACCCGCGAAGGTCGAGACCGCGGCGGTAAGTTCGACGGGCCGGACGGTCGGTTCGCACGTTGTTGGTGAGGGAACCGCCCCCAGGCCCAACGGGCCGGTCTATCCGCTCGAACTGACGTCCGCCTATCCGGCCCAGGTCCGGGACAGTCACCCGATCGGCTACTGGCGTTTCACGGCCCTCGAAGGTCGGAATTTCGCCAACGAAATCGCCGGCGCGCCCCCCTTGCGCTTGACCGGAGGGGCCCACGTCCAGGGCGACTCCCGCGGCAATCGCTACCTTGTTTTGCCCGCGGACCACGGCGAGCCGTTCCTCGAGACCGACGCGGTCTGGCGACTGCCGTCGGCCCCCGGCCATGCCGTCGAGTTCTGGTTCCTCGCCGAGTCGCGGCGGCATGCGTCGCTGGTGGGGCTGCTCCCTGCGCGCGGACTCAACCCGATCGGACAGGAAGACCTCTACCTTCATTCGCTCCTCGTCGAGCTTATGGCTTCGGAGCGCCAGTCGATCCACAAGCCAGGCTCGGTGCGCCTGCTGCTTCGATCTCCGAACGATCCGCTCCAGGTTGACAATGTCTACTCAGCGCAGGTCTACGTGCCGGGCCGCTGGCACCATGTCGTCGCTCAGAAGCGGGGCGACTCGGCTGAGCTGTACCTCGACGGCGTCTTGACCGGGGCGTCCCTGTTCAACCCCGGGAAGTCTCCCTCCCTCTGCCAGATGGTCGTGGGCCGGCGCATGCCCGATCCCGGCGACCAGAACGAGAGCCGCGCGTTCGCCGGCGGTCTCGACGAGCTGGCACTCTACGATCATCCGCTCTCTCCGGCCGAAATCCGCAACCATCTGCAAGCCGTCGCCGCTCCGAACGCCGGCCGTTGAGCCGGTTCGGGTCGACTGCCCCGACGTGTTCGTCTCTTCATCAGAAATCGAGGTGGTCCATGCGCAGACGCGGTTTTACTCTCATCGAGCTCCTCGTGGTAATCGCGATCATCGGCGTGCTGGTTGCGCTCCTCCTGCCGGCCGTCCAGGCGGCACGCGAGGCCGCGCGGCGTGCGACGTGTGTCAACAACCTGAAGCAAATCGCCCTGGCGATGCACAACTATCAGAGCATGAACGACTGCCTGCCCCCCGCCAAGGTCTTCTCGGGAAGCTGCTCGGCGCTCAATGACGCCGCCGGACACGTCCTCAATACGACGGGATTCACCATGGTCCTGATGTCCTTGGAGCAGTCAGCGCTTTACAACGCGTACAACTTCAGCCAGGCTTCCGCCGACGCTCACTATAGCAGCCGGCCCAACAAGAAGATCGTCGGCGACGAAGCCGTCAACACCACGGTCGTCCAGACGCTCGTCGCCACGTTCGTTTGCCCGAGCGACGACATTCCTGAAATCAAGGTCATCAACGCGTCGGTGACGAAGGAGACGGGCTACTGGACGACCGGTGCCCAGCGCAGCGACTACGTGCTTTGTTCGGGCGGCTACACCGACTTCGAATGCCCTTCCTACGGCGCGCCCGTGGTCAGCAATCGAGGGATGTTCTTCACCGATCTCTCGGTCAACTTCGCCGACGTGAAGGACGGCCTGAGCACGACCTGCATGATCGGGGAGACGACCCAAAACAACCACACCAGCACCCTCTATGGTCCCATATGGGGCGCTGGCATCCACACGTCGACGCACGGACGGGCCCTGCCGACGACCTCCGCCCAGTTCGCGGGTTTCTTGCCCAACGCCCCCTGGGTCGGGCCGCCCCCCGACCCGCTCAGTCGGCTTTACGCGTGGGTCATGGGAAGCCGGCACCCCGGCGGACTGAACATGGCCTTCGGCGACGGCAGCGTCAAGTTCATCAAGAACGCCATCGACCCGAATATCTGGTGGTCGATCCAGACCATCAATGGTCAAGAAGTGGTCAGCGGCGATGCGTTTTAGCGCCCCTTATGCAATTGAGTCCAAAGATGCGATTCTTCCCGTGCTTCCTCTCGATCCTCATGGCGATATCGCTGGCCTTGGGGGGCTGCGGCTCGGGCGACGAGACCGCCACGACAACGTTGGTCCCGGTCAACGGGACGGTGACCTTGGCCGGCAAGCCCCTTGAGGGGGCCTTGGTTTCGTTTGTCCCTGAACCGTCGAATGAGAACAGCACGCCCGGCGCTGATGCCACGGATCCCGACGGAAACTACACGGCGATGTTCCGCGGTCGCGCGGGCCTTGCGCCCGGCAAGTACAGGATCCTGATCTCCAAGACCCTCCTGCCGCCCGCCGTGACAGCCGCGAGCGGAGAGGACCCTTACATGTCACAGCTTTCGCCGCCGAAGGCCGATCGGAAAGCCACGCCGCAACAGGTCGAGGGGGTCTTCGATCGCGAGATACCCGATTCGGGAGCGACGCTTGACTTCGATGTGAAGGGAAAGGAAGCGCCGGGTCGCAGCGCCAGGAAGCGTTGAGTTCGAGGGAAATCGGGGCCCCCTCGCAAATCGGCTCCGCCGGTCATCCCCCACGCGAAGTCGTGGGCGTCGTATCCAGCACCGTTCCCACTCAGCGGCTGGAGCCGAAACCACCGGTCGCGGTAGATCGGTGACAAGTCTCGATCTCTGCGCATGCTGCGCGGGAACGAGGTCAATTCGCCCGCTTATGCGTGAAAACGCACCCCGCGCCGATACCAACTCTCAAGGGTGCCGAGGGACGGGTGCGCACGTAACTCGGTCGTGCTGCTCCCTCCCAAAACACCAGCACTCTCCATTCGCCGAATTGACGGGCACGCCACGGCAACCTAGATAAATTGCGGGGAAAACCAATGCGACGGCGTTCAGGGGTCTCGCGATGCCTGTAAGTTTGTCAAGCTCTCGGCGTGTCTCCGAAAATCGCTCGGGCCGGCGCCGTTCGATCCGGCCTGTGTTTGACGGGCTTGAGTCACGCGGTCTCATGACGAGCGGCTTGAACGCGTTTGCGTCAATTCCCATTTCGGCGCCGGCGAACCCGGGCGGAACGAGCACGGTCACGTTCCAGATCAATCCCGACCAGTTCACGGTGACCCAGTCGCGGTCGATCTGGCTTCGTATCGACGACGGGGACACGGGTCCTGCGCTCGGTGTCGTTACCGGCACGGTGAGGACGGCCAGGGGCCTGGTCACGCGAGCCGCTCCGACGATTCCGCTGGCGGGCAACCAGGAGCTGGTCAAGGTCGGGTATGGCACCTACACGCTGACCGTCGGACCGATCGGGCTGACCGCGCCGTCTGAGCCGGTCGAGTTCTCGTTGGCCGGCGACGCGACGGGCAGTTTCAGCGTGAACACCGCGTCACTCGCGACGATCCGCGCGCACCTGGGCCAGCGGGCGGGCTCGGCGTCGTTCGATCCCGCGGCGGACGTGAACAACAACGGCGTGATCAACCAGGCCGACCTGCGGCTGGCCCGCATGAACCTCGGCGCGGGCACAGCCGTCCGTCCGCTGGGCCTCACGGTCTCCACGCAGACCACCCCCGTCAACAGCTTGCTCGTCGACCGGACTGTCACCGTTCAGACCAACCCGGGGGCCCAGGTATCGGTCGGCGACACGACCACCGGCACCGAGGCAAGCGCAACCGCGGACGGCAACGGCTCCGCCCAGGTGAACACCGCCGACCTGACCAGCAGCCTCGACGGGTTCGACGCCGAGATCAAGGTCGCCGACACGTTCGGCCAGTACACGCAGGTGGTCGACGCCGTCCCGAACGCCCTCGGTGAAGGGTACGGGTACCTCGCGGACTCCGAGCCCCCCTACGACGCGAAATTGGCCCCCCCGGCCGCGGAGTCCAATCCTCCTCTGCCGGCGTCCGTAGACCTCGTTACGAGCGGCAACGTGCCGCCGGTCTACAACCAAGGGAAGATCAACAGTTGCACCGCGAACGCATTCGCCTGGGACTACTGGTTCGTGGAGCTGAAGGAGAAGCTCCCGAACGTCAACGTACCGTCCCGCGCTTTCATCTACTACAACTCACGCGTTGTCATGGGGGAGAACCCGGTTACCGACAACGGAGCGTACGACGGGGCCGTGATCCAGACGTTGGTCAACACCGGCGTTGCGCCCGAGAGCTCCTGGAGCTACCAGGAGCCGGTCGACGCGGCCCCGCCCCCCTCGGCGTATGCGGCGGCCCAGTCGCACAAGGTCCTGGCGTATTACCAGCTCAACAACGAGGACCTCAACCAGCTCAAAGGATCACTGGCCGCCGGTTACCCGATCGTCATCGGCCTCGATACTTACACCAGCTTCGACACCGCCCAGACCGCGTCGACGGGCAAGATACCGACTCCACAGTTCGGCGAGCGCAAGACAGGGGGCCATGCCGTGGTTCTCGTTGGCTACGACGACGCCACGCAGGAATTCAAGTTCGTGAACTCCTGGAGCACGAGTTGGGGCGCGAAGGACGCGGAAGGGGATGGCACGGGCTACGGCTATGTCCCGTACAGCTACGTCGCGTCAACAGCCGCCTCCGGCCTCTACTCGATCCGGGAAGTGAGCTGAGACATCGGCCAAGGGCTCAGCGCCCGGGCGCCCTCGGCTTGCTCGGCAGGGCCTCGAGGTCCCGGCCGCCGTGCTTGGGCGCGACCCGAGCGTGGGCGGCTCTCAATCCGTGGGACAAAGTGGCGTTGGTTCGAGTTTCCGCGAGGAAACCTGAACCAACACCGATTACTGCGCCCACTCTCTCAGCCTGGACCGATGCGGTGACGGCGCGTCTCGGCAGCCAACCCTCTCCGCAGACCGAGAGCCGCTCTGTGCGCGGCGGGCGACGCTCGGTAGCCAAACAGCGTCGCACCTCCGAATGGCACTAAGTTAAGCGAAACCCTTTATGTCGCATAGCTTTGCGCCGGATTCCGGGGTAGCCGCACGTGAGGCTTACATTAATGAGCACGGTTTCAACAAGCCGAAATTCGCTTGTTCCGTAGCCAAGTACACTACGGCACATATCCGTATGGCTTTTGGATCGGCCACCGGGTAAGAGTTGTAAGCCGCTTAACAGTAAAGGATTGCGCCTTATCTTAGTGCCATTCTCGCACCTCCTTTTCCCTTTCAGAGACGAAATGGTCCTCCGGGGAAAAAGTCGATCGGGCTCAGGCGCGGGCGCGCTTAGATAGGGGGCAAATTGTCCCGTGTGCGGGAGTTCGATCGAGGTCACTTCAGGAGATGGTGTCGTTCAGAACGCCAAGCTTGACCCGAACGGGTTGGAATTCCGAGCGTTGCCGTCAAGGAGCGGTCCCAGATCCTCGCCAGTAATGGATCTCTACATCAGCAGAGACACATCTCACGATGAACTGGTCCCTTTGTGGAGCGCTCCCGCCAGCTTGCGCACACCCTGCCGGATCTGGCTTACGGAGTGGGCCGCATAGCCGAGGAGGAGCCCCTGTCGCGACGTCGGCTCGAGCAGATAGGAGGAGAGGGGAGGCGCTACCACGCCCGCGGTGTCGGCCCATTGCGAGGCCGCGCGGTCGTCGATCCCCGCGCTCAGCCAGCCCATGACCTGCAGGCCGGTCTCGGACGGGACGATGTCGAGCAGTCCCCCCAGCTCAGCCTTGGCCGCGCAGACGAGGGCCTCCTGCCGCTCGGCGTAGAGGGCGCGCATCCGGCGGATGTGGCGGAGGAAGTGGCCCTCGGTAAAGAAGTCGGCGAGGACCGCCTGCGGGTGCGTCGGCGGCGGGCCGCCTGCAAGCGCCAGGGCTGACACGAAGGCGTCGACCAGGCTCGGAGGCGCGACGAGATAGGAGAGTCGCAGGGCGGGAAAGAGCACCTTGCTGAACGTGCCCATGTAAACGACCCGCCCCTGCCGGTCGAGCCCTTGCAACGAGGCCAGGGGCCGCCCGGTGTAGCGGAACTCGCTGTCGTAGTCGTCTTCCAGGATCCACGCGTCGGCCTGACTGGCCCAGCCGAGCAGCTCCAGCCGGCGTGCCAGGTTCATCGCCACGCCGAGCGGGTACTGGTGCGAGGGGGTGACGTACGCCAGGCGTGCTTCGGGGCAACGTGACACGCCAGCGGAAACGACCAACCCGTCACGGTCGACCGGTACCGGAACGAGACGCGCCCCGGCCCCGATGAGGGCTCCGCGCGCGCCGACAAAGCCCGGGTCCTCCATCCACGCGGGATCCCCCGGGTCGAGCAGCAGGCGCGTGGCCAGGTCGATCGCCTGCTGAGTGCCGGCAACGATGACCACCTGGCCGGCCTCGCAGACGACCCCCCGCGCCGTCCCCACGTGGGCGGCGATTGCTTCGCGCAACGGCCGGTAGCCGGCCGGGTCGCCGTAGCCGAGCAGGTCGCCGGCCGACCGCCGCCAATGCCGCGCAGCCAGGGTTGCCCAGGTGTCGAGCGGCAGCGTGTCCATCGCCGGCACGCCCGGCCGGAACGGCCTTGGTTCGGCCGAGCCGCGGACGACCCAGGCGGGCGTGGTCGCCAGGAGTTCGCCCCGTCGCGACGTCCTACCGGGCCGGCTGGCCGTACCCCCCCCGCGTGCCTTGCCCCGACGCACCAGCAGGGCGTCCTCCGGCAACGTACGCGTCACATACGTCCCCGAGCCGATCTTCCCCTCCAGGTAGCCTTCCGCCAGGAGTTGGTCGTAGGCGCTCGTCACGGTGTTGCGCGAGACGCCTAGATCGTCCGCAAGCGTCCGGCTGGCCGGAAGCCTCGCGCCGGGCTTCAACGACCCGGCCAGGATCGACCCCCGCAGACCGTCATAGAGCTGACGGAACAGCGGGGCCGGCGACGAGGAGTTGAGCGGGATCGCCAGCAGCGAGACCGGCGGAGTGCCTTTGGCCATCGTGCGTTCCTCGGGGCAATAAGTGGCACCGTCAATGTTCCTCATAATGGCTCTTTTCGCAAGGCCAATTCCCCCTAGAATGGTCTCGACGATGGGTCCAGTTTGCGCGCCCGACTCCCGATCGAGCCGAACCGAGCCGAAAACTTCACGAATACTACAAACTACACTAACATATTTAAAATATATGTTTGTTAGTATTCTTCTCATGATCATTCGCGGCACACAACGTCCGGCCGCGACCTTTCGGCACCGGGGCTTCGACGAACATGAAACGAACGGGACTTGCGATCCTCTTGATCTCCGCCATCGCCGCGCAGGGCTGCGGAGTGGGCGACCCTGGACAACCTCCGGTCGGGTCGATCTCAGTCAAGTCGAAGTCTGACGACGGGCCGAAGTTCCCCACGAAGCAACGGAACAAGGCCGCGAAGGCGAAGTAACACGTCCTCCGTGACGCGACGGCCGGCAGTTCTCCCACTGTTCCAGTGAAATCCCGGGGCATCTCCATTCAGGGTCGTCGACCCTCCGTGCCCCCAATGTTGCCCTTCACCCGAGTTTGCTCGTCATCCTTTCGCTAGGAGATCGTCTCCGATGAGTGCCTTTAACCGTATTCCGGCGGTTCGGCGTGCGTTCACGCTGATCGAGCTCCTGGTCGTCATCGCGATCATCGCGGTGCTGATCGCCCTGCTCTTGCCTGCGGTCCAGGCGGCGCGCGAGGCAGCGCGCCGAGCGCAGTGCACCAACAACCTCAAGCAGCTCGGCCTGGCGCTGGCGAACTACGAGAGTGCCAACGCCTGCTACCCGATGGCGGCGTTCGCCCAGCACCAGCCCTCCGGCGGTGCCGACCAGGGGATGAGCTGCTTCGTGGCGCTCCTCACCCAGATGGAGCAGGGCGCGCTCTATGCGAGCTTCAACACCAGCTTCGCATACCGTTGTGACGCGAACGCGACGGTCTCGGGGACCGGCCTCAACATGCTCTGGTGTCCCAGCGACACGCGGGTCGCGGGGGTCTTCTACACCGAGCCGGCCGGGAAGGATGGCAAGGCCTTCCCACAGAACTTCTACTTCACGAGCTACGCGGGCTGTTACGGCCAGTGGGCATCGATCGCTTCGAACCCGTCGGCGTCGCTCCAGCAGCAGAACGGGGCGATCGTCTCCAACGGCATCAGCCCCGTCTTCGGGTACGGGACGGGGCTCAGCCGCAGCGTCGTCACGATCGCGTCGGTCACCGACGGCACCAGCAACTCCATCGCCTTCAGCGAGCATGCCCACGGCCTGCTCAGCTCGACCGACAAGGAGAACTCCTTCAATAAGTGGAACTGGTGGGTCTCCGGCAACTACGGCGACACGGCGTTCACGGTCTTCTATCCGATCAACGCCCAGAAGAAGACCCAGAACTGGGATGATGGCGCCACCAGCGGCGGATACACGGAGGCCGGTGCCTTCCTCAACGCCGCGACCAGCTTCCATCCCGGCGGGGCCAACTTCGCGATGTGCGACGGCTCGGTCCGGTTCCTCAAGGACTCCATCTCGACCTGGACCCTCGACAGCACCGGGACCCCGCTCGGGGCCGCGATGAACCAGTCGACCCTGGTCTGGTCCGTGACCAACCCCGCGCAGTACAACCCCGGCGTCTACCAGGCCCTGGGCTCGATCAACGGCGGTGAAGTCATCAGTGCTGATGCGTATTGATCAACCCATGGGCGAGCTCGGCCGCCAGGCGGGGGATCGTTGCCCCGCCCCGGCCGACCTCGCCGGTACTGCCGCGTGCCCCCCGCGCACTTGCGAGGATCCGCCGATGATGGTTCCGATTCGGTCCGTGCTCTCCTTTGGTGTCGCTCTGATGGCCGCCGCAGCCGTCGCGGCGGGGGAAGCACCCGCTGGGCGCGTGCAGGTCATGGCCCACGGGGGAGCCCGCGAGCAGGCCCCGGAGAACACGGCGGCGGCCCTCGAACGTTCGATCGCCGATGGGGTCGATTGCGTCGCAGTCGACGTCCGCTCGAGCCGGGACGGACGCCACGTCCTCATGCACGATGCCAACCTCGAACCAACGACCGACGGCCTCGGTCCGGTCGACGGCCGGACCCTGGCCGAGCTGAAGTCGCTCGACGCCGGATCGAAGTTCGCCAGGCGGTATGCCGGCGAGAAGGTCCCCAGCCTCGAGGAAGTCCTTACCCTGGCCAAAGGGCGAGTCCGACTGGACCTGGATTGCCGGCAGGTCAACGCGGCCCAGCTCGTTCAGGCCGTGCTCGACGCGGGGATGGAATCCCAGGTGGTTGTCTCTGCCGACCCCGCCGTCCTCAAGGCCGTGCGGGCCGCTGCCGGAGGCGACCGGCTGGCCCTGGTCCCGAAGTGGAAGCCGGCGGACGGCCTCGACGCCTTCAGCGACCTGAAGCCCGAGGCGGTCGAGGTTGACGCCGACGACGTGACGCCCGACCCCACCCCGGCTATCCACGATCGAGGCGTCAAGGATCACGCCTAGGCGCTCCGCCCCGACGAACGCGCGGCGGTCTGCGACCG
>JARLIH010000148.1 GCA_031291845.1 Isosphaeraceae bacterium | reverse complement strand
TGGGGTTCTCGAACGGATGGGCCGAGTTGGCGTTGAAGAAGCCGCCGCCGTTGTTGCCCAGCTCCTTGATCGCCTCCTGGGACGCCACGGGGCCAACGGTGATCGTCTGGCTGGCGCCCTGGAGGGTGTGGATGGTGGTCGAGGCGTTGAACGTCTGGACGACGCCCTGGGAGACGAGCACGAGCGCCGCGATGAAGGCGATCGGGAGCAGGACGTAGAGCGTGCCCCGGATCAGGTCGACCCAGAAGTTGCCGATCGTCGTCGCCGAACGGCGAATCAGTCCGCGGGCCAGGGCGATAGCCACCACCAAGCCCATGGCACCGGAGGTGAAGTTGCGGACGGCGAGCCCGGCCATCTGGGTCAGATTGCTCAGCGTGTTCTCGCCGCTGTAGTTCTGCCAGTTGGTGTTGGTCTCGAAGCTGACCGCGGTGTTGAACGAGAGGTCCTGGGGGACCGCTCCAAATCCGCTCGGGTTGAGTGGGAGGGAGTTCTGGATCCGTTGCTGGAGGTACAGGACGAGGATGCCGACGAAGGCGAAGACGAGGAGCGATACCGCGTAGCCGGTCCAATGCTGCTCGACCGTCTCGTCCACCCCCATGACGCGATAGATGCCACGCTCGACGGGGCGCAGGACGGGTGAGAGGAACGTGTGCTCGCCGTCGAAGACCCGCCGCATGTAGCCGCCCAGGGGGCGGGTGACAAGGACGATCGCGGCCAGGAGCGTAATGATCTGGATCAGGCCCGGGAGATTCGGCATGGCTCAGAAGTCCTCGGGCCGGAGCAGGGTCCAGAAGAGATATAGGCTCAGAAGGAGGGTGATCACGCCGCCGACGAGGTCACTCAGGTTCATCGGGCTAGCCTCTTCGCCAGCCACAAGAACGCGAAGAAGGCGAGCGCCCAGACGAGGGTCAGGGCGATCATCGCGAGGTCAAAGAGCATCGAGACCGCCTCCCCGGATCGCTTCGGTCGCGCCCTCGTCCGCTGGTGCCTCCCGCTCGACCACGTCGATGAGGGACTCCAGGGCGAAGGGCTTGGGCAGAAAGCCGGCTACCTTGAATTCGCGGAGCCGGGACAACGGGATCGATGTGGCGCTCACGACGTACACCGGTGGGGATCCCGCCGCCGCCAGCTCGGGGCCCCGCAGCAGGCTCCAGCCGGATGCTCCCGGCAGGTTGATGTCGAGGAGCACCACGGTCGGCCGGAACCCGGAGCGGAGCATCTCCGTCGCGTCCTCTACCGAGGCGACGGCGCGGGCATCGTGGCCTCGCAAACGCAGGTGGCGCACCACGATCCCGACAAGGGTGAGATCGTCCTCGACCATTAGCACCCGGGCGGAGCTATCAGGCTTCGACATCGATTCGCCTCACGGTGACGTCACAACCAGCGTCCTCGGGCCAGTAGAGCGGGTCGAGCACAACGCCCGCGCGGTCCGCCTCGTCGCGAAGCCGCTCCATGACGGCTTCGGCGAAGCGCAGGCCACCCATCGTGACCGTGGTCGCCGCGCCTAGCCGGACGAGCTCGATGGCGGCCTCGACCTCATGGAGCTCGATCGCCAAGCGCTGGACAGTCGTCTGCCCATCGGACACGTCGGGGCCGCTGGCCTGTGACATGCCTCGAGCATCCACCGGGGGCCAAGAGGCCGCGACGGTCAACGAAACGTGCGGGCTAAAGACGACCTAAACGTTTGGCTGCAGCATCGCGGCGCCCGCATCGACTCGACGTACGCCCGGTCCGTCGCGCGACTTAGCCCGCGGTCGTGGCCTCGGCTGGCGTGGCGGGCTTCGACGCCGCGACGCGGTACCCGATGCCGGTCTCGGTCGCGATCAGCTGCTCGATCTGCGGTCCGACTCCAGCCTCGGACAGCTTTCGCCGCAGTCGACCGACGTAGACGTGGAGGTATTCACGGGCCTCGGCGTACTCGAGCCCCCAGACTGCCCGCAGCAAGCGCTCACGCGTGACGAGGCGACCTTGGTTCGACAACAGCACCTTGAGCAGCTCGTACTCGCGCGGCGAGAAATGGACCGGGGACCCCGCCACGGTCACCGCGCGTCGCGCCGGATCGAGCTCGATCTGCCCGAGCCGAAGCCGGCCGTCCGGGTCTCCGTCGGGACCCCCGAGACGACGCATCACGGCGTGAATTCGTGCCTCGAGCTCGCCGACCGAGAACGGCTTCGATAGATAGTCGTCAGCCCCCGCGTCGAGCCCGGCGATCTTGTCGCGCTCATCCCCTCGGGCGGACACGACGATGATGGGGGTCGTGGCGGCGCGGCGGATGTGACGGATGACGTCGACGCCGTCGAGGTCGGGCAGGCCGAGGTCGAGCAGGATGACATCTGGCCGATGCGCGTCCCAGGCCCGCAGGGCTTCAGCCGCAGTAGCGGCCTCGTCCACGCGGTAGCCACGACGAACGAGAAAGTTCGAAAGCGAGCGCCGCGTCGGCTCCTCGTCCTCGACGACCAGCACCCACGCACCAGACTGGGTCATTGAGACGCCTGGGCCGGGACCCGGCTACGGTCCTCAAGCTCGGCGGGAGGGTCGGCGGTACGCAACGTGACCACAACCGCGAGGCCGCCGGCGGCACTGCGCTCGGCGCGGACCGTTCCACCCATCGCGTGCGCAAGCCCGGCCACCACCGTGAGGCCGATGCCCATGCCGCGCCGGGACAGACCGTCGGCCCGGGGCACCTGGTAGAACTTGTCGAAGAGGTGCCCCAGGGCGCGAACAGGGACGCCCTCGCCGTCATCCGCGACGCTCAGCTCCACTGCCCCCTCATCGGGCAGGTCCCGGCATTGGACGACGATCGTCGGGCCTCCATAGCGAACGGCGTTCTCGAGCAGGTTTGCAAGGATCTGGCCCAGGTACACATCATCGACCAGCACCAGCGGAAGCGCTGGCGAGATGTCGACCCGAATCGTCTTGCCCCCCGGATGAACCCGTCGTGTGGCCTGGAGGGCGAGCTCGCCGACATCGAGGGCGGCAAGCTCGGGCCTGAGCGCGCCACCCTCGATCCGGCTCAGGTCGAGGAGATTCCGCACCAAACGGCCCATTCGCTCGGCCTCGGCATCGATGGTCTGGAACGCTGCAAGACGCTCGTCCTCGGTCCAAGTGATCGTCCGATCGAGCATGCTGCCGGCAGCCGCACGAATCGTCGCAAGGGGCGTCCGCAGGTCATGCGAGACCGAGTCGAGGAGCGCCGACTTCAGGGATTCGCTCTCGCGAAGGATCTCGGCGCTCGTGGCCTCCTCGACCAAGCGGTCCCGGACAACGGCTTGGCCGAGCTGGTCCGCAGCGGCCGACAGGATCCGGGTCTCCGCACGATCCGGCTCTCGTTCGGCCCGACCCCGAAGTGCCCACAGCGAGCCGAGCAACTCACCGGCGACCTCGACGTGAATTCGAAAGACGAGGGCTCGTGGCGACCGTCGCGGACCGGCCCGGCCGACATGGGTTCGCACCCACCGCATCCGACCATCTGGGAGGCGCTGCAGGACGACGTGCCAGCCAGGCACCGGCAACGCCTCGGTCGCGGCCGTGTCGGCGACGATATGTTCCTCCATCGGCGATGGCCCGAGCCCGAACCAGATCCGATCCATGGCGGTGGTCTCGGCGAGCCGGGCGAGCATGAGTGGAGTAGCTTCGCCAACGGTCCGGGTCGAGGCGAGGACTCCGGTGATCCGGTAGAGCGACTCTGCTTCGAGAGCGCGGTCGGCAGCCTCCTGCGCGCGCTCCGCCTGAAGTGCCGCGAGCCGGCCGATGACGACGGCAACGGCCAGGAGTAGTAGCAGGTTGAGCCATTCGTCCGGGCTGGCGATCGTGAAGGTCAAGACAGGCGGGACGAAGAGGAAATCGTAAAGCAGGAACCCCGCGATCGAGGTGGCTACTGCGGGAGCGGTCCCAAAGAGCGTGCCGACGGTCAGCACGGCCAGCAGGTAGACGGGCGCCGCGTCGGGGACGACCGCTCGGATAGCCGCCACGAATAGAGTCGAGCCTGCCAGCGCCGC
>JARLIH010000147.1 GCA_031291845.1 Isosphaeraceae bacterium | reverse complement strand
GCGTCTGGAGGGTCAGCGTGCGGTCGGTCTCAGCGCGCACGAGGCCGTTGAGGGTGCGGCCGTCCTGCATCGCCACGACGACCATCCGGAAGTCGGCGCTGACCGACGCGCTGGGGTCGACGACGTTTTCAAGCAGATAGTCGACGTTATTGCGGCCGGTGCCGGTCAGGTCGGGCCCGACCTCGCCGCCGTAGCCGTAGAGCTTGTGGCACAAGCCGCAGACGCGGTCGAAGACGGCCCGCCCCCGACTGCGGTCGGCCCGGGCGAGCGTGCCGGCGTCGAGCGCCTCCTTGAGCGTCCTGATGCGCTCGCGGCGGTCGGCGGCCGACTCGCGGAGCTCGCCCCAGACCTGCGCCAGGCGATCGGCCAGCGCGGGGTCGCCCAGGCTGCGGATCTGGCGCGCGTGGAACGCCGTGATGTCCTGGCGCGGGATCTTGCCCGCGGCAACCTGGTCGAGCAAGGCCGCCGCGAACGCCGGGCGCGAGGCCAGCGTGTCGAGCGCGGCCGCGCGCTCCGAAGGGTGAAACGACCGGTAGTTCGCCGCGAGTGTGCGGCCGATCGCCGGGTCGTCGAACTGCGCCAGCCCGCGCACGGCCACGGCGTTCAGGAAGCGAACGCGCACCAGCCGCTCGCAGAGCGCGCGCAGATCCGGGGGCCGGCTCTCGATGAGCGTCTTCAACGCGGCCTTCCGCGCCTCGATCGCCGCGGAATCATCGAGCGCAACCCGCCTGACCTCCGCCAGCGCCCGGCCGTCGCCGAACAGGACGCCCAGGTCGCGGAGCCCAGCCAGCACCGCCGGATCGTGGGCCGATGCGAGCGCCTTCTCGAGGCCGCCCCACGCCGGCGGCTTCGCCGCCTTGCGCCAGCCGGTCAGGGCATCGCCGAGCCCCGCCACGACCTGGGCCTGGAACGCCTCAGGCCGTTTCGCGGCGGCTTCAAGCAGACCGTTCAAAGGCGCCGGGCGGGCTTCGATGTCCTCCCCCAGGCGCCGCGCGATCAGCCGCACCACGCCAGGCAGCCGGCAAACGACCGCGAGGGAGACGAGCGCATCGGGATCGGCCTCGGCGACCGGAATGAGGGCCGTCCAGATCATCGCCGGAATGTTCTGGTCCGTCGCGTCCTCGGAACGCCCGACCAGGGCCCGCGCCAACGTCACCCGCTGCGCAATCGGGAGCCGTTGCAGCGACGACGCCAGCACGAGCCGCACCAGGCCCGATGGATCGTCCGTGGCGAGGGTCACAAGGCGATCGAGCCGCCGCGCCGGCAACGCAACGTCGAGCCCGCCGCGCCGGCTGTAGATCGTGTCGATCGGCAAGTCGTCAGTCAAGAACCGGACGCCCCACGCGCGAACGGCTTCGTGTTTGTCCGAGAGCAGGCCGTCGGCATCGGCCGAGCCGAGCACGTGGAGCGTGCAAAGCGCGCGGACCTTCCGCGAAACGTCCTGGTCCTGCTCGGCCAGCCGGCTCAATCCGGCCTTCGCCTCGTCCAGCGGCTCACCCCTGGCCGCGCGTCCGGCCAGCACGAGCCGGGCCTGGCGCACAAACCACTCGGGCGAGAGCCGGTGCAGGCCAACGAGCTGACGCTCGCTCAGCGTCGAGACGTCGCGCACCGCGACGGCCGCGGGCTTTCCGTAAGTGATCCGATAGATCCGGCCCGACGTGCGGTGCACCCCTTCGTGCTCGTGGCACTCGCCCGTGTCGCTCCAGTCGAGCACGAACACGCTCCCGTCCGGCCCGCAGCTCAGGTCGATGCCGCGGAACCACGGGTCGGCCGCGAAGAAGGCGTCGGGCTCATGGCGGCCGACGAACCCGCTCCCCGATCGTTCGAGCCGCTCGACGTTCATGCGGCGGCCGTGGAGGTTCAGCGTGAAGAGCTTGCCGCGATAGGGCTCCGGCCACTGCTCGCCCTGGTAGATCATCAGGCCGACGTGCGCGTGCCCCCCGCCGCGCTGGTCGTTCTCGCTGCCGGGGACCGGCGCCTGCTTGGGGATCTCTTTCGCGTTGTCCCAGTGATAATGATCGGCGTGCTGGTCGATCAGGGCATAAGCGCGCGGGTTCGGCTCGATCGTGTGCGGGCGCACGAAATGGGCGCCGGGGATCATGTGCCAGAGGTGGCCGTTGACCGTATTGATGAAAAACCCTTCGCCCAGCGCGTCCCAGTCGTGCCCCCACGGGTTGGTCGTGCCGTGGCAGAGGACCTCGAACCGCTTCCTCGCGGGATGATAGCGCCAGACCCCGCCGCGCAGCGGGATGCGCTCGCCTTCCGGCGTCCCCGGCACCCCGACCTGCCCCGGTGACGACGCCCCGCAGCGCCCGTAGAGCCACCCGTCCGGCCCCCAGCGCAGGCCGTTGGCGAACGTGTGATGGTTCTCCGTCGCCACGTTGAAGCCATCGAGCATCACCTCGGCCGGCCCGTCGGGCGCGTCGTCCTCGTTGCGGTCGGGCACGAACAGCAACTGCGGCGGGCAGAGCAGCCAGACGCCGCCGAACCCCAGCTCCACGCTGCCGAGCCGTTGCACCTCTTCGGTGAAGACCGTCCGCCTGTCGAACCGCCCGTCCCCATCGGCGTCCTCAAAGACCAAGACGCGATCGCGCAGACGGAGGTCGAAGCGGTCCGTGGCATCAGAGTACGTGTAATTCTCCGCGACCCAGAGCCGCCCGCGCGCGTCCCAGGCCAGAGCGACCGGATTCCGCACGTCCGGCTCGGCCGCAAAGATGTTGACCTGGAACCCTTCCGGCACGCGGAAGCCGGCCGCGGCCGCGGCCGGAGACAGAGGCCGCATCTGCGACGGTTCCGTATCCGGCGGATCGGGCAGCGCGCCGCCGAGCGCGTGCGTCGACAGGCAGGCCGAGACAAGCAGGATCAGCCAGCGGGATGCCTGTGGTTTCATGGTGCGGTGGAACCGTGGAATGAGGCTCATTTCGCTGGTGAATAAGCTGGTGCCGATAATAACACCCTGACTCTCGGCTTTTGTCCCCCGGGGCAGGGTTGTTTCCTTTCTTGGAGCGTTTGGGCGGGCGATGCTGGGCCGTTGAAAAGTTCGGCTTGATAAAGAATTGGATTCATCCGGGTTTTGTTGCGCGGAGCGACGGTAAGTTCGAGGTCCTCGGAAGGCTAACGCGTCTCAGCCCCAAGGGGGCGCAATGTAAGAGCCTGGGGCAACGCCCTCGTTGTACCACACAAGTCGGCTGTTGACCTTGGCGGCTTAGGCCGGCCAGGGGAAAATGGTGGCTGAGTCAACGGATGAATGGATTGCACGATGGGGCAAAGGAGTGACCCATGCTGGCTCCT
>JARLIH010000146.1 GCA_031291845.1 Isosphaeraceae bacterium | reverse complement strand
CCGGAGAACTCGGTCGAGACGACGGCCCAGCTCTTCCTCGGCGTCCGCATTCAGTGCGCCAAGTGCCACAACCATCCGTTCGAGCGCTGGACGCAGGACGACTATTACGGCTTCGCCGCCTTCTTCTCACAGATCGGCCGCAAGAAAGGGGCCCAGCCGGAGGAAGAAGTGGTCTTCCCCACCGGAGCCGGCGACGTGCGACAGCCGCGGACCGGTCAGGTCATGTCCCCGAAGGCCCTCGGCGGGCCCGTGCTGGACGACGCCAAGGAGCCCGACCGGCGGGTGCGGCTCGCGACCTGGCTCACGAGCGCGGGGAACCCGTTCTTCGCCAAGAGCCTGGTCAACCGGGTTTGGTATCACGTCATGGGGCGCGGGATTGTCGAGCCGGTTGACGACTTCCGCGACTCGAACCCCGCGTCGAACGACGAGCTGCTCGATGGTTTGACGGCGGAGTTCGTCAAGAACGGGTTCGAGCTGAGGAAGCTGATCCGCTCGATCCTGACGAGCCGGACATACCAGTTCAGCGCACGCACGAACGAGCTGAACGCCGACGACAACCTGTACTTCTCGCACGCGCTGACGAAGCTGCTGCCGGCCGAGGTCTTGCTGGACGCGATCTCGACCGTCACGCAGACGACCACCCCGTTCGACGGGCTGCCGAAAGGCGCCCGCGCCACCCAGATTCCGGACGGGAAGATGGAAAACCCGTTCCTCAAGACCTTTGGCCGACCGGCGCGCGAGCTCGCCTGCGAGTGCGAGCGCGAGAGCGACTCGAACCTGTCCCAGGCGCTCCAGCTCATCGGCGGCGCGACCGTCAACGGCAAGCTCCGCGACGACAACGGCCGCATGGCCGCGCTGGCCAAGAGCCCGAAGACGCCCGAGGAGATCACGAAGGAGCTCTACGTCATCGCGCTCGCCCGCGAGCCGAACGCGACCGAGCTGTCCGCGGCGGTCAAGCACCTCTCGGCCACGCAGGATCGCCGCCAGGCCGTCGAGGACCTGGGCTGGGTGTTGATCAACTCGAAAGAGTTCTTGTTCCGTCATTGATCGCGCGGCGGCACGACGATGCACTCCGTCCGGCACGGGCGCCCTTTGGGGAGCCCGTGCCGTTTCTGTTTGACGGCCCGGGACGGGGCGAGGGCGTTCATGACTGCGCTTCTCGTAGGGTGCATGAAATGCACCATCCCCATTCGTGTCAAGGGCACGGTGCCTTTCATGCGCTCGGCAAACGCGTCTCCCCGGCGCCCGGGGATGGGCAACGCGGACCGGGGGCATCCCCCTGGCGGGCTCGACCCCAGCCACCCATGCCGGTTGCTGCGCCTCGGGCTCTCTTGATAACTCGCCTCGTACGCGAGAGGTCAGCCGCGTAAGCGGCCGGCCCGAGACACCGCCGGTTCGCTGGGTCTTGCTTCACGCGCACGACTCGTTATCGTGAGTGAATGATCGGTTAGACCGAAAAAGCGTGTCGAGTGAACCGCCTGCAAGCGACCTCGTTCCGGGCGGCTGCCAGCGTCCCGACGGCGTCCCGCCTGCTCGTGCTCTCCCGGAGACTCGTTGATGCCCGGAGTGATCTGTCTGCGCCGGCTGGTCCTGCATGCCGGGCTGCTCAGCGTCGTGTTGGCGGGTCATGTCCGAGGTGAAGAGGCCAAGAACGGCGAGACGCAGTCCTCCCACCCGCTCGTCTCTGGCTTCGAACGGTTTTTCGTCGACGCCAAGGGCGACCCCGTCACGGGGGGCCTCTTGCTGCTCGGCGAGCTGAACTGCGCTTCGTGTCATCACGCCGCCGCCAACGTTGCGGCTCACGTTGCGCAGAAACAGGCCCCGATCCTCGACCAGGTCGGGGGGCGCGTTCGGCCCGAGTTCCTCCGCGCGTTTCTGCGCGCGCCTCGCGCGGCGAAGCCAGGGACCACGATGCCCGACCTGTTTGCGGGCTGGCCCGCCGCCGAGAAGGACGAGGCGATTGACTCGCTCGTGCACTTCCTGGCATCGACCGGCGCCGTCCGCGACGCGCGCTTGAACCGCAAGGTCGTCCCCGACGGACGGCTTCTCTACCGGCGCGTCGGCTGCGTCGCATGCCATGGCCCTCGAGAAGGGAACGAGCCTCCGCTCGCTTCATCGGTGCCGCTTCCCGACCTCGCCGCGAAATATTCGATCCCGAGCCTGACGGCGTTCTTGCTCGACCCACACAAAGTGCGGCCGTCCGGCCGGATGCCCGGGCTCAACCTCAATCTCAACGAGGCGATGTCGCTCGCGAACTACCTTCTCAAGGACCTCGACCTTAGCTTCGCCCCGAACCTGGCATACCGGTACTACGAAGGGAGCTGGCAGGAGCTTCCCAAGCTCGACGACCTCAAGCCCCTCGCCGAGGGGACCGCGGAGGGGTTCGACGTCACCATCGCCAAACGCGAGAACGAGATGGCCCTCCGGTTCGAGGGCGAGCTCCGGTTGGAAGCCGCGGGCGAGTACACCTTCTATCTGACGTCCGACGACGGCAGCCGCCTCTGGATCGACGATCACCTCGTGGTCGACAACGACGGGATCCATCCGCCGGGCACGAAGGAAGGCCGGGTGACGCTCATCAAAGGGCCGCACCGGCTGGTCGCGGCCGTCTTCAACGGGGGCGGCGGCGTCGAGCTCGACGTCGAGATGAGCCGCTTTGGCCGCGGGCGCCAGTCCGTCGTAACGTCGCTTTCCCCGATCAAGGACAGGCGCGCCGAAGCGGCCAAAGATCAGAACCGGAAGGCCGAACCCGAGCGTTTCCGAATCGATGCTGCGCTCGCCGAAAAGGGCCGCGACGTCTTCGCACGAGTGGGCTGCGCCGCGTGCCATGACCTCCGGATCAACAACACGCGCATCGAAACGAATGCACAAGCCCCGGCACTCAGCACGCTCCGCTCGGGCGGCTGCCTGTCGGGCAAGGCCGAACGGGGCCGGCCGGACTATGCGTTGAGCGACTCGCAGGCAGCCGCGCTAACCGCCGCACTTCAGTCCGCCGCCAAGCGAGCCGAGCACGCGCCGAGTCCGCAGCAGACGATCGAACGTTCGCTGCTCGCCTTCAATTGCTACGCCTGCCACCAGCGCGGGAACCAGGGAGGCGTCGAGCGGGCGCGCGACGGCGACTTCGAGACGACGCAAAAGGAAATGGGTGACGAAGGACGCTTGCCACCGCCACTGACGGGCGTCGGGGGCAAGCTGACGCCCGAATACTTGAAGAACGTGATCGCCGAAGGGGCCAAAGACCGCCCCTATATGCTGACGCGTATGCCGAAATTCGGCGCAGGGGGCACGGCCGCGCTGGCCGAGGCTCTGAGCAACACCGATCACGTCGAGCCCGTCTCCGTGGCCGAGTTCAGCGACTCGCCCCGGCGCGTGAAGTCGCAAGGACGCTTCCTGGCCGGTTCGCAGGCGCTTGGCTGCATCAAGTGCCACACCTTCAAGGGGGTCCAGGCTGAGGGGGTGCAGGCGATCGACATGACGATCATGACGCGACGCCTGCGGCACGATTGGTTCCACCGCTACCTGCGCAACCCCCAGGCGTTTCGGCCCGGTACGCGCATGCCCGCCGCCTGGCCGGACGGGATGTCGCTCCTGCCGAAGGTGTTCGGCGGCGATACGTCGCAGCAAATCGAATCGATCTGGCGCTTCCTGTCGGACGGCACCAATGCGGCGGAGCCGTACGGGCTTGGTCGAGAGCCGATGCCGCTCGTTCCCGAGACGGAGGCGATCCTTTACCGCAACTTCATCCAGGGCGCGGGCCCGCGCGCCATCGGGGTCGGGTATCCCGAGAAGGCCAACATCGCGTACGACGCCAACGACATGCGCATCGCCTTGATCTGGCAAGGGGCCTTCATCGACGCGTCGCGTCACTGGAACGGACGCGGGGAAGGATTCCAGCCGCCGCTGGGGGACAACGTCGTTCCGCTTCCCGAAGGACCGCCGCTCGCGGCACTCCCCAGCCCGACGCACCCCTGGCCCTCGGAACATGCGAAGGCGCTCGGCTATCGCTTCCGCGGCTACCGATTAACGAAGGACCAGCGGCCGACGTTCCTCTTTGATTTTGATAAGGTCCATGTCGCGGACTTCCCCAACGCGCTCGCGGGGACGGATTTCGGCACGATCGAACGCACTCTCACCTTCAAGGCCGACACCCCGGCCGAGAACCTCTGGTTCCGCGCGGCCGTGGCCGACAAGATCGAGCCGAAGGGGGATGGCTGGTACCTGGTCAACGGCGAATGGAAGGTTCGTATCACGTCGAAAAGTGCGCCTGTGGTTCGAACGTCGAACGGTAAGAGCGAGCTCCTCGTGCCGGTGTCGTTCCAGGACCATCAAGCCGTCATCCACGAACGTTTCGAGTGGTAAGCGTCCGCAGTGGCGGTTTCCCCTCGTTCTCGCTGACTCAGGGCATAACTCATGCGACGTGATCGACTGCTGACCCTCATCCTCCTCGCGTTCACGACCGCGCCGGTCTTTGCGGCCGATCCGAAGGAGGAGGATTACTATACGATCTTCACGTTTCCGGTTCCGGAGGGGGTTGTCCTCGAGGCCGGCGCGCTCGAGATGATGCCGGGCGACCGGCTCGCCGTTTCCAGTCGGCGCGGCGAGATCTACCTGGTCGACAAGCCGTTTGCGAAGGACCCAAAAGAGGTAAAGTTCACGCGCTTCGCGCACGGGCTGCACGAGGTGCTGGGCCTGGCGTATCGCGACGGCTGGCTCTACGTGACCCAGCGCGGCGAACTCTCGCGCATCAAGGACAGCGACGGCGACGGTCGCGCCGACGTTTTTGAAACCGTCAGCGACCTGTGGGAGATCAACGGCGACTATCACGAGTACGCTTTCGGTTCGAAGTTCGACCGCGAAGGGAATCTCTGGGTCGCGCTTTGCCTCACCGGCTCGTTCACGAGCGAGAACAAGTTCCGGGGCATGGCCCTGCGCGTGACACCCGACGGCCGGACGGTTCCTACCACGAGCGGACTCCGTTCACCGGGTGGGCTCGGCATGAACGCCGAGGGCGACATGTTCTTCACGGAGAACCAAGGTCCCTGGAACGGGGCGTGCGCGCTCAAGCACCTGAAGCCGGGCGCGTTCGTGGGACATCCCGCGAGCTTCCGCTGGTACGACGAAGCCAAGGCGCTCGGCCCGCGGCCCAAGGAGCCGGAGTCGAACAGCCGTTTGATGGTCGAGGCGAAAAAGATCCCCGAGCTGGTGCCGCCGGCCGTCTACTTCCCGTACCCCAAGATGGGCCAATCGGCCAGCGGGATCGTCTGCGACACGACCGGCGGGAAGTTCGGGCCGTTCTCGGGGCAGATGTTCGTCGGCGACCAGTCGGCGAGTACGGTGATGAGGGTGTCGCTCGAAAAGGTGCAGGGCCGGTACCAGGGGGTCTGTTTCCCGTTCCGCGAGGGCTTCGCGTCGGGCAACCTCGCGATGCTGCTCACGCCCGACGGGTCGCTGTTCGTCGGCGGGACGAACCGGGGCTGGGGCTCCCGCGGGAACAAGCCGTTCGCCTTGCAGCGACTCAATTGGACGGGCAAGGTCCCGTTCGAGGTGCGCTCGATGCGCGTCGCGCCCAAGGGCTTCGACCTCACGTTCACGGAGCCCGTGGATCCGAAAACGGCCGGCGATCCGAACTCGTATAAGGTCCGCACGCATACCTATATTTACCAGTCGAGCTACGGCAGTCCCGAAGTCGACGAGACCGTTCCAGCGGTCGAGAAAGCCGAGGTCGCGGAGGACGGTAAGAGCGTGCATCTGACGCTGGACAAACTCGAAGAGGGGCACATCCACGAGCTGCACCTCGACGGCGTGCGCTCGGCGGGAGGCTTGTCGCTGTTGCATAAAGATGCGTACTATACGCTCAATTATCTGCCTTGAGAGAGCGGCGTGCGGTTACGGGGCTCGACCCGCGATAGACTGAATAAGTGGCTGGCCGCGGCGAATGACTGTCGTGGCGATTCGGACCGGGCGTGCGAACCGGACACGGAACCACTGGTCGACGTTGGACGGAGTGGGTGGTCCCTTACCATGAGCGTATCGGTTACCGAGCCAATTTCGTTGGCACTCGCGCGCACCGGGAAAGTCCTTTTCCGCCCGTTCGACCTTGCCAAGTGGATGACCCTGGGTTTTTGCGCGTGGCTCGCGAATCTGGGTTCGGAGGGCAGCAATTTCGGCGCCCGTATGCCGCTGGGCGGCGGTCCCGGGGCTCCAGCGCCCATCGCGCCGGTACCGCCGGGAAACGCACCGCCGCCCGGGCAAGGGGCGGCTGGGCAGGGTGACGCGGAGTTTCAGGCGTTTTTTCAGAACTCCGTCAACTGGGTCCAGGGCAATCTTGAAGTCGTCGTTGGCATTGGTGTGGCCGTGGTCCTTGTGCTCGTTGTGGTCTCGTTGTTGATTGCCTGGTTGAAGGCACGCGGCACCTTCATGTTTCTCGACGGTGTGGTCCGCGACCGAGGAGCGGTGGCCAGGCCCTGGACGGAGTACGCTCGCGAAGGCAACTCTCTGTTCCGTTTCGTATTTTGCTTCGGACTCGTAATTTCGCTGGTGATGCTGTCCATCGTCGTGGGATGTGCTGCGATCGCCTGGCCCGACATGCGGGCGGGCCGGTTCGGCGACCACGCGGTGTCCGCCCTGATTCTGCTCGTTCCGCTCGGGTTACTGGTCGCGCTTTCGAGTGCGGTGATCCAGGTGCTGCTCGTCGATTTCGTCGTCCCGATCATGTACGTACGCCGGCAGCCGGTCATGGCTGCCTGGAACGAATTCGGCCGCTCGATCCTGGCCGGTCATATTGGCACGATGGCGCTGTATTTCCTGCTGAAGTTCGTCGTCGCGGCCTGTGCCGGTCTGGTCGCTGTTCTCATCACCTGTGCCACGTGTTGCATCGCCGCGCTCCCCTACGTGGGAACGGTCGTCCTTCTTCCTGTGTATGTCTTCCAGCGCGCGTTTCCGCTCTACGTACTGGAGCAGTACGGGCCGGACTGGCGGGTCTTCCCCTCGGCGGAGAAACCGTCGGGCCTGATCTTCGACGACTTGCCGCCACAGGTTATCTGAGGCGCGGTCGCACCCGGCGCACCCAGCCTGCGCCCAGAGGTTCAACCTACAACAAACGTAGCCTGGGTCAGCCCGCCCTACGAATCGGCGCCATCGGCCAGCGCGCGTTCGAGCAGTCCCTCGTTCTTCACGTAGTCGGTCAACTCCGCCGTGAGCGTCCCCGAACTATCCATGCGGGGAACCTTGTGCTGGCCGCCAAGCTTGCCCCGTGAGCGCATCCAGGCGTCGAAGCCGCCGGGTTTCACGACGCAAATCTCCGGCGCGGGGAGACCGCCACCCTCGGCGCGGAACCATTCGTAGTGGGCGTTGCGTGCGATTAACTCCGCGTCGAGGGCCCTGCGGAACGCGCTGAGGTCCGTCGGAGGCTGAACGAACTCGACAACAAAGCGATGGTATCCGAGCGGCTCGCGGAAGACGGGACCGACGTGCCAGTCCCGCACCGAGGCGCCGACCGCCGTCGCGGCCGAGGCGATTGCTCCCTCGACCTCTTCGCTGATCAGGTGCTCGCCGAATGCCGAAAGGTAGTACTTGGTGCGGCCGGTAAAGGTCAGCAGCGGCGGGTTGAGGGACTCGAACCGCACCGTGTCGCCGATGATGTGTGCCCACATCCCCGCACAGGTCGAAACCACGATCGCATAGTTGACACCAATCTCGACATTCCCCAGCCAATGCCGCACTGGCCGATCCGTCCCGAGCTCTTCCAGGGGGACGAACTCGAAGAAGATCCCGTGGTCCACGAGCAGGCGCAGCAGGCCGGTCTGCGGATCGCCGAACGCGACGAAGCCCTCCGAACAGGGGTAGCTCTCCTGAAGATGGACGCGCGGCGACCCGAGCAATGTCGCGAACGAAGCGCGGTAAGGCTCGAACTTGACGCCGCCGTGCACCACCAGCTCGAGTGTCGGCCACACCTCCGCCACGGTCGCCTTGCCGCTCGCTTCGAGGACGCGTTGAAAGAGCGTGACGAGGCAGCTCGAAACGCCCGAGACGAGCGTGATGGGTTCGCGCAGGCTTAGCTCGACGAGCCTGCGCAGCTTGCGGTCCCAATCCGGGTCGAGGGCCAGGTCGAGGGGCGGGAACGTGTAAGCGCGCAGCCACGGGCCGACCGTCCGGGACGCGATGCCGCTGAGGTCCCCCTGGGAGACGCCCGGGGCGGGCGACGTCAGGTCGGACGAGCCGCCGAGAAAGAAGAGCTTCCCGCGGAAGAGCCGGGCGCCCGGCCGGCTGTCGAGGTACGCCGCGATCATCGTCTGGGCGGCCTTGCGGTTCGACCGCACCATCGCGGCGGATACCGGAATGTACTTGTTCGCCCCCGTCGTGGTCCCGCTCGTCAGGGCCAGGTACGGGATCCGGCCGGGCCACGTCAGGTTGTCGTAGACGGGATAGCGTTCCTTGAGGTACGCGTTCCAAAGGTCTTCGTACGTGCGGAGCGGCACCTGGCGCTGGAAGTCCTCGACACCGCGAACGGACCCGAAACCGTGGTCCTTGCCGAAGCGAGTGGCCGCGGCCGTCGCGGTCAACCTCAGCAACGTTCTTCGTTGCACTGCCGCGGGATCGAGCCCGCTCACATGCCGCATGCGGCGACGGGCATAGATGTGAAAGCCCGAATCCACTGCAAGGCGCACGGGCCCCGCACCCGCGAGTCGACCGACGATCGCGTTGAAGTCCATGAACGCGTTCCCGGTGGCCACACTTGCGTTGCTTTCCGTGGTGTTCATGGGATCGTGGACCGCGCCAAGCGGTCGGAAGGACATGGTTGCTTCACGAGGCGGACGTCGGCTCCTGCTCTCGGGGCAGAGCCAGCGATGCGGCGTCGAGCCCCTTCGGGCCGGCGACGGGCTCGGCCGGGTTGAGCGTGTAGAGCTTACCGTCCGCCGTGCGGAACCGCACGGTGGGGCCGGCCGCTGCGGATCGCGCGTGCCGAGACATGCCGAGGTCATGCGTCGCGGCGGAGAGCGGTCCGCCGATCACCGAGGGTGGGGCCGGCACGGGAAGGAGCGGGACCGTCCCCAGCGGGATGACATACTCCTCTTCGGGCCGCGCGAATTGCGGGTGGAGCACGGCGGCCGTCGTCGGTTCGCCGGCATCGCGATCGTCGACGTAAGCGGCCGACGGAATCAAGTGACCGCGGGTCGCGGCCGCAGCGAGCGACTTGCCGAAGGCCGCGGAGACGCTCTGGTGCGCCCGCTGCCAGTTCTCGTCGCTCAAGGTCTTGCGCTGGAGGGCCAGGACGAGCAGTTCGTAGAAGGGCCGCAGCTCCTCCCGATCCGTTTCGACACCGGCCGCGAGTTGCCGGTGAAGGGCTTGAGCGCTGTCCTGGCAAGCCAGCAAGGGCGCGAAGTCGCGCTCGAGAGTGTGGGTGAGCCGCAGAACCTGGTCCAGGACGAGGAGCCCCCGCCTGCGCGGGCGTTCGGCCTGCTCTTGCTGGAGGACGGCCTCGCCGATCCGATCGAGGAACGACGCGATGCCGAGCAGGTTCTCCAACTGGGCATCGGGGGGGCACGGGACCTGGAAGGCCTCGGCCCACCCGCGGGCTTCGTCGCACAGCCGCTGGAAGCCGAGGCGGCAGTCGTTCAGCTCTCGGACGACCCGTTCGGGCGTGGTCGTCCGGTCGGCCCGCGCGGCGTCGAGGAGCCGGCGCGACAGGTCGCCGAAGCGGTCGCGCAAGGCGGTCCATTCCGCGACGACGGCCGTGCTCGAACGATCGACCAACTCCATGCGCTCGTCCTGCTCTGTGGTCGCCACGTCATCCTCCGTTCCCGCCAACTCGCGCCACAACCGTTTTAGCCGCGACTGGGTGCGTCGTGTCTCCGGGTGGTCGTCGCCCAGCAATGACCGCCGGATGTCGAGGCAGCGGCTCAAAAGCGGCTCGGCGTCCGTCCGCTCTCCCCGCCTCCAGAGCACGAGGGCGAGGCTGCACAACGACCCGGCGGTGTCCGTGTGGCGTCGGCCGAGACAGCGCTCGCGGATTGCCAGGGCACGGCGGAAGTCCTCCTCAGCGCCCGGGAGGTCGATCGACAGGAAACGCACCTCGCCCCGCATCCCCAGCGTTTCGGCCAGGTCGAGCTCCTTGCACGCCACCGCCTGTTCCTGAAGGGCGAGCAAACGGCCGAGCATTCGCTCCGACTCACCGAGCCGTCCCTCCGCAGCCAAACGCTCGGCCTCCACCGCCAGCCAGCCGGCTGTATCGAGGCTCCGCGCTGTCGAATCGGTGGCTGGCGGCATTGGCCCCACGCTCTCCTTCGAGCCTCTCCTTCCCGGGCATTGGTGCGCCGGGCACATCCATTCGGTGGTGTTGTCGGCAAAAACGGCGCGCTCTGTTCAATCGGAGGGGGCTCAATGAACGAGTTCTTGCGGAATCGACGCCCGAGGGACCGCAAACTCTGCCTATTTTTGCAGAGCTTCAGGACGCGGCGTCCTGCCAGTACGACCACGTGTCGTCCGAGATGCGCGCCTGGCCCCGTTCCCGCAGTTCGTTGAGCCCGCAAAAGAAGGCCGTGCACTCGGCCTCGAGACCCAGGAGACGAAGGGAGTGCAACACGCGGGTGATGCGGAGCCAGTTGTGGTTCGGGTAGAGCCACAAGTCTCGCTTCCGTGCGAACCGGGGACCCGGACGCACCGCGCCTTCCTTCGCTTCGAGACCCAGGAAGCCAAGGAACCGATCAAAGGACCGTAACACGTGATCGCGGAGCGATGCCTCGGCGCGGAATGCAGCGATGTCCGCCTCGCTCAAGAGCGGTGCGTGCGGGTTGAAGCGGCTCGGCTCGCAGAGGGGAAACAGCCACTGGATGAAGTCGTGGTGCTCTTCCATTTCGTCGTCGGAGAAGCCCCACACGTCGCTGAGCGTGCGCCCGGCGTCGTCGGTGGCCGTGCCGCGATAGAAATCGAGCAGACGAGACATGGCGTCACCCTGGCTTACTTAGCCTTGGTCTTCGGCCCACGCGAGCCACGCCGCAGGGTCGGCGTCGCTCGGCATGCGCCAGTCGCCGCGCGGGCTCAGGCTGACGGTCCCGACCTTCGGGCCGTCCGGGATGCACGACCGTTTGAATTGGTTCGCGAAGAAGCGCTCGTAAAACGTGCGAAGCGCGGCCTTGATCGCCGCGGCCGAGAACGGTCGCGAAAAGGTCGCGTGCCGGCTCAGAAAGAGAATCTTTTCCGGTCCGTACCCACAGCGTATCGCATTATAGAGAAAAAAGTCGTGAAGCTCGTACGCGCCCAGCGTTTCCTCGGTCGCCTGCTCGATCTCCCCCTCGGACGAGAACGGCAGCAGCTCCGGTGAGATGGTGGTCGCGACGATCGACAGCAGCGTGTCGCGTGCGGGACCGGCCTCGAACTCGTGCGTGGCCACGTACTCGACGAGGAACTTCACGAGCGTCTTCGGGATCGAGCAGTTCGGGTTGTACATGCTCATGTGATCCGCGTTATACGTGCACCAGCCGAGTGCGAGCTCGGAGAGGTCGCCCGTCCCTATGACGAACCCGCGCGACATGAGTAAGAACGTGCGGACCCGGGCCTGGACGTTCTCGAACGTCAAGTCGTGTCGCCGCTCGCGCGGCACCTGCGCGAGCGCGGCCTTGAACGAGGCGACGTCCATGCCGTGGGTGTCGATGCCGAACGGGGCGTGATTGAGCTCTTGAAAGGCCAGGAGGGCCAGGGGTGCGATGTCGATGGTCGCGGCGACGATGCCGAGGTGCGCCATGAGGTCAACCGCGTTCCGCTTCGTGCGGGCCGTGGTGCCGAACCCCGGCATCGTCAGGCCCTGGATGCGCCGGCGGTCGTGGCCGAGCACGTCGCAGGTCTTCACCGCGACCAGCAGCGCGAGCGTCGAGTCGAGCCCGCCCGAGATGCCGATGTTCAGGGGCGTGTCGGCCGCGAGCTGCTCGATCCGCTTGGCCAGACCCGCGCACTGAATGCCGAAGATCTCCGCACAACGGGCGTGGAGCTCGGCGTTCGCCTTCGGCACGAAGGGCGTTCCCTCCACCGTACGCGACAGCCCCCCCATATCCTGGCGCAACGCGAAGTCGCGGACGCGGAACCGGGCGGCGTACTTGACGCAGTCGTCAAAACTCGTGGTCGAACGGCGGTCCGATTGCAGTTTCTCGACGTCGACGTCCGCCGTGATGTGGTACGAGCCCCGCTCGATCGGCGCCCCGTCCCCCACCCGCCGCGACGTATTCAACAGGGCGCCGTTCTCCGCGATGAGGCAGTGCCCCCCGAAGACCAGGTCCGTCGTCGACTCCGTGGGGCCGCAGCTCGCATACGCGTACGCCGCAATACAGCGCCCCGACTGGCCGGCCACCAGGTCGGTCCGGTAACGGTTCTTGCCGATCGTCTCGTTGCTCGCCGAGAGGTTGAGCAACACGTTCGCCCCCGCGATGGCCTGCGCCGAGCTCGGGGGGATCGGCATCCAGAGGTCCTCGCAAACCTCGACCCCGACGACCACGGCCCCCGCGCGGAACAGCAGGTCGATCCCGAAAGGGACGACCGTGCCGCCGAACTCGACCTCCGCGGGCTCGCTTCCGTTCGCGGAGCTGAACCAACGGCTCTCGTAGAATTCCTTGTAGTTCGGGATGAACTGCTTGGGAACGATCCCGAGCACCGCGCCATTCCAGAGCACCGCCCCGCAGTTGTACAGGCTGTTCCGCACGGCGAGCGGCAGCCCCACCACGACGAGCTGCTGGCGCCGGCGGGTGGCCTCGGCGAGCTGGAGCGTCGCGCGGACCGCGCCGTCCAGCAGGGCCGTTTGCCCGAAAAGATCCGCACAGGTGTAGGAGGTGACCGCCAGCTCGGGGAACAGCACGACGTCGCTGTCGCGCAGCTCGTCCAGCACGCGGATCATCTCCAACGTGTTGGCGACCGGGTTCGCGACGGCCGTTTTGGGCGACACACAACTGACGCGTACGAAGCCGAAGCGGTTCATGGCGACCCGGGACCGGTGACAGGCAGGCGCGGCACACCCGAATGAACGTGCCGGACTCGCGACCGCCGATGATACCAGGATGCGGTGAGCCCCTGCAAAGCGCGCCTCGCGTGCCGGCCATCGCCCCGCTACGATGTAGACTCCCGCTCGCTCGCCCACCCTGGGAGAAACGCCAATGATCTGCGTCGCCGTAACCTACGTGATGAAGGCCGGTCATGAAGACGAAGCGATCGGCCTTTTCCGGCAGTTGACGGGCCCGACTCGCGCGGAACCGGGCTGCCGCATGTACATCGTCCATCGCTCCACCACCGACCCGCGGAAGTTCTTCCTGTACGAGCAGTATGACGACCAGGCCGCCCTCGATGCGCACCGTGCGTCGCCCCACTTCGAACGCTTTGCCAAGGGCGGACTCTTTCCGCTGATCGAGAGCCGATCGCCGGAGCTCTACGAGCCGCTGCCCGAGTAAGCCCGGAGCCGCGTGCCCGGACAGCGGATCGCGCGCGATCGCAGGAGGATTGCGAAGTCGACTGGTTTCAGCCTTCGCCCAGGATCGGAAATCTCTGGAGCCCCGGCAGGTGCGGCCCAGCCGGTATGCTCGCGCTACGCGGCAAGCGCGGCTGCTCGAGCAGCGCCCCGCGCGAATCGAACTCCACCGCCGTCTGATCGGACGCCGTCGAGCACGGCACCACAGACGTCAGCAGCGCCGCGAGCCTGGCGAGGTGCTCGCGCCGGCCGAGATAGTCGGCGACGCCGAGATCGAACATCGTCTTCGCACGCGCTTCGTCGTACTGGTCGCTGAGCGCCACGACCGGAACCGGTTTTGCCGGCACCGCCGCGGCCCACAGCAATTCCGAGACCTGCTCGTCGGCAAGCCCCGCTTCGAGGTGGACGACCACCGCGCATGGCCTGGCGGTCGACAGGAAGGTCAGCCCCTCCTCGACTGTCCTGGCGACAACCAGCTCGAGTGGTGACCGTGTGTATATCTCGAGACGGGCCACCTGCACCAGGCGCTCATCCTGAGTCAACAAGAGGACCGGACGCATCGATTGCATAACACACTCCCTCAGACGGGGGAGCCGTGGAGCCCAACCTGCCCCCTTCCCTGGACCCTCACACCCCATCCTGCTTTATTCTTTCCTTATGATAACCACACTGGTGGTAGTCAAGCGATAAAAAAAGCGGAAAACCGCGTTGCTGGAGCCTAAATGCTCTTAAGCAGGCGTGCATGTGGGCTCCGTTTTGCCGCTGCTGAGCATTTTTTGGCACCGCTGCGCGTCGGTCCTCTCAGTTCAGCGGGAGGATGGTTGTCGACTCGCGCGTTCCGAGCAGAGGAACCGGCGGCATCCGCGAGCGAGGTCGGTCTGTCGCATGGGGCACCGTCCAGACGGATCGACCACGCCCGTCGAAAACTCAGGACGCGCCACCTCGGTCTATCCGCGATCGGTCCGCCGATCGTCCTGCGTTCTGCGAAGGTCTCTTGCAAGCCGTCGCAACGGAAGCGACGATCGGCGGAGTCGAGACGCGAGGAAACAGCCCGCCCCGGTGTGTTGGTTAGGGCGTGGGACTGGAGGTCCTTACCTCGCGCGCAAGCCATCGACTTCCGGAGCCGGACTTCCATGACGTTCTCCATCCGACGGCTGTTCGCGGCCTTTGTCGCCGTGGTTCTCCTGGGAGGGGCCGATGCGCCTCGCGGGGAGTTACGAATATACATTATCGACGTTATGGGGGGCGCGGCTACCCTAATCGTGACACCGGAGCGCGAGTCGTTGCTCATCGACTCGGGCTGGCCGGGGTTGGAAGACCGCGACCCGATCCGGATCGAGCACATTCTCAAGGACCTGGAAGGACTCGACCACCTCGATCATCTGCTGACGACCCACTGGCACGCCGATCACTACGGGGGTGTCGAGGGTTTGTCGAAGCGCGTCAGGATCGACCGCTACTGGGACCGGGGATTACCGGATCTCGACGCTCCTGGAGGCGACAAGGCGACGTTCCCGGACGGCCCAGCCCGCGACGATCCGCTGGGGGTGGCGTACCGCCGGGCGAGTGAGGGAAAGCGGCGGGCGCTCAAGGCCGGCGATCGGTTGCCGCTAAAAGGTGGGATCGAGGCCGTCGTGCTGGCGTCCGGTGGCGAAGTTTGGCAACCGGAAACGGCGAAGGGACCGAACCCGCTTTGCGCGGCGGCCCCGGCGGACCTGCCCCCCGACCCGAGCGACAATGCGCGGAGTCTCGCGCTGCGGTTCCGGGTGGGTGAGTTTACCTTTCTCGACTGCGGCGACCTGACCTGGAACATCGAAAAGAAGCTCGTTTGCCCGACCGACGCGATCGGGCGGATCGACCTGTTCCAGGTCACGCACCACGGCATGAGCATCTCGAACCATCCTACGCTCGTCCGCACGATCCAGCCGACGGTTGCGATTATGAACAATGGCCCCCGGAAGGGGGGCGATGCCGGGACGGTGCGCTTGCTTCGAGGTCTCCCCTCGCTGAAGGCCCTGTACCAGCTTCACAAAAACGCCGCGACGAGCGTAGAGGAGAACACGTCTTCCGATCTCATCGCCAACAACGACCTGGCGGGTGGGCAGTTCATCCGGGTCTCGGTTGCGCCGGACGGATCGACGTTCCGGGTCCGCGTCGGGCCGGAGGGGACGGACCGCGTCTTCGAGAGCCGCTGAGGGGAATCACCTTCTGCGTTCGCCGGAGCGATCGCACGTGCGATCATCCGGCTGCGCCCTCCTCGCCCTCCGTGGCGCGACGCGAATCGGCAGCCCGAATGGTTGGCCCGCCTGGTGCTTTGTCGGTATTGCCGTGCTTGGAAGATCTCTCGTTGCAGGTCCGTTTCCTTGTCCTCTGAGGGGGCAAGGCATGGGTGATGAAAAGTTGGGCTTGCGAGGGTTTTTTGACACGCCCACGGAGATCGTTTCTGTTGCACGTCTGACAGCCCCGAACGGGGCGCCATGTAACAGCCTGGGGCAACGCCCTCGTTGTACCACACAAGTCGGCTGTTGACCTTGGCGGCTTAGGCCGGCCAGGGGAAAATGGTGGCTGAGTCAACGGATGAATGGATTGCACGATGGGGCAAAGGAGTGACCCATGCTGGCTCCT
>JARLIH010000145.1 GCA_031291845.1 Isosphaeraceae bacterium | reverse complement strand
GCGAGTACGGCTAGCAGTTCCGGGGCCGTTAGCGCAGGGAAGGTGAGGTGAACCGCGGTACCCCCCATCTCCTGAGCGAGCGTCGTCGCCAAGAGGGTCTTCCCACTTCCAGACGGGCCAAACACGAGGGCGGGCCCGCGCCCGTGCTCCAGGCCGTACCGCAACCGCCGGAGCACCGCGTCGCGGGTCGGGACGGCGACGTAGGCCGACGGGTTTACCGTCTCGCCGAACGGGTGGCGGCTCAGTCCGAAATGGGCCTCGTACACCAATCGCTCCGGGATCAGAATGGATAATCACCATGAAGGCACAAAGGTGCGAGTAACAAAAGGGATATGGACGCTTTTCTTCTTCGTGTCTTTGCGGCTTTGTGGTGACTCTTTGATCGTCTAGACGAACGTTTCGGCAAGCCCCAGTAGGGGGACACCGCCCTCGTTGAGGATTTCCTGGGCGCGGAGCAAAGCGCGCTGGCCGGTGAGCGTGTGATTCTGGACGAGGATCGCACCGTCGACGGAGCGGTGCAGGGCGGCTGCGCTCAGGCCGGCGAACAGGGGAGAGCCGTCGATGAGGACGAGATCGAAGTCGCGCCGGAGCCGGGAGAGGGTGCACGACCATCCCGTGCTCGCCAGGAACTCCCGCGGTCGCGCGACGGGGGCACGCAACGGGAGGATCGTCAGGTGTTCGTCCGGCACGTCGATCAGGGCGTCGTTCAGGGCCGTCCCGTGCTCCACCACATCGTCGAGGCCCACGGTGGGACGCAGGCCGAGCTGCCGTGCGAGCATCGGCCCGGTGAGGTCTCCCTCGACGAGGAGCGTGCGTCCGGCGCGTCGAGCCAGAGCGCGTGCGAGGGTCAGCACGAGAGTCGTCCGGCCCTCGGCGCGGTGGCAGCTCGTGAAGAGTAGGACTTTCATTCCTTGCGTGTCACGCGCGCCGAGGATGAATTCGGCCATTTGCTCGAACCGGTCACCGCAATCGCGCTCGAGGATGCGGACGGTCGCCGGCCAGTGAAGGAGGAATGGTTCGGGGGCATCGTCCCATTCGGGATTCTCGAGGAGGTGCGGGGCTGGGATCGGCGAAGCGTGCGCGTCGTCCTTCGAGCGGGGCACGAGGTGGGGTGCGGGGGGCACGGTGCCCGGGTCGGAGGCGCCTCGCTGGGCGTACGCGCGGGCCAAGGCCTGGTCAATCTCGCGCATGGGCCGGCTCCTCCAAACCGTCGTCGGGCAATAGATAACCGGGGATGATCACCGGTGCGGCGGGCTCGGCCGGGGGAAGGGGAACCGCCGGTTCGATCGAGAGCGAGATCCGTGGCGGTAACGGCTCGGGCTCGGGCGCGGCCTCGGGGGCGGCGTCAACCGAGTGCGGGGCGCGGATCTCGAGGAGGGCGGCATGCCTCCCTTCCCAGTACGCGAGCGCGCTCAGGACCGGTGGCAGGGCTGCCAACATTACGTAAAGCGCCCAACGGACCTCGCGGCGGAGTCGCCGGCGCGGCCTGGCGGTGGCACGCGTCGACCGGCGGCTCGACGGCCGTGAGTAGACCGAAACACGGGGCACCTGGATCAGGATGGGGACCGCGGACCGATCCGCCGGGTTCGGGGCGACTGCGATCGGCCAGGCTTGGAGATACTGATCTCGGTTCATGGCTGGAGTCCCCCACGGTCGTCTCGGGCCGAGTCGTAGGTGTGCGTGCGAACGGGCCGTCGGGAAAGAGTTGCGCTGCGGTTGAGTCGTCGGTCGCTTCCTTGATCGACCGCCTGACGGGGCAAACTTGAACGGCCCTGTCGGAAATGCCGGGCTCGGAGACTGCGTCGGCTTTTCGCGGTGGGGACGAAACAGTCGTAGGAACGGCAGCCGTTGGAGCACTGGCGCGGGAAAGGAGAGTTGATGCGGATGGACGTGCGGTAACGCCGAGGTCCCGTCTCGTTCGCTTTGCCGGGGGCGGAGCGAGCGAGGCGGGACCATCGGGGGTGAGGTTGCCGCGGGGGAGCGCGTCGCGCTTACCGTCCGAACAGGGTGCGGAACAGGCCGCCACGACGGGGAGAGGCACTGTCGGAGTCGGGGGAACGGTTGGCGAACATCGAGGCGCGGTTGGCGCCCTCGTAGTTGCCGACCGGGCGGAAGTTGGGCGGGCCAGATGCGAGGCGGCCGTTGAAGCGCCCGCCGCCGCCGTTGGCCAGGTCGACGGAACGGAGATTCGCCTCAGTGACCATCGGATTGTGCCCGGCCCAGTTTGACTGGGTGACTTCCAGGAGGTTCAGCGGGGCGTACAGGCACTCGCCGCCGACGGAGATCCAATCCGACGTCGAGGGATTGGTTTCGTCGACCTTGCCGTCGAGACCGTAAACGAGCGTATAGACGTAGTTGTTAATGCGAGGATTGTTGTCCTGGCCGTTGAGACTGGACCCCGTGTTCCCCTCGAGCACGACCTCCAGCTTAACGGCGCGCTCGCCTTTGCCCGGGATGGCGTGGTAGGTGGCCGTGTAGTGGCCGATACCGTGGTTCCACACTTCGTTAACGGTCCCGCGCGGGGGGAAGGCGCGGAGGTTGCCGAGCAGGTTCTGCTTCTGGCCGCGGATGTGCGTTTCGAGCATCGCGTGGAAGCGCGGGACGAAGCGATCGCAGGCGTCAAAGCCCGGGCGAGGGGGGCCGGGAGGGATGTCGGTCGCGTAATCGCCGATGCGGTGGTTCAGGTGGTTTTCGCCGAGCTCGGCCCAGAGTGCCTTAAGCTCATCTTTCGTGAGGCCCGAACGCGGGTCGGGGTTGGGCTCGTTCAGGTTGATCGACGCCATCGCGCCGCCGAGGCAGTGGCCCGGCCAGCGCTGGATGTCGTGGTTCTGGCTCCTGGCGGACTCATAGGCCCGTGCCGAGGTCCCGAAAATCTGGTCGTACTTGAGCAGGGGGGAGGGGGTCTGGTAGAGCGTGCCGTCCGCGCCCATGAACGTCAGGTCGTCGTAGAGGTTCGGGAACCAGGTCGAGTCGTCGCCCCGAGCGACGCGGGTCTCGAGCAAGCCGTTCGGCCCCGCGCGAACGACGTCCTCACCTGGGGGGACGTAAGAGCCGAACGGACGGACCTGGATGTCGTCGCTGTTGGGGTTCGCCTGGGTGTCAACCCGGCCATTGCCCCCCGCCCACGGTTCGTGGATCGAGTCGGCCTTCGTCGGCCAGTAATAGAAGTTCCACGGCTTGCGTAGGCTCCGGCCCTCTTGGACGAAGGTCGTTTCGATCGTGTACGGCTTGGTCGCCCCGGTGACCTTGAAGGTGTACCAGCCCTGCTGGTTCTCGCCGACTTCGTGACCGTTCTGCCTGGCTTTGCCGTCGGGGCCGGCGATCTCACCGACTGTCCCGTCGCTGACCTTGATCGTCAGTTCGCCGCCGAACCGGGTCGGTACGTAGACGCCGTATGCCTTGTCTCCCGAGAAGTCACTCGACGTGCCGCCGAGCGGTACGGTCTGAACCCGCTCGACCTCCTTGGCGTGGGTCATCCCAAGGGCGGGCAGCGCGGCCAGCGCCATCCCTAGCACCGCGCTCCCGAGCCTGTTGCTACTACGCATGCTGCCTCCCAAGAAACCGGTAGAAAAACGCTGACGTTTACTATCGAGTTCCCGCGTCGGCGGTCCCTGCCAGCGCGGGGGTTGATCGCGGACCTCACCGGCCCTGCGAGATACCCAAGTTGGTTCGGCATCCAGGCCGTCGTGAGTGGACCAAAATCGGAAGAGTCATTGCCTATGCTGTTGAAACTCGACAGATCCCCTAGAGTCCTCCAAGCTGGTAGCTTTTCAATTTTCACAACTTCACTGGACGCCGTTGGGGTGGTTGCCGATAACCTGCCATGGCCACCCCTGGGGTGGAGCGCCATGCCGGCCATGATGACCGGCTCGAGCCTTCCGCCACCGCCCCCAGGCCAACGAGACGAGTCCCCGTTGCGGGTTGGGGACGAAGCTTACTGTCCGGATCTTTTACGAGTTCCGGAAGAGTGGGCACCCGACAGGGGCGGTGGTGTTGGCGATCGGACGTTGTTCTGCATCGGCCGTGCCGAGCCATCAGGGGATTGTCTGTTCACCGACTCGATCGAGACGTCGACCGACAACCTCATCCCAATCGAGGACATCGCGATGACCAGTGCGGTTCTGCTTTTTGCCTTGAGCGCGACGGGCCTTGGGCACCATGCTACGGCATCGCCCCAGTACCCGTCCAAGGCCTTGCCTGCCGCTCAAGCTCCGACCAAGATTCTTCCGGCCCCGAGCAAGGTCGCCCCGGCTCCGCAGGCGCCCGCCAAGGTCGCTCCGGCTCCCCAGGCGCCCGCCAAGGTCGCCCCGGCTCCGCAGGCGCCCGCCAAGGTCGCCCCGGCTC
>JARLIH010000144.1 GCA_031291845.1 Isosphaeraceae bacterium | reverse complement strand
GCCACGGAGGAGTGGTCCGTCCAGGAAAGATTGATCAGCGATCCCGAGATGGGGCTAGCCGTCAGCCCCGTCGGCGCCGCGGTAAGCGTCGTCGCGGACAGGGTGGCGCTGGGGGCCGAGTCACCGGCCGAGTTAGTAGCGACAACGTGGTAACTATACGAGGTCGCCTCGTGCAGCCCGGTATCGGTGAACATCGTCACCCCTGCCCCTACCGTGCCGACCGCCGTCCACACACCGCTCACCAATCGCTCGACGCGGAAGCCCGTCTCCCCCGCCACATCCTGCCAGGCCAAAGTGATCGAGGTATCCGACTGCGGCGTTGCCGAAGTGAGTGTCGGCGCGTTGGGGAACGCCGGGGTGATCACGGAGGTCGTCGCGTAGGTGGAGTAGCCGACGCTGTAGTCGCGGACGCGGAAGTAATAGGTGGTCGAGCCGTTGAACGGACCCGTCGCCGTGTCGCTGTTGGTCGTGCTCCCGTTGACCGAAGCAATCTGCGTCCAGGTCGTGCCGTTGGTCGACTGCTCGACGTAGTAGGACGAGGCCACCGTCGAGTGATCGGTCCACGAGAGGTTGATCTGCTTCCAGGACACGGCTGTAGCGGTTAGTCCGGTCGGAGCCGCGGGGAGGGTCATCACGGAGACGGTGGCGCTAGGGGCCGAGTCGCCCACCGCGTTGGTGGCGAAGAGGCGATAGCTGTAGGACGTCACCTCGTGCAGCCCGGTGTCGGTGAAGCTGGTCACTCCCGTGCCCACTGTGCCCATTGCCGTCCAGGTCCCGCTCACCAGCCGCTCGATGCGGAAGCCGGTTTCACCTGCCACGTCCGACCACGTCAGGGTTACCACTGTGTCCGATTGCGCCACGGCCGCGCCGATCGTCGGCTGGCTTGGGTAACCGGGCGTCGTCACTGTGGCGGTGGCATAGGCCGAGTTCGCGCCCGTGAGGGCATAAGCGTGGACCCGGAAGTAATACGTGGTCGAGCCATTGAACGGACCCGTCGCCGTGTAACTGTTGGTCGCGTTCCCGTAGAGCGAGGCGATCTGCGTCCAGGTCGTACCGTTGGTCGACTGCTCGACGTAGTTGTAAGTCGCAGCCGCCGAATGGTCGGTCCACGCCAGGTTGATCTGCGTGGGCGAAATGGCGCTGGCCGTCAGGCCGCTCGGGGCAGACGGCGGCGTGGCGACACTCCGGGTGGCGCTCGCGGCGGATGAGCCGACCGCGTTGGTGGCAGTGACGCGGTAGGTGTACGAGGTTGATTCCGACAGCCCCGTGTCGGTGAAGCTGGTGACGCCCGCACCGACGGTGCCGGCCGTGGTCCAGGTCGTGCCGTTGTTGGTACTCCGCTCTACGAGGAAACCGGTCTCCCCCGCCACGTCGGACCAGGTCAATGCGACCGCCGTGTCCGACTGCGCTGTGGCGGAGGTGATCGCTGGCTGGTTCGGGAACGCCGGCGTGGTTACCGAGGCGGTGGCATAGGCCGAGTTCCCGCCCGTGGACGCATAAGCGTGGACCCGAAAATAATACGTGGTTGATCCATTGAACGGACCCGTCGCCGTGTCGCTGTTGATCGCGTTCCCGTTGAACAAGGCAATCTGTGTCCAGGTCGTGCCGTTGGTCGACTGTTCGACGTAGTAGGACGAGGCAGCCGCCGAGTGGTCGGTCCACGTCAGGTTAATCTGCCCACCCGAGACGGCCGTGGCCGTCAGGCCACTCGGGGCCGAGGGCGGCGTGACGACGCTACGGGTCGTGCTGGGTGGGGAGGCCCCCACAGCGTTGGTGGCCGTGACGCGGTAGGTGTAGGAGGTCGCCTCGGTCAACCCGGTGTCCGTGAAGGTCGTGATGCCCGCGCCGACGGTGCCGGCGGTGGTCCAAGTCGAGCCGTTGTTGGTGCTCCGCTCGACGCGGAAGCCCGCCTCCCCCGCGACGTCGGACCAGGCCAGCACCACTGCCGTGTCGGACTGAGCGGTGGCGGAATTGAGCGTCGGCTGTCCGGGGGATGCGGGCGTGGTGATGGAAGTCGAGGCGTAGGCCGAAGTACCGCCGGTGTACGCATAGGCAGAAACGCGAAAGTAGTATGTGGTCGAGCTGCTGAACGAGCCCGTGGCCGCGTAGCTATTCGCCGAGGAACCATTGACGGTGCCAATCTGGACCCAGCCGGTCGAGCCGTTCGGCGAATGCTGGACGACGTAATACGCCGCCGCCGTGGATTGATCGGTCCAGCTTAGGTTGATCTGGCCGCCGGAGACCAACACCGCCGCCAGGCCAGAGGGAGCCCCCGGCGGAGTGGCGGCGGCCTGGGTCGCGCTCGGGATCGAATCGCCCGACCCATTGGTGGCAAAGATCCGGTAGGTGTACGAGGTCGCCTCGGCCAACCCGGTGTCGGTGAACGTCGTCACGCCAGTGGCGACCGTCCCGGCGACGGCCCAGGTCGAGCCGCCATCACTGCTTCGCTCGATACGGAAGCCGGCCTCGCCGGGGGCATCGGTCCAGGACAGGGCCACCGATGTGCTCGACTGCGGCGCCGCCCAATTGATCGCCGGCGTATCGGGGTAGGCCGGCGTGGTCGCAGAAGTCGTCGCGTAGGTGGAGTAGCCCCCGCCCGAGGAGTACGCGCGGACCCGGAACTCGTACGTCGTCAGTCGGTTGAACGACCCGGTCGCCGAGAAGGCCGTGGCGGACGCAGCGACCGAGCCGATCTGGGCCCAATTCACGCCGTCGGCCGACTCCTCGACGTCGTTCGTCGTCGCCACGGAGGAGTGGTCCGTCCAGGAAAGATTGATCAGCGATCCCGAGATGGGGCTAGCCGTCAGCCCCGTCGGCGCCGCGGTAAGCGTCGTCGCGGACAGGGTGGCGCTGGGGGCCGATTCACCGGCCGAGTTGGTGGCGACGACCCGGTAGCTGTACGACGTCGCCTCCGACAGACCGGTGTCGGCGAAGGTGGTGACGCCGACACCCACCGTGGCTACGACGGACCAACCCTGCGAGTCGCCGAGGCTCCTCTCGATCGAGTAGCCCGTAGCCTGCGCCGAGGGCATCCAACTCAAATCGATCTCGGGCGTGCTGGGCGCGGCGGTTGCCGTCAGGCCGGACGGGGCCGGCGGGGGGGTGGCGGGGTCGAGGAACACGCCGCTGGCCGCGGCGACACTACCCCCCGTGCCGGTCACCCGGAACACGACATGACCCTGGATTTTCCAGATCAAGTACTCGCCGCCGCTGGAGGCATCGACTTGGCGGGTGTCGAGGACCGCGCCGGTCTCGCCATCGAGCACTTGCACCGCCTCGTCGAGGCCCGGATTGGTCCAGTTCACATAAAGCGCTACCTGATGTTCCTGGCCGTCCCGCAGGCAGAGGTCGATGTCAAAGGACGTATGGCTGACCCAATCGGCGGCGAAGCGGTCGGTAGCTCCGGGATCCACCTTCTCCAAGGCGGTAGGGTCCGAGGTCGAGCTGGCGGACAGATAGCTCGAGCCGCCAATGACGCCGAGTGCCGCATAGGTGGGTAGGGAGGGGTTGCCGGTCTCCGGATCGAGGGCCAAATCATAGCCTTGGGCGCCGTAGATCCCCTTCCAGGATCCCAGCGTCGCCGTGTCGGCGTTGACATAGCTTGCCGCGTCGCCGCCCGGAGGGGCTGTCGTGTCGACCGGTGTGACCTTCAGTGCCCTTAAACCGGCGTCTGGATCTTGATACCGCATATCATCTCTCAGGCCAACGGCTAGCTGGCCGTCGGTCACGGTAACTCGGTAGGTCGGCGCCACCACATCCGAGTCAGCGAGCCGGATCGGATCCTGGATTCCCCCCTCAAGGCTTAGCGACACATCGATCTCGTGCTGCCCCTGGGCGAAGGCGGTGCCAATTGTCGGCGTCACGTCATAGGTGCCGGGGTCAAGGTCGACGAGGAAGGTGTTGTCGGAGACAGCGTTGCCGTCGCGCGTCAAGTCCGTGTTGCCTGGGCCACCGAAGTCGAAGTCGACGGCGCCAGCCTCTTGCCAGCCGAAGCCGCGCTGGGATGTGTAGGTCATTGCCGAGGTGACCTGGGTATAGCCGGGGGCTACGGGCGAATCGGGCGTCCCGAAGTCGAACTGCAGGGGTGCGGACGAAAGGAGCTGGCGCGACTCAAGAGACTGGACGGCTGGGAGGAACCCGCGGAGCGAGCGGATACGGCGGGCCAAGTGGGTACGGCGAGCGGGAGAGGGTCGGCTCATGGTGCGGTCCTGGTGAGGGTAGCCACTGGGCACGGCACGGGCGCCCGCCCGGGTGAGATTGCGGGCGTTCGCCGGACTTTCCATCCGCTTCAGAGATTCCTCTGGGCATCCGACGGCACACGAATCGGGCGAGCTTGATGAACAGCCGCAGCGCCATCGCCACGGGTCGGACATTGCTCGCGTGATCCATTTCGGAGCCGGATGGTATGCGGCGCCGCGATCCGACTTCAAGCACCAAGTCTGGGATGTGGCGCAGAAGCTGGTCTGTCCCGACCAGCAGGCCAATTCCGGTTATGACGCAACCCAATTCATCTCGCACAGTTATATCGTGATGAGATCGTCCGAGAAATCGCGATGAATTTTTTGTGGAACATTAACGATGTGGCCTCATAGCAGCATGTGGCCATTCACAGCCTGGGGTTGTCGATTCGGGATGAGACCATTAACTTGCGGCCATGGCACCGATACCTCGGACCGTTTGCCACTTCCTCGCCTGGCGATTACGTGCAACCCAGAGTCGATTCGATTGACCCCCTCTTGACGTCTAGTGTATGATTGTACTGGCCTAGGCACGACGTGCTTCGCGCGGGCGCGGGCCTGCGGAACGGAACGAGCATCTCGGTGGCAATGGGGGTTTCGTCGGCCAGGAAGCATCGGCGCCGGCGAGTCAGTGCCGGTCCGATAGAGGGATGCGCGAGAGAGTGGAACGACACCCGTGGTGCAGGTCCGTTGCGAACACAAGACAATTGTCAGGGAAAATTTCGGATTGTTCGGAAATTTCGTAAGCGCATATCGGACTTCGAATCATATTATCCTCACATCTCCATAGAAGCGTTCCCACGCTCCGCCCGGTGAGTCCCCGCAAGCGGTGGGACCGACCACGAATGCTTCGGTCCGACGGGTCCCGGGCGGCGGACTGGGCCCGCACGCCCGGGCTCGGCGAACGCGCCACGTGATCCGGCGTTCCGAGGGGCTGGTTGAGAGACGGTCAACGACGCGTCACCAAAAACACCAAAAACACCAAAAACACCAAAAACACCAAAAACACCAAAAACCGGTTCATCCGGGTTTTGGTGCGCGGACCGCTCCGGACGGAGGGCCGAAGACCGGCTTGTTCCCTTCTCACGGCAGACGGGGAGAGGTGCAATCAAGAGCCGACCGCGCCACAAATCCGGCGTCGGCTCATTCGACCGCCGCGTCAGTGCGGCGGCATCCTGCGGTTCGGCCTGGGGCTTCCGCCGTGACGACGGCAGTCCGTGTCTTGGGAGGAACCAGACCGCGTGGCGGCCCGGTGGCTATTCCGCGGCATTGCGGCCGAATTCGCCCGAGTTCTGATTATGAAACAGCGATCTTCCTTAACGGATATTGAATCCCTTATCCGTTTTCGGGTCTCCGATCAGGCCCGATTCGGGTGCGAAGCGAGCCGTGATCTCGTCGATCGTCAAAACCTCGTCCATCGCCGGGCCTCTGACAGACCGCCGTCACATGTTGAACAGCCGGCTCACGCTCTCTCGCCGGTGGATCGAGAGAATGGCGTCCGCGAACAGGCCGGCCACGCTGACAACCTTGCAGCACGGGGCGAGCGGCTCGAACCGGTAGCCGACCGTGTCCGTGAGCACGAGCTCCTTGATCGGGCTGTCGGCGAGCTTTTCGGCGGAGCCTTTGGAGAACACGCCGTGCGACACGCAGGCGTACACGTCCTTCGCGCCTCGCTCCTTGCAGGCGACGGCCATTTCGATGAGCGTGCCACCCGAGATCGTGAAGTCGTCGACGATCAGCACGTTCTTCCCCTCGACGTGGCCGACGATGTCGAGCATCTCAGCCCGTTCGTCGTGGGCGCGGCGGACCTTGTTGCCGAAGACGACCGGCGTGCGCAGCATTTCGGCGTAGCGATAGGCCTGCTTGCCGAACCCGACGTCGGGCGAGGCGACCACGAGATCGGGGATCTGCTTTTTGCGGAAGTAGTCGACCAGGACGGGCATGGCGTACAGATGGTCGACGGGGATCTTGAAGAACCCCTGGATCTGGGGACTGTGCAGGTCCATCGTCAGGACGCGGTCGGCCCCGGCGGCCTCGATCGCATCGGCACAGACGCGCGCACGGATCGACACGCGCGGCTCGTCCTTCTTGTCCCCTTTCGCGTAGGAAAAGAAGGGGATCACCGCGGTCACCTGCGTGGCACTCGCCCGCCGGAACGCGTCGATCCAGAAGAGCAGCTCCATGAAGTTGTCGTTGACCGGGTATTCGGTTCCCTGGACGATGAAGACGTCGCGACCGCGCACGTTTTCAAGGACCCGGACGAACACGTTCCCCTCGCTGAAGACCTGCGTCTCGGAGCGAGCCAACTCGGTCTCGAGCCGGTTGCAGATGGCGCGGGCGAGGTTCTGACTGGCGCGACCCGCGAAGATCTTCAGCTCGCCGAAAGGGTCGGTCGACTTGGCGGAGCTGCACGCGACCAGGGTTTTGTCCATGCCCGGAGTTTCATCCCGTTGGTCAATGCGGCGAAACCCCGACGGCAACCAGGCAAGGACGACTGGGGGCGTCCTTCCCCATGCTGCCGCTCCCGCCCTGATTCCGGCCCGAGAAGCGACCGCCGCTTCGATTCTCGGAATACACACCATCTTAACGAACGGGGAACGCTCTCGCCAGTGAACGGGGGACGGGCCTTGTTCGGGGCGGCTTGTGGGTCCTGGGTCAACTCTTTATAGTTGTGGAAGATCGGGACCCAGGCGGTGGAGCGCGCCGGGCCGGTCACACTCGTCGAGCCGAGGAGTCGAGCACGGGGATGGCGCTGGGCGAGGAACGGACCAATGTGGTGATCCTGGGCTCGACCGGCTCGGTGGGGCGGAGCGCCTTGAGCGTTATCGCACACGATGGCGCGGCCCGCCTGCGTGCGCGCGGGCTGAGTGCCCACTCGCGCTGGGAGCCGCTTCTAGAGCAAGCGCGGGAATTTCGCCCGCGCTTCATCACCCTGACCGACCCCACGGCGGCCGCGGGCCTCAATGGCCAGTTACGGGGCACGGGCATTGAGCTTCTGACCGGCCCGGACGGGCTCGAGCGGATGGTCCAGGATCCCGAGACCGATCGCGTCTTGAGCGCGATCGTCGGCGCGGCGGGGCTGCGCGGGACGTGGGCCGCGCTCGAGGCGGGAAAGCTCGTCGCGATCGCGAACAAGGAAACGCTCGTCGTCGCCGGCCCGCTGGTCATGGACCTGGCACGCCGTCGCAAGGCCACGGTCATCCCCGTCGACAGCGAGCACTCGGCCATCTTCCAGTGCCTGCGCGCGGGCACGCCGCGCGAAGTGCGGCGGGTCGTGCTCACGTCCTCCGGGGGACCGTTCCGCGGCAAATCGCGGGGCGAGCTCAAGGACGTCACACCCGAGGAGGCCCTGCGGCACCCGACCTGGAAGATGGGGCCCAAAATTTCGATCGACTCGGCCACGCTGATGAACAAGGCGCTCGAGGTAATCGAGGCGCGTTGGCTGTTCGACCTCCGGCCCGAGCAGATCGAGGTAGTCGTCCACCCCGAAAGCGTCGTCCACTCGATGGTCGAGTTCGTCGACGGCAGCGTGGTGGCACAGCTTTCGCCGCCCGATATGCGGCTGCCGGTCCAGTATGCCCTGACATTCCCCGACCGGGTCGCGGGCCCCTGCCCCCGGCTCGACCTCTCGCATCGTTTTTCCCTCTCGTTCGAACCCCCCGACCGCGAGACCTTCCCCTGCCTCGAGCTGGGGTTCGAGGTGATGCGGCGCGGGGGGACCGCCGGGGCGGCGCTCAACGCCGCCAACGAGGCCGCGGTCGCCCGGTTCCTCGACGGCCAGATCGGCTTCCTCGACATCCCCCGAGCGTGCCGCGCGGCGCTCGACCATCACTCGTTTGATCCCCGGCCCTCGCTCGACGACCTCTGGAAGGTCGACGCCTGGGCTCGCCAGGAGGTTGCACGTTGGAGTACTTGACGCGGATCTGGAACATTCTGCAGGTGGCCTTCGGGCTCGGCTTCGTCATCTTCCTGCACGAACTCGGTCACTTCCTCCTGGCCAAATGGAACGATGTGAAGGTCGAGAAGTTCTCGATCGGCTTCGGCCCAACGCTGTTCGGTTTCACGCGCGGCGAAACCGAGTACGTTCTGGCCGCCGTCCCGCTGGGCGGCTTCGTCAAGATGCTCGGCGAAGGGATCGAAGAGGGGGAGACGAAGACGAGCGACCCTCGGGCCTACCCCAACAAGTCGGTCGGGGCGCGCATGGCCATCATCTCGGCCGGCGTCATCATGAACCTGATCCTTGGCCTGGCCTGCTTCGTCTACGCATACGGCCACGGCATGGAAGAGATCCCCGCCCATCTCGGCGGCGTGCTGGCCGGATCACCGGCGTACGAGGCGGGGCTGCGCACGGGCGACGAGATCGTCGCAATCGACGGCCGCAAAGATGTCAGCTTCACGAACCTCATGCTGAAGGTGCAGCTCAGCCGCGAGGGGCAGTCGATCCGGTTCGACGTGAAGCGCCCCGGACACGAGGGACTGATTAGCGCAAACATCGTCCCCCGACGCGAGGCATCGCGGGACGCGCCTACAATCGGGGTGCTCCAAAGCTCGAGCCTCGAATTGGGTGACCCGCCGACCGAGCGCCTGCCGGGCAACACCGGCAAGGAGTTGACGTCGGGCGACCTCAAGCCGGAAGACACGGTCGTGGCCGCGGGTCCCGAAGGCGAAACGCCCGAACCGGTGGCCACCGTACAGGAACTCAACAGCGTCCTTGCCAGGTATCGGGAACGACCGGTCCAGATCGTCGCTCAGCGGTCGTCCGAGAACGCGAACAGCACGCCGGGTCCAAGGCCGGCCGAGCGCGTTTCCGCCATTCTGCCGCCGAACCACTTCATCAGCTTCGGCATCCGCCTCACCATGGAACCGATCGAGAGCATTCAGGGAGGATCGATCGCCGAGAAGGCCGGGTTCCGAAAAGGGGACGTGATCAAAAAGGTGAATGATGCGGAAGATTTCGATCCCATGACGCTGCCGGACCTCTGTTACAAGCACGCGGGCAAGCCGATGGCATTCGTCGTCGAACGTCCGTCGCCAGGCGGCCTGCCCGCGAAAGCGGTCGAGCTGAAGGTCACACCCGATGATACGCCGCCATGGACAGAGGCGATCGCGGAACAGAGCCTCACGGAGCCGCAAGAGATCCCTGGTCTCGGACTGGCGTACCAGGTCCGGAACAAGGTCGCGGCGGTCGAACCGGGCTCGCCCGCGGCATCGGCGGGCCTGAAAGCGGGCGACGTGATCAACATGCTGACGTTCACGCCGGTGGAATCGGCCGCGATGAAGAAGCAGAAAATCAAGCCCACTCCGATCAAGTTCAGGTTCGACGGCAAGGAAAAAAATGCGGATTGGCCTGCCACGTTCGCGTTCCTCCAACTCGAGGCCGGCACGAAGTATGAGTTGACCCTCAACGGTTCGAGCCAGCCCCTCGAGATCACACCCCAGGTCGACGCTTCGTGGTTTCACCCGCTACGGGGGCTTCGGTTCGTCCGGGAGTTCCGCAAGCTGCCGCCGTTGCCCGCCTCCGTCGCCCTGCGGCGAGGGTTCGATGACACGGTGGAAAGCGTTCTCGGCATCTACGGCATGCTCCGGAGCCTGATCTTCGGACGTATGAGCATGAAAAACTTCGGCGGGCCGGTCATGATCGCCGACATGGCCTATCACGCGGCCAAGACGGGCCTGACGAAGTTGGTTCACCTGCTCGGGCTCTTGAGCATCAACCTTGCCGTACTCAACTTCCTGCCGATCCCGCCGCTCGACGGCGGCCAGATGGTCTTCTTGATGGCCGAGAAGGTGCGGGGCAAGCCCCTCCCCGAGTCGGCCCTGGCGTATGGCACGTGGGCTGGCCTCTTCCTGGTGCTCGGCCTGATGTTATATGTGCTGGTCCAGGACGTGTTGCGCCTCTTCTTCTGACGTTGCGGGCGAGGTGGCGTGATGAAAGGGGTCTGGGAGCAAACCGAAGCACGGGCGAAAACCTCCGCCGTGCTCGAACGTTTGCAAAAAGGTGACACGCTTCCGACTGTTGCCTCGGACCTTCGGCTCGAGCCCGCTGGCCTCATCGCTGCGCTGGCCCAGGCCGGGCTCGGCGACGAGGACGCCGCGGGTGCGCCTCCCCTGGTTCACGGCTCCCCCAAGCGTCCCTGGCTGAGGAGGGCGCTCGATGAGGGGGCGTGGTCCGAGCTCGTGCCGCATGCGAGTCGGACGAGCCGCCTCGCCCTGGCGGCCGGACTACTCCAGATCCACGACTTCTGGGAGGACAGCCACGAGGCCGCGCAGCAGGCCGACGACCTTGGCGAGCGTGCAGTCTCGGCCTACTGGCACGGCATTGCGCATCGCCGCGAACCGGACGCAGGGAACGCGTCCTACTGGTTCCGCCGGGTCGGCCGGCACTCGCTCTTTGGTCCACTGGGGGCGGCGGCTCAAGCCATCCTTCAGTCTCACGGCGACCCGAAGCTCACCGGGCGGCTGACACCCGGCGGAACTTGGAGTCCGTTCGCCTTCATTGAGTTCTGCGGCGAAGCCCGGCGGGACCGAGGGATTGAGGGCCTGGCGAAAACGCTTCAACGCCTCGAAATGATCGCACTGCTCGGTCCAACCGCCGAGGCGGCAATCGCCGACCGATGATCGGCCGGTGACGGTCGACGCTGCGATTATCCGAGCGTCACTTCGACCCGCGCCAGCTCATGCGGTGTGAGGTCAATGAGGACCGCGTCGCCGTCGATCGGTAGGTCGACGACCACGTTGCCGTTCATGTCGGTTTGCCGTGCCCAACTCGGGTTCCGGAAACAGCGCAGACGGCAACGCGCGGGATGACCCGACGCCTCGAGCACGTGAAGCACCACGCCCCAGGCTCGTTCGTCCGCGGTGGTATCGGCGTATTCCAGCCGCGTAACCGCGACGCCCTTGTGTTCGACGTGGAACAGCCAGCCAGTCGGACCAGCAGCCGGAGGTCCGGTCTCGACTGGAACCACGTTCGCCGGAGACACGAAATCAAGCGCTGCGTGAAACGGGTGCTCCTGGTCCAGCACGACACCGAGCCGGAACGAGCGGGCGGTCTCGCCGCCGGCGACCAGAAGCGTGTCGAGCATGCGGGCGCCGTGGCGCCGGTGATGAGCGAGCCCGCCGAAGAGCAAGGCCGTGCGCTGGCGTCGGGTCGAGATGTCGAACGCGTCGGGGGTCTCGGGGCGCTCGGCCTCGGTCAGTTCGGGCGAAAGCAGCGCCGTGCGCCGGAGCATCGAGTTCGGGTCGGGCCACGCCCACCGGCACGCCAGGTAGTGCGACCACGGATCGGCCCCGCCGATCCGTTCGAGCCACGCGGCGTCGAGGTCGGACAGTGTGACGTCGATCTCGAGCACGGGCCGGCCCGTCCAGAGCCGAAAACGCTGTTGGAACGAGACGAGCCGTCGCCCGTCACGCGGGTCGAGCAGACCACCGTCCACGACGGCCTGCACGAGTGCGGGGCCGGCGTACTCCACCTCGATCCGGTCAGCCTGCATGCGGCTGGCGG
>JARLIH010000143.1 GCA_031291845.1 Isosphaeraceae bacterium | reverse complement strand
CACCGTCGTGACCTCCTGTCCGGAGAGCAGGCCGGCAACGGCCGCCGGCTCCATGTCAGGCGCCCGCGATCCGCTCCGGCACCTGGCGGGCGTCGCCCGTCTCCACGATCTCGTCCATCCTGCCGACCTCGCTGGGAGGGCGTCCGTTCGTGTCCGTCGTGGTCGCGCCCTGGAAGTCGAGCTCCGTGGTCAGTCCCTCGCGAAGGAGCTTCGTGCCCCGCAGGAGGTGGCTCTTGAACGTGTTGAGCGGCAGGTCCAGGGCGCGGGCGGCCTCCGCGTATTCGAGGCCCATCACGTGTCGGAGCACGACCGCGGCACGGTAGTTGAAGGGAAGCCTGCCGATCGCGTCGGACACGACGCGCCGGAGGTCGGCCGCTTCGGCCGAGGCTTCGGGGTCAGCCCCGGGGCTCGTGTCGGCGAGGGCGTGAAGGCCCATCCCATCGCCGGCCCAGTCGGTCGCCGTCCCGTGCGCGTCATCGCGAAACGCGCGTGCGTCGATGGAAGTCTTCGGGCGTGCGCGCTGGCGGGCCGCGGCGCGCGTGGCCGTCCGCAGCGTGATCGTGTTCAGCCAGGCGGCGAGCGATGGCCGGGGCTCGAAGCGTTCCATCTGCCGGAACGCCGCGATGAAGGTCTCCTGGACCACGTCCTCCGCGGCCTCGCGGTCGAGGAGCAGGCGGTAGGCGAGCGTGTAGAGGCGGGGTCGGTGCAGCCGGACGAGAACGGCATATGCCGCTTCGGATCCTTCCTTGCACCGGCGCACGAGCTCCGGCTCGTCGCGACCCCACTCGTCCAAGCATGCCCTCCGAGCGGCCTGTTCCACGACTCCGACACGACGGAGCTCCCTGTGGGCTGGCCGCCGCGCCTGCAGTCAGTCAGCCCACGCCAATATCGGCCACCCGCCAGGGCGGCTTGGCGTGAGTCTGCCACACGGGGTCGAGCGGCGTGCCGGTTCAGGCCGTCGGCGCGAGGACGACGACGTCACCGATCGCGAAGGCGACCTGCCAACCGCTCGGCGGGTGCATCGGATCGACCCCGAATGCGCCCGCGCTCGGGAGGAACACGTACCGGACGCCTGCCTGCCGGATCGTCGCCAAGCTGTTCCCGCCCGGGAAGCCGCTTCGATAGAGCAAGGCGTTGGCCAGCTTCGCCCGATCCCGCTCGGTCGTGAACCGAAGCCAGTGCAGGTCTGCCGCGAAGAGGACCTCACGCCCGACCATTCCCTCGGTCCACCAGCCGACCGACACGCCGCTCAAGTCGGCCACAAGGATCGAGCGGTCCTGCGCCGGGGCGTTCCTCGCGAGCCATTCAATCGCGGTGAACCGGTCGCTGGTCAGGATGCGGTAGAAGGCGACCTGGTCCGGGAAGACCGACAGGCCGGTCGCAACGAGCAGGCCCACGACCGCGAGCGCGCCGGCGCCGACTGCGAGACGTCCACCGCCTTTGCCGACGACCGACCTCGCGAGCGGGACGAACGCGGCGATCCCGAATAGCGCGAGGACCTCCATCTCGCCCAGGAGCCGCGGCTCGCCCGACACGAGGTACGCGAGGACCCACGTGACCGCGGCAGCGGAAGCCGCCGCCAGGAGCACCAAGTCACGCGAGGAGAACGCTGCGGCCACCGAGGTGCGCCACCTCGAAAGCCCCAGTCCGAGGGGCAAAAGGACGAGAAGCGCCACGTACAGGGGCCATCCCACGCCGAGCACGCGCCCGGCGTCCCCGGGCTGCATGCCGCCGTCGCTGCCGCCCAGGGTCGCAAAGAGCGCCAGGTACGTCGGCGCGAGGAGGGCGAAGGGAAGGACCGTGAACGCCGCGGCGGCGGTGACCCGACGCACTGCTCGTCGCCGAGATCTGATCGCCTCGCCGCAGAGCATGAGGGCGATCGCACCGGCGGTCGGCACCGCGACGAGGTGCGACGTGCCGACGACGGCGGCCAAACTGACGGCGAACGCCCCGAGCGCCACCCGTGAGCCACCGCGCAGGCAGGCGGCGAGCGCGACCAGGGCGAGGAGCGCCGCGGCAGTGCCGATGGCCTCCGGGTACCCGCCCCAGGCTGCCATCTCACCGATCGGACGGGATGCGACCACGGTCACCGCAGCCACGGCGCCAGCAGCGGGCCGCCGCGCCCAGATCAGCACGCCGAGGATGGCGAGCGCCGGTGCAGCCGTTGCCGCAGCACCGCTCATGGCGGTCGCGATTGGGGCCCCGACCACCGCGACGAGCGCCGCGAAGGCCCATGGGACGACGGGAGGGTAGACCATGCCGAACCGCTCGAACGTCCCGAACGCGAGCCAGTTCCCCCCATCGATGCCGGATGGCGCACCCGGCGAGTAGAGCACGGAGGCGCGCAGGAGCGCGATCGCGCCGATCGCTGCGAGGCCGATCAGTGCTGTTCGACGGTCGTTCACGCTCTTGACATGCGCCGGGCGGGGGCCCGCTTCCGGGCGGTGGCCCGCTCCCAGACGACAATGGCGGCGAGCAGATCGTCCGTCATCTCGGCCACCGCGAGGGCATCGCTTATCGGGACAGGGTTGTCCCGGCGACCGAGGGCCGCGTCGACGAACGCGGCGATCAGCGCGTCGTGTCCCCAGTGCAGCCTGCCGCGAAGCATCGCGACGCCGGAACCCGCGAACCCGATGCCGTGATCGAGCATCGTCTTCGCGCTCGTTCGCGCGATTTCGGACGCCTTGTGGGCGCCATCCGGCCCGAGGCGCACCGCGACGTCGCGGAAGAGGTCCAGGTCGACGAGGCGTCGCTGTCCAATGAGCGTCACGTGCCACTCGGAGACCGGCGCACCGAACACCATGGTCGCGCCCGCCGGCGGGTTTCCCGTGAAGTGCGCCTCGACGATTCCGGGGTGCCCGTCCGGCCGCCACGTCGCGCTCGCCGAGGCGAGCCGCAGCGGTCCGCACCAGCCACGGAGGGTGTACAGGAGATGCGGGACTTCGTCGAAGAGGAGACCGCCGGGAAGCTCGCGGTACCAGACTGGCAGCCGGCGGCGTTCCGAGGAGAGCTGAACGGCCGACGCGTAGAGCAGGCTGGGTGACGGCCCGAGAAATGCGCGCGCCGACCGCGTGGAACGGGCGAAGTCGAAGTTGTGGCTGATCGTCAGGATCCGACCTGCCGCGGTTGCCGCCTCGGTCATCGACTTCGCCTCGGCAAGATCGAGCGCCATCGGCTTCT
>JARLIH010000142.1 GCA_031291845.1 Isosphaeraceae bacterium | reverse complement strand
GCGGCCGTCCCGGCCCGCCGACTGGAAGAGGCTGAACAGGTTGAAGCGAACGCCCTGCTGAAGCGCGCCGTCGCCGTCGATCTCGACGTCGGACACGCTCCAGAAGCGCTCCAGCTCCGCCCGCTGCTCCTCGGCGAGCCCGTCGAATCCGCGACTCCGCGCGTCGCCGATCGCCTCGCGGGCCCGGGTGACGAGGGCCTCCTCGGCGTGATCGAGCGATGTGCAGTAGGCGAGGTACTTCGTGAGCACGATGCGCGCCCCGCGGGGAGTGCTCGCGTCCACCGTCAGCGCGACGCCATCCTCGGTCGCGACCGAGGATGTCCGTGTCGAGGACCTCGCCGGCTCATCGCCCGCGAGGTCGTGATCGGCTGCCGCGGCCAGCGCAAGCCGCGTGGTCCGCGTTCGCTGAACCACCGCCCCCCAGGTGCCGGATGCCTCGCGGTGCACCGTGCGCAGGGCGCCCTCCGGGAGGTGCGTCCCGACGCGCGGGTCCTCGGACACCTCCTGGTTGCGTACCCGCGCGTTGATCGCCGAGACGATTCTGAGGGGGGCAGTGCCGCCGACGACGGTCACGGCGTAGTCGATCGCGGCGATGCTCGGGCGAGTCAGCGAGACGAGCCGACGGGTGACGATCTCCACGACCGTACCCCGGGGCGCTCGCCAGCGGATAGAGCGCGTCAGCACCCCGGTTCGCAGGTCCAGCGAGCGCTCGTAGGCCTCGACGGTCCCGCTCTCGAGTTCGAAGGGATCGTCGCCGACGTGCAGCTGGATTCGCTTCCCGTCGGCGACGTTCAGGAGGACCTGGTGGTTCTTCGCGTATGCATGGGCGATCTCGCCGTAGGCGATTGGCGCCTCCTCGAAGAAGCCGTTCACGTACGTTCCGTGGCCGATGTTGCCGGCGTCCTCCTCGAGGTTGCCGCGTAGGCCGAGGTGACCGTTGGCCAGCGAGAAGATCGTCTCGTTTCGGGCCGCGAACGCCGGATCGAAGGTGAGCTCGCGGATCGTCCAGGGTTCGACAGGGTAGAGCGGTCGCTTGTCAGGCCTCATGACTGACCACGGTACAGGCACGAGCGTCGCGAGCGCCTCGCTCGCAACGCTGGCCCAGGAATCCGGGGGCGTTCACCCTTTGACAGAGCCTCCCACGATCCCGCGCACGAAGTAGCGCTGGAGGGCGAGGAAGACGGCGAGAGGCAGGGCCATCGTGACGAAGGCGGCAGCGGCGAGGTATTGCCAGCCGCCGCCGAGTGAGCTGACTAGGTTGGACACCACGATCGTCAGCGGCGCGTTGTCGGGGTTCTGGGCACCGATGTAGATCAGGGCGACGAGCAGGTCGTTCCACACGAACAGGAACTGGAAGATCGCGAGGGCCGCGATGGCGGGCACGGTCATCGGGAGTGCCAGCCGGAAGAAGGCGGTCACCGGGCTAGCTCCGTCGATTGAGGCCGACTCGAAGACCTCGCGGGGCAGCTCGCCCATGAAGTTGCGAAGCAGGTAGATCGCGAACGGCAGGCCGTAGCCGGTGTGAGCCAGCCAGACAGCGAGGAACGACCCGGCAATGTTGAGACCCTTCGGACCGTACAGCGTGAGGATCGGGATGAACGTCGACTGAAGCGGCACGACAAGCAGGCCGACTACGACAACGAACAGGATGTCGCGCCCGGGGAAGCGCATCCAGGCGAAGGCGTAGGCGGCGAACGCGGCCACCATGATCGGGATGACGGTCGCCGGGATCGAGATGAAGAGGCTGTTGACGAAGCCCGCGCTGATGTTGCTCTGGGCCAGAACATGGGCGTAGTTGTTGAGCGTGAACTGGCTCGGCGAGAAGATCGCCGTCCACCAGCCGGATTCGGTCAGCGCCTCCGGGGGCCGGAACGAATTCACCAGCAGCCCGATCGTCGGGATGAGCCAGACGACCATCAAGAAGATGACGACGAAATGAAGCGGGATCCTGCGCCCGAAGCGTGCCCAGCGCCCCACGCTCGCCGCTCGGACCGTTCCGGCGGTCATCGGATGGCCTCCTGAGCGCGGAACCGGCGGACGTTGAACGCCATGACCGGGATGATCGCGAGGAGCAGAACGATGCCGATCGCGCTCGCGCGGCCGGGGTTGCCGAAGTTGTACAGCTCCTGGATCAGCTGGAAGGCGACGACCTGGGTGTCGAAATGGCCGATCGTCATGACGTAGACGACATCGAAGGCCTTGAGTGCCGTGATCACCATCGTCGTCATGACCACCGCGATCGTCGGTGCCATGAGCGGCAACGTGATCCGGCGGAAGACCTGACGCTCCGTCGCGCCATCGACGCGGGCCGCCTCCAGCAGCTCGGGGTTGATGCCCTTGAGCGCGGCGGACAGGATGACCATGCAGAAGCCCGTCCACATCCAGGCCATCACGATGACGAGCAGGATCGAGTTGAGGCTGAAGTCGGAGATCTGGACCCACGCGATTGGCGCGATCCCGGCGGTGCCGAGGGCGGCGTTGAGGGTGCCGACCTGCGGGTTAGGGGGCACCTGATAGTCGTACATGAACGTCCAGATCACGCTCGCGGCGACCATGCTGATCGCCAACGGGACGAAGATCACCGACTTGGCCACGGTCTCGTAGCGCACGCGATCGACGAGGACCGCGATGAGGAGACCGAGGCCCACCGTCAGGCCGGTCAGGACGACGAGCCAGATGAGACTGTTCTTCAAGGCGGTGAGTGTCGCGTCGTCGTTGAAGAACCAAACGTAATTGTCCAATCCGACGAACTTCGTCCCCGCCGCGTTCTGGAAGCTCCGGATCAGGCTACCGATACTGGGGTAGACGAGGAAGACGATGAGAAAGGCGAGCGCCGGCGCCAGCCACAACCAGGGGCGCAGGCGTGGCCGGGCCCGCTGACCGAGCAGACCGAGGACGCGCTCGGTCAGCCAGATGTACCCGATGAGGACCGCCGGAACACCCAGCACGACGATGACCGCCGTGCCCAGTCGCGGATCCATGCCGGCTCCTTCCCGAGACAGGATCCCGTGCGGGCGGCCCCGGTGACCGCCCGCACGGGTGGAGGAGGAGGAGACTATTGAGCGGCGTAGGCGTCGGCCTGCGTCTTGTCGAGGTCGGCCAGGAGCGCGTCGAGCTGATCCGGGTGCTGGACGTACTTGACGATGTCCGCCCAGAACTCGTTGTTCATTGCGGTCGGCATGAGGTCGGACGCATCGAAGACGAAGACCTTGGCGTTGGCCAGCAGGTCGGCCGAGCGCTTGCTGATCGCATCGGGATAGTCGGTCGCGTTCTTGTTCGCGGAGATCGCGCCGCCGATCTTGACCCAGATGTCCTGGGCCGGAGCGGTCACGAGATAGGCCATCAGCGAGGCCGACGCCGGCGTGTTGTGGAACATGCCGAACAGGTCACCGGCGCCCTCGACGGCGCCCGTGTACTGCGTGTTGATGTCGGGGAAGGGGAAGAAGTTGTAGTCGGTCCCGGTCGTCATCTTCGGGAATGCGCCGAGGCCCGTGATGAAGCTGGCCTGGTGGAGGAACAGGCAACCGGGCGGCGTCTTGAAGAGCGGGTCGCCCGCGTTCGCGAAGTTCGTCGCGTTAACGGCGGTCGCCCCGCCGTAGCTCTGGGCCACGATCTGGCCGAAGCTCTGCCAGGCGGCCTTGATGGCCGGATCGCTCCACTTGACCTTGCCTTGCCACCACTGGTTGTAAACATCCGGGCCGGCCGTCCGGAGGACAAAGTCCTCGATCCAGTCCGTGCCCGGCCAGCCGGACGCGGCGCCCGACTCGACACCGAGGCACCACGGTGCTGCGGCTTTGCTCTTGTTGTTGGCGATGACCGTCTGGAGGGCGTCCCAGGTCGTGGGCGCACCGGCAGAGAGGTCGAGCACCTTCGGGTCGTACCAGATCAGGCCTTTGATCGAGGTCTTGATGAAGACGCCGACCATCTTGCCGTTGACGGTGCCCAAATCGACAAGCGGCGCGGCGGTCTCCGACTTGTACGTGTTGACGTCCAGGACGGTGCTGAGGTCAACGAGGCTGCTCGCCCACTGGTCCATCTGACCCGGGCCCGGGAGGCCGGCGAGGTCTGGCAGGACGCCAGAGGCGACGCCGGTTGTGAGCACCGTGTTGAGGTCACGGGTACCCGTGTACTTCACGGTCGCCCCCGTCTGGTCCTCCCACGGCTTGACCATGGCCATGAAGGCGTCCTGCTCGGAGCCGCCCCACGTACCGATCACGGTCACCGACTGGCCGGCCAGGGATCCGGCCGCGGCGGATGCCGCCGGCGACGGCGAAGCCGCCATGCTCGCTCCGGCACTGGCGGCTGCGCTCGGAGCCGTGCTGGCCGCGGGTGTCGGGGTCGCGCTGCCCGAGCAGGCGGCCGAGACGATTGCCAGGACGGCGATTGCGGTCGCCACCCGGGTGCGTGTGCTGCCTATCTGTTCGATCACGGAATGCACTCCTCCTGCTTGACTGGACACGCTCGTTCCTCCTGCCTCGTTGTCATGGCCCTCCCGTACCGCTGCCGAGGACGGCCGTCGACTCACGCACGATCAGCTCGGTGGGCAGGAGCGTGCGTTCGCTCGTCGACCGACCGGCCAGTCGATCGATGAGGGCCCGGCCGGCGGCTGCGCCGAGCGCGTTTGCCGGCAGGCGGATGGTCGTGAGGGGTGGGTCGAAATGGCGTGCCAGTGGAATGTCGTCGAAGCCGACCACCGAAACGTCGGCAGGAACCCGACGGCCGGCCTCGCGAAGGGCCTCCAGCGCGCCGAATGCGACAATGTCGCTGGCCACGAAGACCGCGGTGATCGGGTTCCGGGTGGCGAGCAGGCGGGTCATCGCCGTGTGACCGCTTGCCGCGTCAAAGGCGCCCTCGATCACCAGATCGGCGTCGAACCCGATCTCCGCGGCCGCGAGAGCGTCGCGGTAGCCCGCGACCCGGTCGGCGGCCGCCGTGTACGCGAGCGGGGCGTTGGTGATACAGCCGATCCGGCGGTGGCCGAGACCGACGAGGTGCTCAACCGCGGTCCGGGCGCCGGCCCGGTTGTCGATGTCCACGCTAGGGGCCGGCACGTCGGGCAGCGAGCCCTGGAGGATGATCGGGAAGCCCTCGGCTACGAGCGCCGCGAGCTCCTCATCGTCGACGCGCGGACCGGAGACGATGAGCCCATCGACCTGCTGGGAGAGCAGGAGGTCGCTGTATCGGCCGCCGTCGGGGGAAAGCGGCTCGACGAGCACCCGGTAGCCGCCAATCCGCGCCTCAGACGCGACGCCCCACAGGGTCTCGGCAAGAAGCGCGTCCGCGGCGACCTGCTCGGCCGACTGGCGTAAGACGAGGCCGATGGTCTGCGAGGTCCCGCCGGCGAGAGCGCGAGCAGCCCCGTGGGGGTGATAGCCGAGTTCGCGCGCTGCCTCTTCGATCCGGCGCCGGGTCCCGGGTGGAATCCCCACGTCGGCCTTGGCGTTGAGGACGAACGAGACCGTCGTCCGCGAGACGCCGGCTCGAGCCGCCACGTCCGCGCTGGTTGCGCGCCGCCTTCGCTCGGCCATGAGGCCCTCCTGCCTCGACGAACCCCGCCCGGGGCGGAAGCGCTGGGACGCGGAGCGGGATGCTCAACCTGGGCAACTAACTCGCGTTAGTAACGCGCATTATCACGTGTCCGTCGCGGGTGTCAAGACGGAATCTGTGAGGGGCCTGATCGCGCTTGGGTTGTCGGCGGAGCGGCGACCAACCGGGTCTGGAGCGTAGGCGTGACCCGGTGGCAGGCTCAGGCTCGGACAGCCACCCGCAGGTCGCCCGTCACGGCCGTGACCTCGACTCGGGTCGAGGTGCCCCGGCGGTGGCAGTGAAGGTCGACGCGTGCGTCGCCGATTCGCAGGCCGGAGAGCGTGAGGCTCGCCAGCCCGTCGGGAAGGAGCGGGCGCTCGAAGTCGAGCCGGCCTTCGGCCGCGGAGGGCCGGATCCCTAGCATCGCACGAAGGATCGCGAGCGGCGCGGCGGCAGCCCATGCCTGCGGCGCGCAGGCCCCCGGGTACGGGGCCGGCGGACCGACCTCGTCTCGTCCGAACCCACAGAAGAGCTCAGGAAGGCGAACATCAGGGAACGCCTGGGCCGCCTCGAGCAGCTCGCCCGCGAGGCGCGCCGCCTGTGCGTCGAAGCCGGCGCGTCGAAGGCCCGCGACCGCGATCGCGGTGTCATGCGGCCACACCGACCCAGTGTGATAGCCGAGCGGGCTGTAGCCGGGCTGGCCCGAGGCGAACGTGCGAAGCCCCCATCCGGAGTCCAGGCCGGCGCCGCCAAGGTGCCCGGCGACCACGGCGGCGTGTGCCTCACTCACGATCCCGCTCCATAACGCGTGGCCCTGGTTTGACCCGATCGCGTCCATGGGGCGCTTCTGGCCGTCGAGGGCGAGGGCATAGGTGGCCCGATCAGGGACCCAGAAGGCGGCCTCGAAGCGCTCTCGAAGTCGCTCGCCCTCCTCCCCGAGTCTCCCGGCGAGCGCGGTATCGCCAAGTGCTCGAGCCAGCTGGGCCATCCGAACGCGCGCGTCGTACGCATAGCCCTGGACCTCGGCCAAGGCGATGGGTCCCTCGGCGATCCGGCCGTGCCGATCGCGGATCGCATCCGGGGCATCCTTCCAGCCGTGCTGGATCAGGCCGTCAGGCGCCCGGCGACGGTATTCGATGAAGCCATCACCGTCGAGGTCGCCCTGGCGCTCCACCCAGGCAAGTGCGGCAAGGGCATGCGGCCAGAGCCCCTCGACGAGCCCGAGGTCGCCGGTCCAGTCGTATGTCTCGCCGAGGAGGATCAGCCAGAGCGGCGTCGCGTCCGCCGATCCGTAGTAGCAACCGAATGGCACCTCGCCGGTCCGGGCCATCTCGCCCCCCCGCACCTCGTGCGGGATCTTGCCAGGCTCGGCGTCATGGGCCGGATCGTCGGTGGTGGCCTGGAGGCTGGCGAGCACGCGCAGCGTATCGACGGCCAGACTGGGGTCCACGAGGAGCGCCCCTAGGCTGGCCAGGATGGCGTCACGACCGAACAGCGCCGTGAACCACGGGATGCCGGCGGCTAGGAATCGCTGATCCGGGCCGGGCCCGGGCGTGATGAGGAGGCCCAAGTCCGCGATGCTCCGGGCAACGACGCGGTCGAATGCCGGGCTGTCCGAGCGGATCTCCGTCGCGTTGCGCAGGCCATCTGCCGCTTCGATGGTCGCTCGACCCCCGGAGCCGGCGCCAGCTGCCTGCGGGACAGAAGGCGCCACGACGTCCTCTGCCGACACCGTCGTGGCGCCCGCGTCCTCGCTCGCACCAGCTTCAAGGATGTCCGGCAGGATCGACCATTCGAGCGCGGCCCGCGCCCCCGCCCCGATCCTCGGTCGCCAGCGAACCCGGAGGGCGGCTCCAGCGCCGCGGGGCGCCGGCTCGACTCGGGCCCCGGGGACCGTCACTCGCGTGCGGAAGGTTCGTCCGTCCAGGCCCCGGTACTCGAAGTCGGCTTGGCCCTCGTCCACCTCGATCGGGCGGAATTGGCCGCGTCGGGCGCGGACGAACCCGCGAACCTCGAAGATGTCGGCCATGTCGGCGTCGATGAGCAGGTCGACCGCGAGCACCGTGGCGGCGTCTGTGTAGTTGGCGAGCGTTAGGCGTTCGTGCAGTCCACCATCTACCCTACGCTCCCGCACGATCCCGATCGAGCGGGAGCTGAGTCTCCCCGCCCGCGACGGCTTCCTGCCCGGGACGGGGCCAAGGCCACGGTTTGTGAGCACGATGGTGCCGTGGGCGGCTCCGCCGGGGTCCGACCGAAGCAGGACCGGCCGCTGGCCCCCCACCGACAGGACGAGGCACGACAACATTCGCGTGTCGCCCACGTAGAGCCCCAGGCCGCCGGAATCGAGCACCACGTCGCCTGACTGATCGGCAAGGAGCACGACCCGTCCACATTTCAGGGCCGCGACTCCACCGAGTTCCGTGGCCGGGATGATCGTTGGCGCGGCGTGGGGCAGCGAGAACGCGCGACGCGGGCCCTCTAGCACGCGGCCGAGTCTAGCCGACGGACCGGACTCGAACGCAACATCTGTCCTTCGACATGTAACCGGGACCTGCGGCCAAGATCACCAGCACGATCCACCGCTCGGATGGCATCGAAAACGTGACTGTTCTGTGGTGGGTCGGGCGGGTCGGCGTGGTCGCCGGACGGACGGCGACGGCCCGCGGTCGGGGATCAGGCGCCGCGCAGGGATCGATCCGGGCGGGGCTCGACGGGAACGCCTCCACCGAGCCAGACGGCGAACTGATCAGCCGCGCGGCTGACCAGCCTGGCTGCCCGGGCGGCGCCGGACCGTGCCCGACTCGGGCCTCCGACGGGCGCCGATGCCTGGCCGTTCCAGCGATCCTCGAGCTGCCACCGCCGACGCGTCTCGGCCTCCGCCTCGAGCTCGCGCATTCGCAAGAGGACCAGGTCGTAGTGGGTCTGCCACATCAGATGAACCCTCCGAGGCTCAACGACGCCGATCGTCGGCGAACGAGTCACGGCTGTCGGCTCCGTGCAGGACCGCCGCCGCACCAAGGGCTGCGAGCAGGGTCGTGAGAAGGACGACCCAGACGAGCGCTATACCCATCATTCGATCCCCCCTGTGGCGGCGATCTCGTAACCGTTATTGACCGTCGCTGTGGTTACCAGATCATAGCCGCTTGCACGTAACCCGTCAAGCGACTAGAGTGGTTACCAATGGACGAGATTGAACACGAGGACCACCGACACTCGGCGTCCATCGAGACGACGCTCGACTTCCTGAACACCGCCGAGCTCGACGGCAGCGGGGGACCGGTCGAGCACCTCTCGACGCTCAACGACGCGAGCGCGTGGCTCGTCGAGCACGGTCTCCTCTACCCGGTCGAAGCGCGGCCGCTCGCTCTCGCGAACATCACCCGGCAAGACCACCTGCTCGCCCACATGCGGGCCGCCCGCGCCGCGCTCCGCGAGGTCGTCGAGTCGATCGTGGCCGGGCGGCCGGCCACGGCGTCCGCGGTTGCGACCGTCAATACGCTCCTTCGCGCCCACAGTGTCGTCGAGCTCGTGCTCACCGATGGTGCCCTGGAGGCACGCCACCGCCACCTCGGAGACCCGCTCGAGGATGCGCTGGCTCAGCTCGCTGCTCCGCTCGTCGAGGCGGTGGCCGTCGGCGAGACAGTGCGGCTCCGGATCTGCGCGAACGACGGGTGCCGCTGGGTCTTCGAGGACACCTCACCGACCGGGCGTCGGCGTTGGTGCAGCATGGCCAGCTGCGGTAACCGAGCCAAGGCGGCCCGCCATCGTGCCCGACAGCGAGGTCAGCTCCCGCAGGTGCCGATCAAGCCCTGACCTGATGCGGGCCCGGGCAGGACGGCCACGTGAGGGCATGGTCCCAGGGGCACCCGGCGCGATCGATCCCAGTTGGCCGGCCAGGCATCCGTACGACGCCGCGGGCTGGGCACGATCCCCCGATGGTGCTGGGGCTGGACGCACATCCGCGACTCAGTCGGTCCCCTTGGTCACTCCGGGCCAGGCGGCGTACTTCGGCGGCCAGTCGTCGGCGCTTGCCCGCTCGCCGTACAAGGCGTCCTCGACGAGGAATTCGAAGGCCGGCGCGTTGCCGACGCTCCAGTCCCAGTCGGTCGCCAGGATGGCCCGCGTCCCGTCGTCGACGCGTCGAACCCGGCCACGGATGAGGAACTCGTGGGGAACCTTGGGGTCGAAGTGGGCATGGAGGGCATACCGGCCGTCCTGCTCGAGTTCGCGCAGCTTCGGTGACGGGAGGATGAACGCGTAGAGCCCGCCGTTGACGACGCCCACCGAGATCGGGTGGGCCTGGGGAGCGCCGTCACCACGAACGGTCACCAGGAGCGCTTCGCCGTGTCCGGTTCGGTACAGGAGCGCCTTGCCCTTTGCCGCAATGTCAGGGGCTGCAGCCGCGAACTCGCCCCATGTAACCATCATTGGTCTCCTGTCCGTCGGTTATCGGTCAAGCCGTCTGGATGACGTCGACCCGTCCAAACCCCTGGGACTATAGTTGCACACGCAACTATAGCTGCGTGCCAACTGACCGCCCTCGCCCTACCAATCCCTAGCATCCCTACCATCTGCTAGGGAATCCGGGTTGCTTGGGGGGTCCATATCCTCGTTGGGACGCTCGAACGGATAACCCCACCTCGGATTTCGTAAACAGCAGGTCCTCGGTTCAAATCCGAGTGTCGGCTCCATCTGTTATGGGTGAATCCGCCCCGGTTACCGCCGGGGCGGATCGATTCCAGCCCTTCTGACCCCTAGGTTG
>JARLIH010000141.1 GCA_031291845.1 Isosphaeraceae bacterium | reverse complement strand
GGCGTGGATCTTGTCGTCGACAAGGTGGTGCAGCTTCAGCATATAAATATAGCCGACCGTCACCTTCTGGTCGAACCGTTCCCCCGTGCGGCCGTCGTAGAGCTGGGCCTTGCCGTTCTCGGGCAGGCCGGCGTCCTTGAGGCACTGGTGGATCGTTTCCTCGCTCGCGCCGTCGAAGACGGGGCAGATGGCCTGGAACCCGAGCTTGGCCGCGGCCCAGCCCAGGTGGGTCTCCAGAATCTGGCCCACGTTCATACGGCTGGGCACGCCCAGAGGATTCAGCAAGATCTCGACCGAGGTCCCGTCCGCGAGGAACGGCATGTCCTCCTCGGGGAGGATCTTGGCGATCACCCCCTTGTTGCCGTGCCGGCCGGCCATCTTGTCGCCGACCGAAATGACGCGCTTGGTCGCGATGTAAATCTTGACCATCTGGAGCACGCCCGAGGGGAGCTCGTCACCCCGCTTGAGGCTGTTGAGCTTCCGCTCCTTCTCGTCGCGCAGGGCCTCGATCCTCGGGGCGTACTGGCGGACGACCTTGCGCGCAGCCTCGGTCTTCTCGGGACTGCGAAGGTCGATCGCCTCGAGCTTGAACTGCTCGCTCTCCTCGGCTAGCTCCTTCGAGTCCTTGCTGCGGCCGAAGGGCTTGCCGGTGGCCGGGTTGATCACGGGGCCGCCGAGGGCTTCCTCGAGCGCCTTGATCAATCCCTTGTACTCTTCGGCGATCTTGACGTTCTCCGCGGCCTCGGTGTCCTTCAGCTCCTTCTCGAAGGCCTTGCGCTCTTCCTCATTGAGGCTCATCCGGCGGCTGAAGCGCTGGGTGTTGATGACGATGCCTTCCACACCCGACGGCACTTCCAGCGAGTCGTTCTTCACGTCCTCGCCCGCGCGGCCGAAGATCGCGTGGAGCAGCTTTTCCTCGGGCGTCAGCTCGCTCTTCGACTTGGGCGCGACCTTGCCCACCAGGATGTCACCCGGCTTGACGTACGTCCCGATCCGGACGATCCCGTTCTCGTCGAGGTTCCGGAGCGCCTTCTCCGAGACGTTCGGGATGTCGCGCGTGAACTCCTCGCGACCGAGCTTCGTCTCGCGAATCTCGATCTCGAACTCCTCGATGTGGATCGAGGTGTAGACGTCTTCCTTCACCAGCCGCTCGCTGATGATGATCGCGTCCTCGAAGTTGTAGCCGTCCCACGCCATGAAGCCGACAAGCACGTTGCGTCCGAGCGCCAGCTCCCCCTTGTAGGTCGCGGCGCCGTCGGCAATGATCTCCCCCTTTTTCAGCTTCTGACCGAGCTGCACGACGGGCTTCTGATTCAGGCAGGTGCGCTCGTTCAGGCCGACGTACTTGCGCAGCTTGTAGATGTCGTTGTGGTCGAGGATCACCCGGTTCGAATCCACGTAGGTGACGGTCCCGTCCTGCTGCGCCCGCACGATCATGCCCGAGTTGATGGCGACCGACTTCTCAAGCCCCGTGGCCACGATTGGCGGCTCCGCCACCAGGAGCGGCACCGCCTGCCGCTGCATGTTCGAACCCATGAGCGCGCGGTTGGCGTCATCGTGCTCCAGGAACGGGATCAGGCCGGCCGACACCCCCACCATCTGCTTGGGGGAAATGTCCATGAACTGGACCTGGTCGATGGGGATCGTGTGGAAGTCGGTCTGGTAGCGCGCGATGACCGACGGGCCCTTGAGCTTGCCGTTCTCGTCCATCGGGGCGTCCGCCGGCGCAAGGTAGGCCTCGCTCTCCTCGTCGGCGCGCATCCAGACGACCTTCTCGGTGCGGTGCGAGTTCTTGATCTGCCGGTACGGCGTGACGAGGAAGCCGTACTCGTCCACCCCGCCGTAGATCCCGAGCGAGCTGATCAAGCCGATGTTCGTCCCTTCCGGCGTCTCGATCGGGCAGATGCGACCGTAGTGCGAGATGTGCACGTCGCGCACCTCGAAGCCCGCTCGCTTGCGGTTCAAACCGCCCGGGCCCAGCGCGGACAGCCGGCGCTCGTGGGTCAGTTGCGCGAGCGGGTTCGTCTGGTCGACGACCTGCGACAGCTCCCCACGGCCGAAGAAGTACTCGATCGCGGCGCTGATGCTCTTGGGGTTGATCAGGCTGCGCGGGGTCATGTCCTCCGCGTCCTTCAGGCTCATCCGCTCCTGCACCGTCCGGCGCAGCTTCAGGAAGCCCTTGCGCAGCTCGTCGGCGGCCAGCTCGTCGATCGTCCGGAGCCGGCGGTTGCCCAGGTGGTCGATGTCGTCGACGTGCCCTTTGCCCTTGCGCAAGTTCAGGATGTAGCGGATCGCATTGACGTAGTCGACCGGGTCCAGGGTCATCCGGTCCTCGGGGATGTCCTGGCTGAACTTGCGGTTGATCCGGAACCGGCCGACCTTGCCGAGCCGGTAGCGGTTGGTGTCGAAGAACTTCTCGTGGAACAGCTCCTTCGCCTTCTCCAGTTGCGGCGGGTTGCCCGGGCGCAGCCGCTGGTAGATGCGGAGCAGCGCGCTCTCGTGGTCGGTCGTCGGGTCTTCCTGGAGCGACTGCAGGATGAGCGGGTCCTTGGTGTCCTTCAGAACGGTGATGTCGCCGAGGTTGGCGTCGGCCAGCACCTGGGCCGTCGTCTTGGAGATCGTCGTGCCGCTGTCGATCAGGACCTCGCCCGTCTGGGGGTCGACGACGTCGCCACAGGCGATCCGGCCTTCGAGCTTGCCGGCGGCGTCCTTGGCCCCGGTCTTGATCGCCTCGGTCTCGTAGAACGCCGCGAGGATCGCCTCATCGGACGAGAACTCCGGGCTCATCGCGCGCAGCAGGGTCATCGACGAGAACTTGCCCGACTGGTCGATGCGGACGCCGAGGGTCTCCTTCTTGGTGACCTGCAGCTCGATCCAGCTCCCGCGCTCGGGGATGACGCGGCAGGCGTGGAGCTTGCGGTCGCCCGCCTCGATCTCGACGACGAAGTCGACACCCGGGGAACGGTGGAGCTGGCTGACGACGACGCGCTCGGCGCCGTTGATGATGAACTCGCCGCCGCCGATCATGATCGGCATGTCGCCGAGGTAGACCGACTCTTCGATGGCGGTCTCCCCCTTGTTCAGACGGAGCCAGACGTGCAAGGGGCGCCCGTAGGTCAGGCGGAGCTGGCGGCACTCGTCGGGCTCGTAGCGCGGTTTGCCCAGGTCAAACTTGATGTATTCCAGCTTGAGCGTCTTGTCGTAGCTCTCGATCGGGAAAATCTCCCGAAAGACCCCCTCGAGCCCGGAGTCGGTGCGCTCCTCGGCCGGAATGTCGGCCTGGAGGAAGCGCTCGTAGCTGCGGGTCTGGATCTCCGTCAGATCGGGCACGGGAAACACGTCATAGATCCGGCCGAAATTGCGCTGAACGGGCGGGGTGATTCGCCGCACGGTGCTCGCGGTGGGCATTTAGGTCGCGCTCCTCAAGGGGCGAAGGGTGGCCGCGGGCGGCCGGTTGCGAAAGGAAGGCCCCCAAAACGGGCCCTGCCACCGGCCAGGAGAACGAGCGTCCGTCCAGGGAACGATACCGTCTCCGCCGCCCGCGCGCCGAGACACCCCGGCGTCCGGTTGAGCATTCAACCGGCGCCGGGGCGAGTGCTGGTCAAGGGTCAGGTTCGGCTTGCCCCACGCCACGTGCGTGGACTCGTCGCGTGGGGCCGCCGGGAACACTCCATCAAATCGGTTGTGTAGCTCATGGGGCCGCCGGGGCCCGGAAGCGTTACTTGATCTTGACGGTGCCACCGGCCTCTTCGAGCTCCTTCTTGAACTTCTCCGCTTCTTCCTTGGAGACGCCGGTCTTGACGTCCTTGGGCGCGCCTTCGACCAGGTCCTTGGCTTCCTTGAGACCCAGGCCCGTCATGGCGCGAACGACCTTGATCACGCCGATCTTCTTGTCGGCGGCGTAGGCCTCGAGCGAGACGTTGAACTCGGTCTGAGCCGCGACGGGCTCGGCCGGGCCGGCGGCAACCGGGCCGGCAGCAACGGCAACCGCCGCCGCCGCGGGCTTGATCCCGTGGATCACTTCGAGGTAGTCACCCAGGGCCTTCGCCTCGAGGACGGTCAGCTTGACGATCGAGTCGCCCAGGGTCTTGATGTTGTCGGCAAACGTCGGGGCTTCCGCGGTGGACATGAGTCGTCAGTTCCTTTCCTTATCGCTCTCGTCGGGTGCGTGCGCCGCACCACTGTGGCATTTGGTCCATCGATCGTTCAAGGGAACATGGTGCGTGGGACGCACCCTACGGTTGTCGACTGCGCGGGAGGCGCGGCGGGCGCCTCGTTGTTTCGGGACGGCTCAAGCACCGGCCGCTTCGGCCGGGGGAGCTTCCGCTTCCCCCCCATCGGAGTCGGGCGCGCCCTCGGAGAGCGTCTTGAGCTGGCTCATCAGGCCGGCGGCCGGAGCGTTGGCCAGCGAGACCACCCGCTGGGCCGGCGACAGGGCCATGCTCACGACGCGACCGATCAGGGCCTCGCGGCTCGGAAGCTTCGTGATGTCCTCGACCTGGGCCGGACCGATGACGACGCCGTCAACCGCCCCCCCCTTGATCTCGGGCTTCTTGAGCTTCTTGACCTGGTCGGAGATCTCCTTCGCCAGCTCGGCGACCCCCGCCCCACCCCAGACGGCCACGGACGGGCCTTCGAGGAACTTCGAGAGCCCGTCCATCCCCATGTCGGTGAAGACGCGCCGGGCGAGGCTGTTCTTCAGCGCCCGCATCTTGATCGATTTCTTGCGCAGGTCGCGCCGGAACTGGAACTCGGTGATCGCGTCCAGCCCCTTGAGATCGAGCAGCAACAACGACCGGCTCCCGTCGAGTTCCGACTTGAGCTGGTCCATCATCATTTCTTTTACGTATTTACTCATCGTTCGGTCCGGGGTCCCCGGCCTCCGTGCGTTACGCCACGACCCGGATGCCCGGGCTCATGGTGGCCGAGATGGTGACCGAGCGGATGTAAGTCCCCTTGGCGGCCGCCGGCTTGACCGTGCGCAGGTGGTTCAAGAAAGTCTGGATGTTCTCCAGGAGCTGCGTGTCGGAGAAGCTGAGCTTCCCGACGGGGGCGGCGACGTTGCCCCCCTTGTCGTTGCGAAACTCGATCTTGCCCGCCTTGAACTCCTTCACGGCCGACGTGATGTCGGTGGCGACGGTACCGGAGCGGGGCGAGGGCATGAGCCCGCGCGGGCCGAGCACGCGCCCCAAGGGGCCGACGACGCCCATCATGTCCGGCGTGGCCAGGGCCACGTCGAAGTCCATGAACCCGCCTTTGATCTTCTGCGCCAGGTCGTCGCCGCCGACGATGTCGGCCCCCGCGGCGGTCGCCTTCTCGGCGTTTTCGCCCTGGGCGAACACCGCGACGCGGACGGATTTGCCGATGCCGTGCGGCAACGCGACCGAACCGCGGACGTTCTGGTCGCTCTGCCGGGGGTCGATGCCGAGGTTGGTCGACACCTCGACGGTCTGGTCGAACTTGGTCGTCCCGAACCCCTTCAGTTGCTTCACGGCTTCAGGAAGCGTGAGCGGGTCCGCGGACTTGAGCTTCTCGCTCAGTGCGCGATAGCGCTTCGAATGATACCGGGCCAATTAACGCGCTCCTTTCCGGAGGGCTGCCGCCGTCACTTGTCGTCCGGCCGGCGGGCGGTCGCACCGGCACTCCGAGGAAGACACCTTTACTTGAGTAGGCGACGAGGGAATCGAACCCTCGCCCGACCCTTATAAGGGGTCTGCTCTGACCACTGAGCTAGCCGCCCGTCGCGATCCGGCGACGGGCGCATACCAAGAACGGCAAGGTTTCCCCTCGCTCGTGCGCGCTCAACCCTTGACCTCGATCCCCATGCTCCGGGCGGTGCCGGCGATGATGCGGCACGCATGCTCGATATCGCGGGCGTTCAGGTCGTTGAACTTCGTCTCGGCGATCTTCTTCACCTGCTCCAGCGTGACCGTACCCACCTTCGTCTTGTGCGGCTCGGCCGAGCCCGAAGCGATGCCCGCGGTCTGCTTGAGCAGCACGGCAGCCGGGGGGCTCTTGGTGATGAACTCGAACGACCGGTCGTTGTAAATCGTGATTTCGACGGGGATGGTGGTCCCCTTCATCTCCTTGGTCCGTTCGTTGAACTGCATCACGAACTGACCGATGTTCACCCCGTGCTGGCCGAGCGCCGGCCCGACCGGGGGGGCGGGGGTCGCCTGCCCGCCGGGGCACTGCAGTTTCACCTTCGCCGTCATCACCTTGGCCATGGCCCGACCGCCTTCACTTCAGAGGATTGCTGGATTGCCGACTTTATCCGAAAGGCGCGTGCGACGCACCCATGGAAGGAATGCGTTGTTTGTACCCACTAAAGACAAGTACCGGGGAACGCCCCTAAATCCGTTCCACCTGCCAGTATTCGAGGTCGACCGGCGTCGGCCGGTTAAAGATGATCAACATCACTTTGACGAGGCCGCGGGCCTCGATCACTTCCTCGACGGACCCCTCGAAGTTCTCGAACGGCCCATCCTTGATTTTCACGCGGTCGCCGCGCTCGACGTTAATCCGAACCTTCGGCGTCTCGGGCCGCCCCGGCTCGACCTGCTGGCCGAGCATCTTGTCGACCTCGTCCCCCGTCATCTTGGTGGGCGTGCCATGGGCACCCACGAAGTCACCGACGCCGGGCGTTTCGCGGACGACGAACCAGGTTTTCTCGTTCAGCTCCATCTCGACCATGATGTAGCCGGGATACGTCTTCCGCTCCACGATCCGCTTCTTGTTGTTACGGATCTCCGTGATCTTCTCGGTCGGCACCACGATCCGTCCGAAGTACCTCTGGAGCCCCTGGATCTTCACCCGCCGCTCGAGGGCGTCGCGGATCGTGTCCTCACGGGAGCTCTGGACCTTCAGGACGTACCAGACCAGCTCCGGCTTCTCCTCGTCCTCGTCGTCGGTCACGGGCGCGGCGGGAGCAGGCGTCGGCGCCGCCGGTGCCGAAGCGGCCGGGGCAGCGGCCTCCTTCGGGTAGGCAGCGCCGCCGTCGGGAGTCAGCTCCTCCACCACGACGGGCTCATGGTGGCCCGCGTCGCCCGTTTCGGGATTGTCGTCGGTCGGATGACTCATGCGATGCCACGCGTGGGGAAAAAGAAATCGGCCTTCCGGTACGCGGACTCAACACCAAGCACGCTGCAGGGGGAAGGAAGATCCAGGCAGGCGAGGGAGCCGCGCCGGCGTGCTCCCTCTCGATCAAGCTGTCGAGCCGAAACTGCCACCGCCTCCGAACTTCAGCACACCGATCAACTGGAGCAGGTTCGACCAGAGCCAGTCCACCCCAAAGAGGAAGACCGACATCAATACGACCGTGGCGAGCACGACGCTAGTCGCGCGGTACAGGTCGTCCTTACTCGTCCACGACACCTTGTTCATCTCGGCTTCGGTGGCGATCAGGAACTCGACGAACGGCGGGTACTGCACCAGGCGAAACACCACCCAGCCGAGCACCGCCCCGACCACGGCCGGGACGCCGTAGCGGGTGGCGAGCGAGGCCGTCATCAAGGTCTCGTGCAGCCGCCAGAGCCCCAGCACGAGGATGATCCCAAGACCAAGTGCCGTATAGAGACGGGCGTACCACCCCTGCCTCGGCTTGTAAAGTTGCGTGTCCAGCAAGTTGGCGAAGAACTGCAGCACGCGGCGCTTCGTCTCGCTGCCTTGCCCCCCTTTCGAGGGTTTCGACGGCTTGGAGGCAGAAATCTCATCTTTAACTTTGCCCATAGCTTTCGATCTGCCCCCGTTTCAAACGGTCCTCAGCAACAACAGCCGGGGAGGCCGGCTCAGACCGCTCTCCCGGGCCTTCGGTGGTGCCGGGACCTCCCGGTCGAGAAGCACGAGCGGAGGGAATCGAACCCCCAACCGCCGGTTTTGGAGACCGGTGCTCTACCAATTGAGCTACGCTCGTATTGCAATCCGCCCCCGGTGCGAGCGCTGAGCCAGCCAAAAACCTGAACGCGCGACCGAGGGAATTCCAACGGACGAGAGCGCTGCCGCAACACACCGGACGCCCCGCGCCGGAAAACTCGCAGTCATCCCCGTTCGTTTACTTCTTCCGCGATTCCTTGTGCGGCGTGTGCTTGCGCTCGCGCCGGCAGTATTTTTTCAGATCGAGGCGGTCGGCCCCCCGGGTCTCTTTCTGGACCCGGTAGTTCCGGTCGCCGCAGCCAGTGCACTCCAGCCAAACATACTCACGCATCAGCCGCTCCCGTATCGCTTCGCGTCACCATCGGGTGTTTCCGGCTCCACCGGCAAAGCAGGGCGCGGCCCCTGCTCCCGAACTCCGGGGCGGGGCCGCACCATTTGCCCGATTGCCGGCGGACGTCGCCTTGCTGCGCTCTCGGATTACTGCAGGATCTTGGTCACAACGCCCGCGCCGACGGTCTTGCCCCCTTCGCGAATGGCGAAGCGGAGGCTCTCTTCCATGGCGATCGGCGTGTGCAGCTCGACGGTCATCTTGATGTTGTCGCCCGGCATGCACATCTCGGCCTCTTTGCCGTCTTCCGACAGCAGGTTGAGCACCGAGCCCGTCACGTCGGTCGTGCGGAAGTAGAACTGCGGCCGGTAGCCCTTGAAAAACGGCGTATGGCGGCCACCTTCGTCCTTTGAAAGGACGTAGACCTCGGCCTCGAACTTCGTGTGCGGGGTGATCGAGCCCGGCTTGCAGACGACCTGCCCGCGTTCCAGGTCGGTCTTTTCCACGCCGCGGAGGAGGATGCCGACGTTGTCGCCGGCCTGCCCCTGGTCGAGCGTCTTCTGGAACATTTCGACGCCGGTGACGACCGAGTTCTTGTTGGCACCGAAGCCGACGATCTCGACCGCGTCGCCGACCTTGATGATCCCGCGCTCGATACGGCCGGTGCCGACGGTACCGCGCCCCTTGATCGAGAACACGTCTTCGATCGGCATCAGGAACGGCTTGTCGACCGCCCGGACCGGCTCGGGGATGTACTCGTCCATGGTCTTGACCAGGTCGAGGATCGCCTGCGCCTCGGGGCCGGTCGGGTTCTCGAGCGCCGGGCGGCTGCAGCCGCGGGTGATCGGGATCTCGTCGCCGGGGAACTTGTAGTGGGTCAGGAGCTCACGCAGCTCCATTTCCACCAGCTCGAGCAGCTCGGGGTCGTCGACCAGGTCGATCTTGTTGAGGAAGACGACCAGCGCCGGGACGCCGACCTGGCGGGCCAGCAGGATGTGCTCGCGGGTCTGGGGCATCGGGCCGTCGGCCGCCGAGACCACGAGGATTGCGCCGTCCATCTGGGCGGCGCCGGTGATCATGTTCTTGATGTAGTCCGCGTGACCCGGGCAGTCGATGTGGGCGTAGTGCCGCTTGTCGCTTTCGTACTCCACGTGGGAGACGGCGATGGTGACGGTCTTGTTGGCGTCGCGGACCGTCCCCCCCTTGGCGATGTCGGCGTAGGCCTTGGCCTTCGCCTGCCCGTGGGCGGCGAGCACCGCGAGAAGGGCGGCCGTGAGGGTGGTCTTGCCGTGGTCGATGTGTCCGATCGTGCCCACGTTGACGTGCGGCTTGGTTCTGGTGAAGGTTTCCTTAGCCATTGCTCTGCTTTACGCCTCGCGGCATCCCTGAGGTCAAATCTGGTGGCGGGGACCGCCCAGCCGCCCCACACGCGTTTCAACCGTCTTGTTCCGCCCCCAGCGCCTGGGCCAGGAGAAGACGCTCACACTTCCGATTTTGGGCCACTGACCCAAAAGCTGCCGCTGGGATTTGAACCCAGGACCTCGTCCTTACCAAGGACGCGCTCTACCGACTGAGCCACGGCAGCGTATACGATTCCGTGCCTTTTGGTCCTTCAACGGCTCGGCCCGGGAAGCCGGCCCTCCCTGCCAGGACGGGGGCCATTCGACCGCCCCACGCCGCGCCCGAGAGCGGGTGATGGGAATCGAACCCACGTAGCCTGCTTGGAAGGCAGGTACTCTACCATTGAGTTACACCCGCGGAAAAGATTGGCTGGCTGGACTACGTGGTGCCCTTTCCCGATGGGAACGGCTTCGGTCTGTCTTGCAAGCATCCGCCGCCCGACCAAACGGGGCGGCTGATGGGTGGAGCAGGATTCGAACCTGCGAAGGCAGAGCCACCAGATTTACAGTCTGGCCCCTTTGGCCGCTTGGGTATCCACCCTTGACGAGCGAGCGCCCTCGGGACCGTCGCGATGCCCCGTGATTGCCTTTGCTCACGCCCTCAGTCCGACGACTCGCCGGACAGAGCTGGCGGTGAGAGTCGAACTCACAACCGTCGGTTTACAAAACCGGTGCTCTGCCGATTGAGCTACGCCAGCGACCACAAAGGCCGTGAAATTTCTACTATACCGGCGAGATCGCCTGAGGCAAGAGACTTTTCCGCCCAGCGCGCGAAATTCACGGCCGGAGCGATCAAGTCGACACCACGCGACTGGTCCCGGTTCGGCGCGCCGCCAGCAAACACGACCGCGTGGCTCCATCGCCGACAGTACCGGCGATAGGACGCGGTCGAGCGTGCAATGCATGAGGCAGCGAACCACGGTCATGGTAACGGCAAGTCCCCCATGGCGGCAAGCGGAGGCCGTGCCGTTTTTCGAATTCGTGCTTGGCCGGCTCCCGGCGGGGCCGGCCGCGTTCGCGCGCCAGGCCGCCAGCCCGGTCCGGGGCGTGATCTCCATCGGGCGCGCGGGCCGCCGAAGGGAACCGCTTCGAGCTCGCTGCCGGAGATCTTGTGTGTATCATGTCGCAATGATTATTGTAGTGCTGATTCGTTGTTGGCCGTGGGGGCTTGCCACCGGTGATGAGGACCGCACCATGGGGCTGCGCTGGGCGACTCGCCGCACCGCCTTGCTCGGATTGACCCTGATCGCGGACCTGCTGCTGATCGCGCTCTGGGGGGCTCGGCCGAGGCGCCTTTATTCCGATTGGCTGGGCTGGGTCGGCGATCCCGGAGATGCTCCCCTGCGGCGGATCCGGTCGTGGGCCGACGACGGCCTGATGGCCCCCCGGACGCCCTCGGGGCTGATTTCGATCTTCGACCTGGAAGACCTGCTCGTTGCGACCGCTCTGCTTCTCGCCCTGGTGCTCCTGAGCGCCGCGCTCAGTGTGACATGGTCCGGCGGGACGCTACCGACGCGGGCCGAGGTACCGCTTCGCTGGCTTCCTCTCGGACGGTTTCGGCTACGGACGGCGCTGGTGGCAATCGCCCTCGTCGGCCTCTACCTCGGCTGGGAGCTGGACGCTTGGCGGTCCTGGGAACTGTGGCGGCGTTATCACGGCGCAGCGGAAAGGTACAGAATGATCGAGGCTTCTTACTCGGCGACCCTCCGATCGTGGCACGCGGACCTCGCAGCGATTGAAATGAATTCCCGCGAATGGCCGGGGGACACGAGAGCCGAAGAAGCCCGCGCTGCGGATCGCGCCTTTCGGCGCGATATGTTGCAACATCAGATCGCGTACGTCCAAACCATCGTTTCTTTCTCTGCCCGTCTCGAGAACAAGTACGCACGTGCAGCCGCTCATCCACGACGCCCGGTTGATCCCGACCCGCCATACCCCAAGGAACCGGATCGGCGGCCGTTGGTGCCCCGGGGACCAGGCCAAGCCGCCACCCTCGCCGCCTTCACCGAACAGGCCCGGCGCTACCCCGGCTTGGTAAGTGCTCACCAAGAACGGGCATGGATTCTGGCTACGTGCCCGGAGCCGTCGTTGCGCGATGGCAAGGCCGCCGTCGCCTCAGCCACCCGCGCTTACGAACTGACCAACGGGAAGGATCACCACGTCCTCACCATCCTGGCTGCCGCCTACGCCGAAGAGGGTAATTTCCGGCTCGCTGTCGACTGGCAAAGAAAGGCGATGGAACGATTCGCAGCCGTGGTCTCGGACAACGACAACTTCAAGAACGTCGTGCTCGGGGACGAGCAGAAGAGACTCGACTTGTACCAGGCCGGGAAGCCTTTCCGCATGCAATAGAGGGAATCATCGCCTCGCGCGGCCGGCAAAGGCCGGCCCTCCAACGATTGCGTTTTGGACCGCGCGCCGATCGGGCGGGGCGGCCTCGGCAACGAAAAAAAGGCCGCACTTCCTAGACTCGGGAAGCCGGCCCCATTTCGTCGTATTGATTGCGCTGGAGAGGCGGATCGTTCACAAGAGCGGCAGCTCCATCTTCTCCTCGCTCGCGATCCGCCGCAGCTTGTCCTGTGCCCGCGACTCGATCTGCCGGACGCGCTCCTTGGTGATTCCGAGCTCTTTGCCGAGCTGCTCGAGGGTCTGCTCGTGCACGCCGCCGATCCCGTAACGGCTCACGATGATCCTGCGCTCACGGTCGTCGAGCCGGCCGAGCATACCCTTGACGGCCTCTTGCCGTTGCTTCTGGGCCTTTTCCTGCTCGTGCTCGTCGGAGCGGTTGTCGGCTGCGGCCTCGAACATTTCCTCGTGGCCGGTGACGAAGCGGTCGCGGCGGTAGTTTTCTTCGGGAATCGTGCGGGCGAAGTTCTTCATGATCGCCCACGACGCATACGTGCTGAATTTGTTGCCGCGGGCGTAGTCGAACTTCTCCACCGCGCGGATCAAGGACATGTTGCCGTCGGAGACCAACTCGAAGAAGTTGTTGCTCGGTCCGACGTGTCGCTTCGCGATCGAGACCACAAGCCGCAAGTTCGCGCGGATGATCTGGTTCTTGACGGCGAGGGCCTCTTCCTGGAGCCGTTCGATCTCGTCGAGATCGGTTGTCTTGGCGCGGGCCGGGTCGATCTTCTCGCGAAGCTGATTGGCCTGGAACTTCAGGAAGTTCATCTTGCGGAACAGGTGCGCTTCCTGTTCACGGCCGAGCAGCGGCACCTCGTAGAGGCTCGCGAGGTAGGGGGGCAGGCCCTTGGGGGGCTTGGTGCGGCGGGGGGCCTTGCCGTCGGCCGGCTCAGGCATCGGGCCGAGGATCACCGGGTATGCGGCGACGTCGGTGAAGCTCGGATGCAGCATGTACTCGAGCTTGGTGCTCAGGATGCGCCGGGCGCGCATCTCGTTGATCACGCGGTAGATGCTCGAGCGGGAGCGGTTGAACTGGCCGGCCAGCACTTCGACGGACACACCCACGCGATAACGGCGGTAGATCTGTTCCTTCGCGTCCTCGTCGAGCGGACCGGTCGAAGGAGGAAAGATCGCGCGGTCGGGATGATCGCGGTCATAGGCTTTTAGCGTCGTGCGGACAGTTTCCGTTGAGCGTCCCATTTTTCGTGCGATCCTCCGCGCGATCTCGATCAGGCCCCCCTGATCGACGGTCGCCATGCGACGGGCGCGGCGGATGATCTCATCCCGCTCCGCGTCAGTCAGTTGTCGGAACCGGCCCCCTCGGTCGATCTGTTCCCGGTGCGTTTCCACGAACCGGCTCAGGCTCGACTCCAGGAACCCGACTTTGGTGCGCCCGCTGATCAGGAACCGACGGGCCACCAACCCTTGCCGCCGCCAACGCGTCACGGTCCGGGTCGACACGTTGAAGCGACTGCTCACCTCGGCAACGGTCAAGACGGCTTCGGTCGCCTGTTCGGCCGATTGGCCGACCGTTCCCGACAGGTCTTCGACGAAGAGGCGGAGGTCGTGCCTCGCCTCGTCACCCCCCAGGATGAGCGCCGGCGCCCCCTCGGGACGGAATCCGGTGATCCGGTAACACAGGTACTCGTACGGATAACGCTTCTCAGGCTCGATCTCCGCGAGCAATTGCTCGGCACGTTCGATCTGTTCGAGTCGCCGTTCCTTTGGGGCATAGCGCGCCTGCTGCTCCTTGAGCTGTTTCAGCGCCGGATGGCAGTAGGTGTTCCCCATCCCCCAAGTCTCCCTCACGGGGCCGACATTCAACGGCCCCCACACTGAAACTTAACTCTTAAAAGAGCCGCCCGCCGCTCCGGAAGGCGCTGCAATTCCCAACTCGAGTCGTTTTTTCACCCCCTACTACGAACGACTTCGGGCATGGGTGACGCGGATTCAACTCGCTTCCTCGGAATTTCCAGAGTCGGCCCACCCCCCTTTGGTTCGGTCTCTTTTCTACGCAAATCAAATGCCCTTGGATCGATCCAACCCCGGAACACCTCCAAGCATCCTCTCAACCATGGTTTCCAAAGCCCCGCTCGAATTTGAACGCTCGTTTTAAACAGACGTTTCAAGCTACTGTTTTGTTCGCGTTTTGCTACCGGAAATTTTGGTATTTCGCAAAAAATCGTGCACCAGGTTTCTGTTGCTGTGCGAGTTTTCTGGACGGAACTGCCCGGCGGCGAATGAGAAAGGTCGCTTTCCACGGGTCAAGCCGGCCGCCGCGAAAGTGCTTTTATCGACATCTGGTACGTGGCCTATAGACAAAGCGGTCGTTGCGGCTGGACGAAACGAGCCAGGCGAAATTGACAGGGTCGGGTGAAGACCACTAGAGTGAAAGCGTGTCGGGGTCGGGGGCAAGCCGCGCACGGGGAGGAGCTAAGGATGGCCAAGATCCGGTGCTGCGCGATCGTGCTGGGGGTACTGGCCGCCGGACGAGCGGGCCTTGGGGGGGCCGAGCCCGTGGCGCTGCGCGAGCGGGTGCCGGAGAAAGCCGGGGCAACCCGCGTGGTCGTTACGCTCAAGGCGGAAGGCCTGTTCCTCCCGAACACGCCCACGGGCGAAAAGGAGGTCAAGGCCGCCAAGCCCTTGACGCTCAAGGTCGAAACGCGGCTCGACTTCGCCGAGCGCGTCGTCGCGACGGACGCCGCCGGGCAACCCCGCCGCGCGGTGCGGTGGGTGAACCAGGCCGCGGCCGCGATCAACGGCGAAGTGCGGCCGTCGGCCGCCGTCGTGCGGCCTGAGGTGGCCCTGCTCGTGGCCGAACGGCGCGAGGGAGACGTCGTGGTCGCGAGCCCCTCCGGCCCACTCACCCGCCCCGAGCTCGACCTGCTGGACGACGTGGGCGATCCGCTCTTGCTCGGCGCCTTGCTTCCCGACAAGCCGGTGGTCGCCGGCGATCGCTGGCGCATCGGCAACGACGGGGCGCGGGGGCTGAGCGGCTATGACGTCCTCGCGACCAACTCGGTGGACGCGACGCTCGAAGCGCTCGACGACGCCAAGGCCCAGGTTAAGTTCGCCGGCACCATCCGGGGCGCGAGCTACGGCGGCGGCGAGGGGACGGTCCAGGCCGCCGGTTCCTTTACCTTTGACCGCAAGGCCGAGCGCATCCGCGAGCTGAAGCTCACGCGCAACGAAGTCAGGAAACCGGGAGAAGTCGAAGACGGCCTGGACGTCAAAAGCACGCTGACGCTCGAGCGGAACGACGTCGAGACTCCCGCCGCGCTCGCCGACGGCGTCCTCAAGGAGGTTCCCGAGGAGATCACCCCGGAGCGTCTCCTGCTCGTGCACTTGTCCCCGGACGGCAAGTACAGTGTGCGCCACGACCGCGACTGGCACATCTACCATGAGACGTTGCGCCAGAGCGTGCTGAAGCGTCTCGACCGTGGTGAGGTGGTCGCTTATTGCAATCTGACGACCGGCCCGAACGCCGGCAAAGGGCGGCACCAGGACCTCCGTCAGTTCCGCGACGGCGTGCGGCGGGCGATCGGAGAGGGCTTCGGCCAGTTTCTGGGCGAGGGGGAAGTCGAAGGGGACCCAGCCGGCGGCTTCCGCTACAAGGTGGCCGTTCAAGGCCGGAAGGGGAACCTCGGCGTCATCTGGGATTACTTTCTCGCCGCGGCCCCCAACGGCGACCAGCTCGGCATCGTGTTCACTCTCGCCGAGGCCAGCGCGAAGGCGTTCGGCGACCAGGACGTGCAGCTCGTGGGGTCGCTCCGCTGGAAAGAAGAGACCCCGAAGCCGTGAACGGACGACTTTGGGCGACGGAAGCTCGATGACCACAGGCCGTATTGAGAGCGTAGAGTCGCCGAAAACTGCGGTTGAGACCTCGGACGACCCTGACACCCATCCCGGCCCGTAGGGCAAGGCTTCGTGCCATGCGAGAGCGAAACGCGGTTGTGTTTGCGATGGTCTTGGCAGCGGCCCAGGGCGGACTCAGCAGGGCGGACGACCCTCCTCCCCGCGCGTCAGGGTCGGCGACCGTAGCGGACCCGGGCACGCGCTTCAAATTCATCGAGCGCTACGCCACGGAACCGGACAAGACTAAGCCGGAGGTCCTCAGTCATTACCGGGTCGCTGTCCTGGAGACGATCAAGGGGACGACCGAGAAGGCGCAAGGGGCCCCCGACCGCTCGGAGATCGCGTTCCGCACGATCTACACCGAACGTCCCGCGCGGGTCGGCTCGGGCGCTGCCGGCGACGTGCTCGATGCCGTACGGCACTACGACACCTTCCGCCCCGTCCCGGACCGTTCCCGGCCGGTGGATGCCCGGCCGCTCGAAGGGCTGACCGTGTGGTATCACCCCCGGATCAGCGACGAGCCGCAGATCCTCAGCCTGACGGAGCGCGAGCTCACGGAAAAGGAGTACCTGTTCGCCGCGCGCCAGATGTTCCTCCCCGACCTCCGAGGGCTCCTTCCCAGCTTGGCCAGCCGGGTCGGTGATGACCCTTGGCCCATTCCCGCCTCGGCCGCACGGGCGCTCCTTTGCGACCCGTCAGCACGAGGGCGATCCCTGTCGGCCAAGCTGGTCGACGTGCGCGAAGTGAAGGCGAGTGACGGGCGGGCACAATGGGTGGCGGTGATCGCGATCAGCGGGCGGACGGCCCTGGCGATGACCGGCGACACGGCAGTGAGTGCCGAGCTCGATTTCACCTTCACACCTCCGCCTCCGGCCGGCACCGGGGCGGCCGCGAAGCAAGCCGGGGTCGACAAATCGACGGTCGACGCGCGCGGATCGATCACCGAGCTGCGGATGGCTCTGTCCGCAACGTCGCCCATCTCGGCCGATCCCAAGGAGCGGCTGCGCCACATCACCACGCGTGAGTACGTGCTCCAGCGCCGCCCCGCCCCCGACGGCGCGGCACCGCTGCGCATTCCGAGCCCGCCCCCCACGCCCAACGAGGCAAACTCGTGGTTGACGCTGGTCCCCCCGCCGGACCCTAAAGTCCCGCGGTTCACCTTCCGCCACCCGCAGGAGCTGCTGCCGCCGCCGAGCGTCCCCGTCACACCGAGCGAGGTCGCCCTGTGGGACCGCTGGCCCGACCCGCGCGATGAACTGTCCTTCACGTTGACGCAGCGGACGGGCAAGCCTGAGGTTGACCGCCAGTTCCGTGACCCCGAGTTCCACCGGAAGCAGATGCTCTTGCAGTGGGAAAAGGACCGGCTCGAGGTCGTGCAAGGTCCGCACGAGTGGCTTCCCGCGACGGACTGGACCCCGCACAACATGAAGGTCTACCGCCTCCAGGCGGCCCTGAAAGAGACTCGCAAGGAGACCAGGAGCCTGCCGCGCAGCTACATTGACTTTTACCTCGTCCTCTTCGGCCGGGACGAG